>NC_003552.1:2421680-2724390 GCF_000007345.1 Methanosarcina acetivorans C2A | reverse complement strand
ATTATTGATTCCTTTATAATACTTTCAAAAATGATTTCCATCAGTTCATCATATTGGGATCTTCAATTATGTCTTCCTCTTCGACTAATCTCATTACAATTACATCGTTTTCAAAGTCGATATCCACAACATCACCATTTTTAAGATTTAACTTATCACGTAGTGATGAGAGAATGTAAACTGACGTCCTGTCTTGCTTATCTTGGTTAATTCTACGCTTTACCATGCAGGTACAGTGTGTACATATAAATGTATATATTATCTATTTTCCATAAGATTCTCCATTCCTGAAGCTTTGCTTTGATATCCATAACTGTTATAAAAGGTGAAAGATTGGTAGTATTTTACAGTTTTAAATTACTAGATATGTGTATGGTTTATGGTTATCTTTTAAAATTGAATCAATTCTAAGCCCCCCCGGGAGATCTGAACTTTCGGAGATGTCCAGTTGGGGTTTAGTTCTGATCACAAAGCCTGCTTGAAGCCTGTAAGTTCAGCTTTAATTTCGTTAGTTCACTTGTTGTCATTGCTCTCATAGGTTCTGCGGGTTCGAATCTGATGCCTCACATTAAACTCTTGGGGTATAGGTATCCGAAAAAAACGTTTCCTAATTTTGTTCATGTTTCCCCACTGCTAATGAATCATAAATGCACATGACGCCACCGTATAACCACGCAGCTATCACAAGTAACCAAACCCATCCAACCGCAGTAAAAAAACCAGGGTTCATGTACTGCAACAGAGTTCCAATAAAAAACCAAAACATTACCGCTCCGGCCCATCGTGTAACCTGATCCAGCCTATCAAATATGCTCCGATTCTGTTTCATTGCTGTTCATCCACTGCCTTATTCTTTTCCGTTTTTATGATTATCTTCTCATCGTCGTCCGTTATCTCGGCAATGTCCCGTTTTGATGTCGAGCTTGTCTCATAGATATGCCGGTAACGTCAGCCTGACACGGTTTTCCGCGTCCGCGGTAAAGACTCGTCTTACCATGTTATCACATATGTGCTAACACTATATAAAGATTTTACAGAAAAAAAGATATTATATCACATAATATGTATTACTATATAGATTTATCATGAGTTTTACTGGTGTATATTTATACTAACAAAAAAGATATCCGATTCAAACATATCCTAATTGTGAAATTTAATGAAGAATATTATCCTTTTGTGAAATTCACGTGTTTAATATCTGACAGTGGAAATAAAGGGATAAATTTTCAATAAAATGCCATTATTGGAATTAACCTCATATTTTCTCAGGATTCTAACATGATTTTTCGATGGCTGATAGAATAGCGTATGACTTAGGTGTCGGTATTGGTAAAGAGTAAAACTCAATAGACAAATTTGCTAATGGTAAGTTACAGTAGGTCACAACACTTTTCGGATAGGCGCTAAGTACCCGTTTGTCCTTCTACTCCATTTCCAGTACCCGGTTGAACTTATCAACGTCTATTAGTTCCTCGATGGAATCTTCTATCAATTTATTCAAAACATCCGGCCTAAGCGCGTCTACTCATAAAATATTGAGACACATAAAAAACCGAAACCTATGAAACCGGAAAAAAGCATTGGAAACACAACAAACCGGAAAAAATTTACATGGGTTGAAAAACAAAACGTTTTCTCTTTCTCTTTTTTCAGACCCTTATCTGTTCTCCATAGAAACTTTCTGAAGCAAAGTTGCTGCTCCCTGGGGATAGTGAATTCAGCTCACTGGCGGTTTCACTTAAAGAAAGCATGAAATCTGCCCTTATCCTTAAAATGAGCACTTCGGGCTGCACGCAGCAAAAAAGGGTTGGTTCGCCTTCAATTATCCTGACGTAACCTTTTTTCTCCATCCCTCTTAGAGTTCCATAGATCTTGGGTCTCGGAACTCCCGCACTTTCGGCAATATCACTTGCTTTTGCCTGCTTCAGGCAGACAAGAGACGCGTAAACTTTGGCTTCGTTGCCGGTAAACCCCAGTTTCTGGAGGTTCTCAATAAGTCTAAGAGTCATTCCGGTTTCCTCCATCTTTCACGTGCTAAGATCTGATCTATACAATATTCTTTATCATCTGAATATTCTTCATCATCTGAAAGCTCCAGTACTCAATAATTTCACACAGCTAAGAGTTCCCCTGAGCCAATCGCATTACCTTGGTCTTGCAGACCGTCTGGCATCTACTTTCCTCAGGATTCTTACCATCGTCTCAAGGCTCCGGTGAAAATCCTCAACGTCCTTGTCATCAACAAACTCTAGGATTTCATCAGCCATTTCGGTAGTAATCTGGCTCAGGCAATTGTAATATTCAAGCCCCTTTTCAGTGAGAGAAACAAGCACTTTTCTCCTGTCTCCAGGGTCGGTTTTCCGGAACACAATCCCTTTCTTCTCCAGATCATCGACCATCCTCGTCAGGCTGCTCTTTTCCAGGCCGGTATATTTTCCAAGCGTGGAAGGCATAATTTCTCCTTCGATCCCTATGATCTTAATTACCAACGGCTGATTCTTGCTCAGTTCCCTAAATTTGCCTGCAATTTTTTTCTGAAAGGTCTGCTCAAAAATCAGGTTATCGAGAGCATCCCTTTCCATTGACAGGAGAATGATCTTACTAAGTGTTGCCTCATCCATTTTCTTTATCATCCCTTTTTACCGGATTCCACCGAAACCTTTTCCGAAAAACTGGCCTTTTATTACCAGAATATGATGATTCCCATGCAACAAGTTGAATTTTCAATTATACTAAAAACAATAATTGATATATCAATCGTTGATAAATCAACTACAATTTGATTGTATTTATACGTTCCGATACTTCCACAAATAAAACATTAAATGAAAACAAATGCTTGGAGAATTCACACGTTATAAAATATCTCTAAAATATCTCTCTATCAGCCTGTCAGGCAGCTCTTCGCGAAAAGTGGAAAGAAATAGAAGGAAGAAAGAAAAAACTTTAAAACACAGTAAAAGCAGACTTCAGAATGAGAAGACCTCTCTCCTGCGTCTCTTTACTTTACCACTGTTTTAGTTAGCCCTCTTGAGCGTAGCTCATTTCTTCCCATAAATAGTCTGTTTGAGCGGAGCGAAACGGACCGCGTACTGCAGAGCCGCAACTCTGCCGGACAAAAACAGTTCAGTACAGCAAATAATGTTGTACGGGTTAGAGAAATCGTAATGGATCCACTTGAGTGAAGCTTGCTATCCAATCCTTAAATTTGGCCTCTTGAACGAGCGCAGCGAGTGAAAAAGGACTGAAGGTGGGGACTGAAGGTGGAGATTGCAGATAGAAACTGCAGATAGAGACAGCAGGCGGATTTACAGACTTAAGTTTCTCGAAGTTTCTCGTAAATCCTGTCGATATGTCCGGAACGTGTGATTATGAGAAGCTCGTCTCCTTCTTCAAGCTTCGGATTTTCCCGAGCAAGGATAAAGTCATTGTTTCTGTAAAACCCGATACATTCGGTATTTTCCGGGAACTGAACCTCAGAGATCCTTTTGCCGGCATGCTGCTCCCCTGTTGTGAAGCTGATTACGCGTACATCAGCCCTGATGAGGTTACTCAGCTCGATTGTGTCAATTCCGCGCAGGGCATCGGAAATAATAGTTGAAGAGATATGAGGCGGGTTAATCGGAGAGCTGATCCCCAGCTTCTTTGCAATTTCCATAAACTTCGTATCATCGGTTTTGACAATAACCCTTTCCACTCCTGCCTCCTGTGCGATCAGCCCGATCAGGATATTGTCCTGGTCATGGTTAGTGCAGGCTACAACCGCATCCGTGCAGTCCATTCCTGCTTTTTCAAGGATGTCCGGGTGAGTGCCTTCGGCATTTATTACGGTGCAGTCAAGCTCTTCAGCAAGCTCTCTCGCAACTTCCTCGTCCTTTTCTATAAGGACAACCTCATTTCCCTGCCGGATCATCGTGTGAGTCAGGTGCATCCCCAGGGAACTCGCTCCAATAATAATTAATCTCATTTTTTCTTTCCTTTTCTGTGACTTATTTCTTTATCTAACGGGCTCTATTTTCATAACCTTTTTTTGGTCTCTTTACTCTTATTTCTCTCTTTTACCGGCTTCCTCTAAATTTACCATATATCTTTTACTCTTTTTCTCTCTGAATCTCATTCATGCTGTGTCTTTCGAACTTCTTTTTTCTCCGGTATTCCTGTTTATCTCAAACCAGGTCCTAGGCAGGAGCAAAATAAAGAGCGGAACTATCTCCACTCTCCCGAGCAGCATATCCGCACAGAGCACAAGCTTGAGCAGGGACGGCATTCCGGGAGTTGTTACGCCTGTTGAGAGCCCTGCTGTCGCCAGAGCGCTCGAAGTCTCAAAAATAGCATCGGCCGAGTTTATCCCGTAAAACATGAAAATGAAAGCTGAGAACACGAGTACAGCCAAATAAAGCAGGACGTAGGTCATGATTCGATAGAAATCGTCAGGATCAACTACCTGGGACTTTACCTTGAGAGGGGTAATCGCCTCCCTGGGGAGGAAAAAGCGATAGAAGACCAGCTTTATGAGCTGCACGATTACGATCAGCCGGAAGAGCTTGATCCCTCCTGTAGTCGAACCTATGCTGCCCCCTATACACATGATTGCACTGAGAAAGCCTTTTGAAGCGTCGGAAAGAGGAGCCAGGTCTATAGTGGAAAAACCGGTTCCGGTAAGGGCTGATACTACCTGAAAAACAGCATCCGGCATCATATGAAACAGTTCAGGTCCACCCTCCCCTCCTGAGAGAGTTAAAACAAAAAGGGCTGTCCCGAGTAGGGAAAGCCCGAACAGGTATCTTACCTGAGGGTCTCTGATAAGCGTGCCGGGTTCCTTCAGGACCTCCGGGTAGAGCGAGAAGCTGATCGCACCCATTATGCAGGAAACGGTGATCAGGAACGGGATCAGGAAGCCACCATAGGCTCCGATGCTTCCAGCCTGCGTTGAAAATCCGCCCGTAGAAATCGAACTCAGGGTATGGCAAACAGCATCATAAAAAGGCATGCCGCTGAAAAGCAGAAGCAGCAGTGAAAGCAAGGTCAGGACGAGGTAAACCGTCCCCAGGGTCCTTGCAGTTGTAATTACACTCGGGCGGATCCGGCTTTCCCCGAAGTTCACCCTGTAGAGCCTGAAAGCCGTAGTCCCCGGGCGGATAAGGATTCCAAGCACTAGCACGATTATGCCTATTCCCCCAATCCACTGCAGCCAGGAGCGGGTGAAGAAAAAAAGCCGGGTGGGAGAAGGCGGGGCAAGGCTCAGGCCGGTTGTTGTCAGGCCCGAGACACACTCGAAATAAGCGTCCAGAAAGGGCATACCGGTTGAAAATGCCATTGGAACCGCGCTGACCAAAGAGCAAAGGGGGAAGGTAAGAGCTGCAAGAATCAAGGCTTCTTTAATTTCAAGTTCGAAGTCAGGAAGTACCTTCTGGAGTAAAAAACCCGTCCCTGCAGTTACAAGGGCACTGCTTCCGTAGATCACGGCTGCATCTGTTTCCCCAAGAACAAAAGCAGCAAGTACAGGGACGAGCAGGACTGCTGAAAAGACAAGCAAAAGATGCCCGATGTACCTGAGGACAGCAAGGGGGTTTACTGGAGAGACAAGCTCATACATAAAAGTCAGTAATATTTTTTTATTTATTTAAGTCTGTTTAACTCTGGAAGAGAGGTGAGAGGTGGGAGAGAGATGGGAGAGAGGCTGAGAAGAGAGGCTGAGAAGAGAGACTGAGAAGAGAGAATTTCTCTCTTCATGCATTAAGTTCGCTCTCCATGTATTAGTTCTCTCCAAGTCTTGGTTCCCTCTCCATGCCGCATTTTTTACAGGACTCCTCCCTGTTCAGGTATTGGTAAGTCCTGCCTGACGTTTTTTCCTGAGTCCCTGTAATTTCTCGAAAATGTCCAGCTTCTTTCCCCTGTGGCTGTCCATCAGGACTATCAGGGGCGGGAAGATTACGAAAGTGACGATCATTGCCAGGAGGACATCTATGACCGTTACCAGCCCGAAGCTGCTAATCATCGGGAACGGCGAGGCTATCAGGGCGGAGAAACCAAATACTGTTGTGGCCCCCGAAGCAATAAGGGCTGTACCTGTAGTAGACGAGGCCTGATAGATAGCATCCACAGGACTCAGTCCCGCATCCCTTTCCTCAAAATAGCGCTCCATCATCAAAATCGAATACTCAGACCCGACTCCGAGGATCAGGGCACCCATAACTGCAGTCATAGGGTTATATGCGATATCCATGGCAGTCATCACCAGGCCTGACCAGCCGATAACGACCAGCATCGGGATAATTGGAGAAAGAGCCTTCACAATGTCCCGGTAAACTACCAGGAGTCCGATAAGAACCAGGAAGACCCCAAGCAGAGTCATCATACTTCGGCCTGTTGTAAGCCCGGCAACCATGTCAATGATAACTACCGAGTTGCCAGTTATTGTAACCGTGACACCAGGGGGCGGCTGCATCCACTGGATATCTGCAAGGACAATATCTCGAAGCTCTTCTATGCCTGTAATTTCAAGGTCTGCCATAGCGGTTCCTATATCCAGATCGATATGAAGCAGCTGACCTCCTTCGATATATTCCCCTTTCTCGCTGGCGGGGATTTCATCGTATATCGCCTGTATTTCCTCGGAAGTCTCGGGAATCGTCCCGCCATTCCGTTCTTTTACAAGGTCCACTATGCTTGTGGCACTGTAAACATGCCCTCTGTTTGCAACTTCGTGCTGGGAGAACTCATCCATCCACTCCAGCAGTTCCGGGTCACTTGCGTCATCTACTTTCAGAATGACATTAAGGTGGTCTCCCGAACCCGACATGATACTCTGCATGTTTTTGTAGTTGATCAGGGAGGGCATGTCTTGAGGAATGAAGGAATTGGTATCAGTCTGGATGGGGATTGACTGGTCGGCATAAAGCCCTGCACAACAGGTCAAAAAGGCAACTACAAGAATAACGGTAGAGTGTCTGATGGTAAAACCGGTAACTTTTTTCAAGGCTTTTTCAATTGCTCCGGGTTCATGTGTCGGAATATTTCCTGCACATAGTGAATTTTCCAGGTCTCTTTTCGGCCCATTGTTTCCATTTTCACCTACTTTACCCTCTTCATCCCCCTTTTTCCTGAACAGCCCACACGGGTTTTTCCGGGCAATCCAGTCAAAACTATAGAGAGTTACCAGCCCGAAAAAGAGCGAGGAAAGATAGCACATGATTACCCCGATGAGCAGGAGTTTGCCAAAGTCCTGGATCATTGGGACAACGGAAGTAAAAAGCGAGACAAAACCGAGAGCCGTCATTGCAAGCGCGATCAGTACGGCAGGTGCGGTATTCTTGACCGTAGAGACAAGAGCCTGCGAAGAAGTTTTGCCACAGTGGATTTCCTCTTCCATACGGTTGTGGAACTGAATGGAATAATCAATCCCTATCCCGATAAGTACCGGAAAAGCCGCCATGGAAACCATTGTCATGGGCACTCCAAGATATCCCATTGCTCCGAAAGTAAAAAGGACTCCAAACAGCACAACAGGAAGTGGGAGCAGCCCCCACCTGACGTGCTTAAACACCAGGAGAAGAACGACTACCATCAGGATTCCTGCAATTCCGAGTAGCACGCCCATACTGGCTCCCATTTCACTTTCAATGTCGAGCCTGAGAGAAGGGCTGCCTGTAACAGTAAGTTTGTAGCCGGGAGGAAAATCAGCTTCTTCTAACGCTATTTCAATATTATTGATAATGTCTTCCTTCTGCTGGCTAGTACTGCTCCCTTCGATCTGGATAACTATGAGCGTGTGGGTTTCATCAAGTACAAGATTCTCAAAATATTCCGGGTAGCTCTCAATCGATTCCCGTACTTCCCGATCCGAATTAGGGATTTTTGACCTGCCAGACTCAGCATAGTTAATTTGCTTCATTATGGATGCAGCACTTGAAACCTTGGTAACTCCCGGAACCAGCAGAGCCTGCTGCCCCAGCCTGTCGGCAGCTTTCACGACGTCCTCGGTTTTCACATCGTTTCCTTCAACCATCACAATGACGCTCTCTGTGCTGAAAGTGTTCAGAAAGAGGTGGTCATAGTCCTTGTACAGCTGCGAATCTTTTGATACCTGGGTCTCGGTTCCGGATGCCATTTCGATATATTGGGCACCTTGCAAAGATAGCAGAACCAGCAAAAGTACGACAGCCATTATGACGGGACGGTTGTTCAGAATAAAAATTCCCAGTTTTTCAAAGACGTTTTTTATAAGGAATCCCCCTTAGGAGACTTGTTTTTCAGTCAATTTTTTTCAGCCAGTTTTTTTCAGCCAGTTTGTTTTTCAGCCAGTTTGTTTTTCAGCCAGTTCATTTGCCAACCACTTTATTTTCCAACAATTCAGTTTTCAGTCTATTTTTTCATTCCATTTTTGAACAAAATCACTGGACAAATAGCAATACAGCAAAAGTTACGGGACTGATTTCGGTACAAAAATAGCCCGAATAACACCGGAAAACTGCCCTGGAACCTTTTTAACACCTCATCCCGAGTTCTACAGATTTTTCGGAGCTGAGGGGTTTCCTTTCAGGGTTCAAAGCATGGAGCCAGCAGAAGGTTTCGTTCAGAGAGAGTAAAAAGTCATTCCTGATCCTTGTGATCAGTTCCTCCGGACTTATACAGCTGAAACGGATCGGTTCCCCCTCAATTATCTGTACGTATCCTTTCTCTTCCATCCCCCTCAGGACTTTGTACACCTTGGGCCTGGGAACTCCGCTAGTTTCATAGATTTCCCTTGCAGTTGCCGTTTTCATACAGACAAGGGCAGCATAAATCTTGGCCTCGTTTTCGGTAAAGCCAAGTTTCTGCAGGTTATTAATAAGTTTCAGAGTCATGCTTTCTCCTCATGAAAAGAAGCTAAAAACGAAAGTTTTGCATTGGTTCGATATAATCTCATGTTAATATTGATGCCCCATTTGGGGACCCTATTTCGAAGCTTCCGGTCCCGAGCTCATTTTTTGCTTTCCATTGCAGAATCGATTTTTCTCAGGACTCTCAACATTGTTTCAAGGCTCTTTTCAAAATCCCTGAAATCCTGCTCTTCACCCAGCCCAAGGATCTCGGCAGCCATCTCCTCAGAGATTTTATTCAGGAATTCGTAGCACCTCTCACCTTTTTCAGTTAGGGAAACGAGGACTTTTCTCCGGTCTTCAGGATCGCTTTTTCTCCGGACAAATCCTTTCTCTTCCAGGGAATCCACCATTCTCGAAAGACTGCTCCGGTCCATACCCATATAAGTCCCGATTGTAGAGGGCATGATTTCCTTTACCATTCCTATCAACATAATAACTAGAGGCTGGTTTTTGTTAAGTTCCTTGAGTTCGGCGTTTTGAGAGGCGGCTATTTTGTGGAAAAACCGATCTTCAAATATTTTAGTATAAAGTGCCTGGAATTCAAGGTTCATCAACCTTACTTTTCTACTGCATTCAGGGTCCATGTTTCCTCCGGGGAGTTACAAGACAGTAATAGTTGACATTTCAATTGATGAAATCTCAATGGTCAATATGTGGATAGTTTGAATATGGATTGATGTAAAATCAACAAAGTTGTGATAATCGAAAGGATACAATCCTATTTAAAAATATCCATCAACAAAATTTGCTTTCATTTTCAGGAATTTTCTCTGAGATTGAAATTAGACTCTAAAGTCATTCGGATAGTTATGAGTCCCGAATAAATGCATTAATTCTGAGAATATACATTAATTTTTACTGTCAAATATAGTGACAATTACATTTGGATAAAATTGAGTATATAGATGAAAATATTTACGATGTACATCGCTCATTTCAATTATTACAATTGGAAAATATATTTAACCCCAACCTATATAGTCCTATAAACCTTCTTAAGAAAAGAATGGAATTAATTCGAAAGTTCAATCGATTCGAGTTAAAATATTTGCTTACTATAAAACAGGCAAATGAATTAAAGGAACAAGTAAAGCATTACCTTATTCCGGACCCTTACAGCTGGGCATCGGGTGATTATGTAATCACAAGTCTCTATTATGATAGCCCGGACCTCCAATGTTACTGGGAAAAAGTCAACGGGATTAAGTTCCGAAAAAAATTACGAATTCGTTTTTATGAAACAAAAGAAAAGCTGACAGAGGATTCACTCATTTTTGTAGAAGTCAAGCAGCGCTATGACAAAACTATTCAAAAAAGAAGAGTTGAAATGAAATATAAGGATTCGTTGACCCTATGCAACGAGAGAATAATTCCAGAACATAACGAAGAGGATACGCCTGTCATAGAAGAAATTCTTGCAATGGTTGAGGAAAGAAACCTGCAGCCAACCCTGATCACAAGTTATTTCAGGCATGCTTTTGTCGGAACTGATTACGATATTGGACTGAGGATAACCTTTGATTCAAACATAAGATACAGGATAAACGACCTTGATCTGAACTCTAAAAAACCTGGACGCTTTATTGTATCACCTGACAGGGTTATTCTCGAAATTAAAGCCAATGAAAGAGTACCTTTCTGGCTTACAGAACTAATTGCTCAGAACAACTACAGGCTTGTAAGAATCAGCAAGTACTGTACCGGGCTTGAAGTTGAAAAAGAGTTCCCTAGAAGAATTGAGGCGTACTAAAATGGCATTGGAAACCCTTGAAGACATTTTTGCTTTTGAAGATTTAAGCGGGACATTCACAATCACGGATGTTGTGGTGGGTCTGCTCCTGTCTTTTATCTTACTATCAGCAATTGGATGGCTCTATAAAAGAACACATAGAGGAACATCTTACACTCAAAGTTATGTTCATACTCTTATAATGATGGGCCTGGTCGTTGACATAATTATGTTGATTGTCGGCTCAAATATTGCACGAGCATTTTCCCTGGTAGGTGCACTCTCAATAATTCGTTTCAGGAATGCGGTTAAAGAAACACGTGACGTAGGTTTTATTTTCTTTGCAATGGCTATCGGAATGGCAACAGGGACAAGATTCTACCTGCTTGCAATAATTGCAACAGCAATAATCGGCACCCTGATTTTCATCATGTATGAATTTGACTGGTATTCAAGACCTGCAATAAGTCAGATCTTAAAAATTCAACTTGACAAAGAAGTAGACTTCGAGAAATTATTTGGCAAAGTATTTGTCAAATACACCTCATCAGCAGACCTTATAGGAATAGATTCTGTCCGTTCAGATACCGGCACGGAGCTTGTGTACAGTGTAATTTTAAAGAAAAAAGCAAACAAACATGAATTTATCGAAGCCATCAAAAAACTGAACGGAAATCAAAAAGTGTTCTTAATCACAGGATACAACACAACGGACCTCTGAAATTAGTTGGAGTTGAGAAAAAATGGATATGCGGCTTCGGAGATATTATTGGGTAATCTTGCTCTTCATTTTATCCGTTTTTTCTCTGCTCTGCTTTTTTGGAGATTCTATGATAATTCCTTACAGCACGGATGCAAATTATCAGGAAAAACTCAACACGATTACAATTGAAAACAATGTGGATATTTTTGACGACAGCATGATTCACAAGGTCCAGATTGATATGGATCGGAAAGATTACGAATCCCTTATAGCAACTTACGAAGAGACAGGTCTGAAAGAATATTTTAAAACTGATGTCGTTATTGATGGCGTAACTATTGACGACGTAGGGGTTCGTCTGAAAGGTCAGATGACTTTACAGCATGCCTTCAAAGGCAGCTCATACATCGACAGTATGCAGCTTCCTTTTTTGATAAAATTCGACAAATATGTAGACGGACAGAATTATCGGGGAATTACCGAACTTGCAGTCCGTATAGGGAGCAGCGATTCCCTGCTTGAAGAGCCTCTTGCACTTTATGCCCACAGCATATGCGGAGCGGTCGTCCCGGAGTGCTCCTATGCAAGTGTGACGGTTTCAGATCTGGATCCCGCTTATTATGTAATCTGTGAACAGATTGATGAAAGTTATCTGGTGAAATACTTTAATGACTACGACGGAGTATTATACAAAGCCGGAAACTTCGTCGACCTGACTTACAAAGGCGATGACCAGACAGAATACATGAGCGATTTTGAGCAGAAAACACAGGTTAACGAAGAGGACCTTGCACCCCTGATCTCGTTTTTAAAATTTGTCAGCGAATCGAGCGATGAAGAGTTTGAAGAAGAGCTACCATACTGGCTTGACGTTGATGCCCTGATCACAATGATGGCAGTAAATGACCTGGTTGAGAATTCGGACTCATTTTCGGGAATGAACAGCAACTATTATTTCTACTACAACCCTGAAACCGAGAAATTCATAATTCTGGCGTGGGACATGAATCTTGCATTCGGTGCAATGATGGGACAGGGAAATATGCAAAGGGGAGGCGCATTTGAGAATATTGAAGGAGGGGAAAACAGGACAATGAGAAGCGGCCCCGAAGGAATGCAGCAAGCTCCTGATTTTGAAAACATGGGCAATTTCACACCCCCGGCAGCTCCAGGAAACATGGAAAACTTTACAGGACCTGAAAATATGGGCAATTTCGGGAAGCCTCAGGATAATATGGACAACTTCGGCAATATTACCGACGGTTTTGAAGGCCCTGGAATGCCCCAAAATAATATGAGTAACTTTGGGAATGTTCCCGGGATGGGAGAGCTAAATGGAAACTTTGAGCAGGGAGGGGTTAACAGAGGAGAAAGAGGAAATTCACAGAATGGGGAAAACACCTTAAAAACCCGCTTCTTCGCAAATGAGAATTTCAGTGCAATGTATGAAGAGAGATATCTGGAGATTGCAGATACTATCTATGGTAATGACCTGCTCCTGGAAAAGTTGGATTTGATCTCCAGTACTTTTACGGAATACAACTCAGTGCATAACCTGTTAAATCAGGACGATTATGACAAAGAAGTCGAGGATATGAGAAACTATATTGAAGAAGAAAAAGAAGAAGTAGCTAAATAACAAAAATCTTTTACCTTCCTTCATCTCCTTCATGCTTCAATCTTTCACGCTTCAATCTTTCAATGCTTCAATCTTTCAATAAAACCCTTTTTACCTCTTCAAGTTCCCTGGTAAACTCATTGTATACAGTACAAATATTTTAGTCTGGATTTTCTTTCACACATCTTTTAACTTATTGTGTCAACGGCGGTTAAGAATTCCCCATTTTCGGCGGATTAAAATTCCCCAATTCTCAATCCTTGAGAAAAGTTCGAGGATTGTGAATCATGCTGAAAAAGGAGGATTTATTCTTGATTCGAGATTTAAGTTCACAAAACTTGAGCATTAGTGAAATCGCCAGACAAACCGGTTTTGACAGGAAAACTGTGAGGAAATATCTCCAGCTGAAAACCTTACCTGAACCCCAGAAACGTCCCGGAAGAAAGAGCAAGCTTGATCCATATAAACCTTATATACTCAAAAAGCTTGAAGAAGGCTCCTACACTACTGCTCGGCTCTATCGGGAAATCAAAGAAATGGGTTTTGATGGAGGAATGACCATCGTCAAGGACTTTGTAAGAGAAGTCCGACCTCAGCAGGGAGTCCCTGCTGTATTCCGCTATGAAACAAAACCAGGTGTACAGGCTCAGGTTGACTGGGCAGAGATGGGAACAGTTGAGGTTGATGGAAAGATAAAGAAACTCTTTTGCTTCAACATGATTCTTGGATATTCCAGGATGAAATATGTTGAATTTACACTGGGCATAGACACTTCCACTCTTATCCAGTGTCATCTGAACGCCTTTGAGTACTTTGGAGGATTTACACAGGAGATTCTCTATGATAACATGAAACAGGTTGTTATCAAAAGAGCCTTAAAATCATCAGATTCTGAATGGAACTCACAGTTTGAGGATTTCTTCAAATGCTTTGGTTTTATTCCACGGTTATGCAGGCCTTACAGGCCTCAGACAAAAGGTAAAATTGAAAATACGGTAGGCTATGTCAAGAGGGATTTCTTCCTTGGAAGACGATTTACCTCTCTCGAAGACCTGAACGCCCAAGTTCACAGTTGGTTGGAAAGGGTAAATTCAACTGTCCACGGAACAACCTATCAAATCCCCCTTGAACGTTTTAAGGAGGAGAAACTGATCCCTCTGGATCAGGTTCCTCCTTACAAAGTTGTCCATAAGGAGACCAGAAAGGTCTCCAGAGACTGTTATATTTCGTTCCTTGGAAATAAGTATTCTGTTCCTTACAGGTTTGCAGGAAGAACTGCAGAGCTTCAGATTTTTGAAGGAATATTCGAGGTCTATGTTGATTATGAGAAGGTTTGTGAACATGAAATTCTTTCAGGTAATTGTAGGGTTTCCAGAAAAAAGGAACATTTTCAGGGCCTCCTGAGTGAGATTCTTAAAGAGAATTCAAAATGCAAGAAAGAATTACAGATTCCGTTGAAGTTCTCAGGTCCTGAAGTTGAAAAGAGGTCTCTTGACATCTATGAAACATTCAGTGACGGTGATTTTGAATGAACAATTTCAGCTATGAGAGACTTCACAGTAACCTGCAATACCTCAAACTGAATACTATTGAAGAGGTTCTGGACAACTATCTTGAAATTGCTGCAAGAGATAGCAAGACAACAATGGAAGTACTTGATTATCTGTTTGAACAGGAAAAGAAGCACAGAGAAGCTGCTGCAATTGAGAGAAGGATGAAAAGTGCAGCATTTCCTGTGAAAAAGACGCTTGATGAATTCGATTTTGAGTTTCAGTCATCTATTGATAAAAAAGTCATAGAAGACCTTGCAACGTTGAGATTTGTTCATAACGTAGAAAACGTTGTTTTCCTTGGTCCTCCCGGAGTTGGAAAGTCTCATCTTGCAATCGCTCTTGGGATTGAAGTAGCAAAAGCAGGGATTTCGGTTTACTTTACCAATACAGGAAACCTTATCGAGAAGTTGAAAATAGCAAATCGAGAAGGAATGCTTGAAAAGAAACTCAAAGGCTTTATGAAATTTAAAGTTCTGATCATTGATGAAATGGGTTATCTCCCATTTGATGAGGAAGGAGCTCACTGTTTATTTCAGTTGATTTCCAGACGTTATGAAAAGAGTTCGACCATCTTTACGTCAAATAAATCATATGGAGAATGGGGAGAGATATTCAAAGACCAGGTAATAGCGGCTGCTGTACTTGATAGAATTCTCCATCACTGTACTACAATTAACATCAGAGGAGAAAGTTACAGGCTGAAAGAAAGGAAGAAACATGGTATAAAATCAGGAAATATCTACCAGTAATTTCTAACAAGTTTATGAAAAATTGAGTAAAATTTATATCAAAAGATGGGGAAATTTAAACCGACCAATGTGGGGAAAATTAAACCGCTGTTGACAATTGAAACTACATCGAAAAGGATTTCTGAAAAACCGGATCAAAACATAATTGCAAGTCTTAAATAGAATCAAGCCAAAGACTTAGAAAACAGACCTAAAACAGTCTTCAAAAAACTCTTTTATCCCGGAATTATCTCACAATGGAACCATTTCATAACTAAAACCATCCCCCAACTGAAACCAGATACATTAAACTCTTTCATTACTGAATTATCTCATAAAATAACAAACCGGGAGGCTGGAACCTGAAAGAAACTCTCCTCGAAATCAAATCGGAATTTGCAGACTACTTCAAAGAACGCGAAGCCGAAATAAACGGCTCCCTCCTTGCTGTCCTTTCAGGAGAAAACCTGCTCTTTCTGGGCCCCCCCGGCACAGCCAAGACCCAGCTTGCCAGAAGCATTTGCCAGACAATTGAAGGCGGGAACTTTTTTAATTACCTTTTAACAAGCTTTTCAACCCCCGAAGAGATCTTCGGGCCTCTTTCTTTAAAAGCCCTTGAAGAAGACGAGTTCAGGAGAAACATCAACGGCTGCCTCCCGACGGCCCATATTGCTTTGCTGGACGAGATTTTTAAGGCAAGCAGTGCTATCCTCAACAGTCTCCTGACCATACTGAACGAAAGAAAATACCATAATGGGAGGGAGATAGTCGATGTCCCTCTGCTTTCGGTCTTCGGGGCTTCGAACGAGCTTCCGGAAGAAGACGAAAGTTTAGAAGCACTTTATGACCGTTTCCTGTTCAGGTACAGGCTCTCCTATATCCAGAATGATGAAAACTTCAAAAATCTCCTTTTCAGAGCACCTGAGGACTTCAGGCCTGCTGCAAGCATTCAGGTTTCAGAAATCGAAAAGCTTCGCAGAAGCTCAAACTCCCTGCCTGTTGACCCTGATGTTGAAGTTATAATCACGGAACTCCGGAAAAACCTCCAGCTGCAGGAAATAGAAATCTCGGACCGGCGCTGGAAAAGAATTGTTCAGGTCCTGAAGGTTGCAGCCTGCAGCAGCGGCTGTCCGGCTGTTGACAGGACAATGATCCTTTTGCTCCAGCACATGCTCTGGAACTTGCCCGAAGAGCGGGAAACCATCCGAAAAACAGTTTTCAAACTCGTAGTATCCGGCGGGACAAACACCGAAAAACTCCGCCTTGATGCGGAAGACCTGAAAACGGCACTCAGTATCGCCCTGAAAAACGAGCTTCCCGTTGGAATCATCTGCGACAGTTGCGGGGAAGAATTCCAGCTTAGAGATAAACTGGAGCTGCACCATACTGCCTGCCCGAACCACAGCTATACTCTGAAGCAGGAAGGAAATTCGAGGATCTATCCTTATGAGAACCTGGTAAGGGAAATTGATTCTCTCCATGAACGTTCAGGGAAGAAAAATACCCTGTCTCAAAGTCAGAGAGCGGTTTTTGAAAAAGAATTCGAAACCCTGGCTGGAAGAGTAAATCGAGTAAAACAGCGGCTTGAGGAAGAAAAGGAACTGCTCAGAAATCTTATGGATTCAAACATCTGGCTTTCAACCCCTGACAGAAACGAAGCCCTGCTCCTGCACGACGCAGGAAGCACACAGCTTTCCGGAACAGAAACCCTGATCGGCGAAATCAAAACCCTGCTGGGCTTGCAGCACAAAGAATTCAGGTCTGGAGAGCTCAGGCCTGCAAAACCAGGATATTCAGATACTTCCGACCCCCATGCATCAAAAATTGAAGCAAAAGTCCAGGTACCGGATTCAGGCAGCAATTCCAGTGGTTTTATGAAAGGGCTCGGGTCCAGATTCAAGCTCAGATGAGAAAATGAGGTGTTGGTACGGAAGATTCAACCGGTTTTCTGAGCAGTCCTGATAGAGCCTCTTCTGAGTCATACTCTTTTTTTTCCAGAAACAGGCTCTGGCACGAAGCTCTTTCTGTTCAGAGACAGGCAGCTTCCCTGCTGGAAGGTGAACTGAGAAGCACCATTGCTTACCCCCGCACGATTCCCCGCCCTCTGCGCGAGAAGATAGCCGAAGTGATTGCCCTTGAAATCCTCTTTGAGCAACCGTATGAGATAAAAGATGCTGAAAGGTTCATAGAGCTTTTCGGGGCATTTTACCCTATCTTTCTTGCCCTGAGAAACTCAGGGCCGTGGCCAGGGCTTCAAAAGATTACAAAAAGGAGTCGAGGAGCAGGAGTTGCATGTCTGAAGCTGCTTCTGCCTCTGATCTACGACCTTATGGAACGCTTTTCAGGAGCTAAGAATAGCGGTTCGGAAAAAGAATTGTTCATGAGGCTTGATGCCGAAACTGGAGCCATCCTCAGGGAGTTTGAAAAAATCCTTAAACAAACCCTCCTCCTCTGGGCAGGCGGGAATCCCGAGGATCTGGTAGCCCGGAATGTTCAGTCTTCTGCCCAAGTTTCCGGAAAGTCCGACATTTACGAAGCCGTCCTCAATTTCATGCAGAAGGATGGGTGCCAGGATTTTCTTGACGGGATGCTGGAAGGGCTCTACTCCAGAATGCAGGAGTTCATCTCCGAAATGGAAGAAAACCTTGACCTTTTCGATACCCTCGCCCTTCTTTTCCCTGGAAGGAGCTGGAGTTATTCCGTAAAGGAGCTTAAAAAAGAGCCATTTTATGTCCAGCTTAAGATGCTGAAAAATTACTCGGCTTTTTTTGAAAAAAACCCTGACCTGAGAAGAATCGTGAACTTTATAGGCAGGAGGGAGTTTGACCCCCCATCCGACCGCATACGCTATTCGCCTTTTGGGAAAAACAGGATTCAGACCGTGCGCTTTTCGGACTCGATAAACAACCTCCTGCCCATGGAAGCCGCAAAGCTCCTCAACCCGGCTCTGAAGCGGAAGTTCTATGCTGATATGCTTGAAGGAAAACTCCTGAGCTACCAGCTGCTCGGAAAGCACTATACAGGTCCTCCCAGAATAAAACCGCGAGGGCCCATGATCACTCTCGTCGATACCTCGGGTTCCATGCACGGGACCCCGCAAACGCTTGCCAAGTCTGCCGTGCTTGCCATGGCAAAGCTTATGCTTGCCCAGCAGCGAGACATGAAGGTCATTCTTTTTGCCTCCACAAGCCAGCACCTGGAAATCGAACTCAGCAGCAGGAAAAAGATGTCAGAGAGGTTCCTGAACTTCCTGCTCTATACCTTCGGCGGCGGGACGGACTTCAATACAGCGCTTGCTTCAGGCCTCAGGTCCCTGAAAGAAAAGGACTTCCAGGGAGCAGATCTGCTTTTTATTACCGACGGGAAGTCCGAAATCTCTGATGAGCTCGTCCTTGCCCGCTGGGAAGAGGCAAAAAAGAAGTATAACGCAAAGGTCTACTCGCTGATAGTAGGAGGCAGCGGAGCCGGCGGGCTTGCGGAAATATCGGATTACACGTATACAGTGGAGATGGAACAGGACAATGAGGGCTCGGGCGGGAGGGTAAAACTGATAAAATGTGAGACAAGGAAAGCTGAGACTAACAAAACGTGAGGCCAGGGAAACTGAGAACGATGAAATGTGAGACAAGGGAAGCCGAGTAAAAATGCAGTGATTTTCTCTTACGGCTAATTAATATAAAAATAGAAAACGCGAAGAAGTATACCTGCCTTTTTACGTGAACGGGTTTGGAGTATACTTAAAAATAATGATCAAAATCAATAAAGAAATGAGAAGGGATATAGCTGCACAGATAATTTTTTTTATGTCCATTTTACTGCTCCACTGAGATTTTAAGGGTTGTAACCTATAAAAAACGTTTCATTTTATATGAGAACGTTTTGTTTGTGAGATAAAATGAAACGAAGAAAGGTCATTTAAGATTCGGAAAGCTTAGAGTTCCGTTGCCCGGATTTCCTAAATCTACGGGATCGAAACTCTACTTTCGGTTTCTTCGGTTTCCCCTGCGGTTCCAGAACATGGTTCTTAAGACAGTGAAGTCGATTTTATGTAAGGACCCGGAATCATATTTAATTTTAAGACATGCTCTTGGATTTCTCGATTCTGGAAATATTCAAGCATATTGGTACCTGGATTAGTCCACATGTATGAAACCAGGATTTTGTGCAGGCTTGTCTCCACTGATAAAGATTCCCATATGAATCATATTTGTTTTTTTATCAGCTGTAGGAGATGCATAACTGAAAGTGTGCCAGCGTTCTACGAACTCATCATGTGGAATATACCCTCTGCTGCCAAGTATCCATGGGTCTTCAAAGTACACATTTTTGCTGTCTATGCCTATGACTACCATGTAGTGACTGCTCGCATTCATTTCCCAGGTTTGATCCTCATTCTTCCAGGCCTGAAGTCTAACTATTACTGGAATGCCCTTATTAATGGAGTCTCTCAAATCGTCCAGTGTCAGGTTCTCCCTAATCTCGGCTCTAAGCCCCATTTTTTCTGCCCCTTCTACGATGCCGCTGGGGGTGGTGCCCTTGCGGTCAGTCTCTCCGAGAGTAGTATTGACGAGCTCAATAAACTGGCCTTCTCCCATATCTTTACCGCCCCAGTAGCTTACTACAGCCTGAAAGCATGAAGCTCCACACGAGTAGTTGGTGGATTGGCGCACATCAGGCACCTGTAACAACATAGTTGTGCCATTCTCAGGAACTACACATTTAACTTTGATCTCACTGGCGCCTGCAGGTATTCCTATAGCGATTAATATTGCCAAACCAGCAACGCTTAGAAAAAATGCTGCTTTTCTTATATTCAAACTCTCAGTATCTATTTTCATAGACGTATCCCCACAAAATTTAAATTAGGAGAAGAGACCAGGTTTTTGCTAAAGAGTTTAAAGCAGGCCTCTTCAATTAAAAATCGATGAAACTGCTTTCTTGGTGTTTGAGTACAGTGTAAAAATTGGCTCGAGTTATTTGTTGACATATTTAATATTTGGTCAATAATATCGTGTTTAATATTTATTTAAATATAATACTATAATATTATAATTATGAGAAACAAGATTTCGAAACAAAGTAGCTGATTGAATGTATAAGGTAATAAAAAACTATGAAACCTGTAAAGAAACAAAAATCTCATCCTTTTAAATCCCGTTGTGAGATCAAGTTGAATTTTAAGACACTCTCAGTTGAATTTTAAAACACGTTCTTAGTAGTTTTATATCCATTAAGCGAGAAAACATAATCCAGTTTCCTGCGCATTTCTTTGTCACTGAAATTTGAAGAGGATACAGTTTCATCTAATCTGACATTGTTTTACATGTAATGTTTTAAATAAAAATGAAGAGTTATCAGTTTAGTAAATTTTATAGAATTATTCACGAACTATTTCTTTCAGGTGAAAAAAATGGGAAGCAAGAAACTGATCCAGGACCCTCAGCAAATCGAATCCATCCTTTCAACCGCCAGATTCCTCCGCCTCGCCCTTTCCGACGCCGAAAACCCGTACATCGTCCCCATGTCCTTCGGCTATAAGAAAAATGCTATTTATCTCCACAGCTCCCAGAAAGGCAGGAAAATCGAGATCCTTAAAAAGAACCCCAGGATCTGTTTCGAAGCCGCCGCCGAAACCGAACTTATCATCGCTGACGACCCCTGCAATTATAACGTCCGCTACAGAAGTGTTATCGGGTTCGGGCAGGCAAAGTTTCTGGAAGCTTACAATGAAAAGGTCGATGGGCTTACCGTGCTTTCCGAGCATTACGGAAAAAAGGGGCCGTTTGAGTTTGAGGAGTGGAAGGTTAACAGGCTGTGCGTGATCAGGATTGAGATTGAGAAGATGACCGGGAAAGAAAGTGGTTTTTAATCTGCTTTTCTCTTAAATTGTTAAAGCCTTCAATGAGGAGTTTACTGTAAAGTACTGTAAACGTGGAAATTTAACAGTGGGTCTCATGTTATTGAATTTACTGTAAAGTACTGTAAAGGCTAAAATTTAACAATAAAACCAAGATTATAGTTTACTGTTAATTATTGGAGAGATTGAAGCTTAACAGTAATCTTCCTGTTGCCTTATTGGAGAAAATTTCCAAGATTTTTGAGTCATCATAGGTAGCTGAATTTGATTAGCGGTATATTAAATCCGGAAATAGTTTTGTAATTCAGAGAGATATAAGAGCCTCCGCCAGCTTGTCTGGCGGCCCTGCCCAAAACGCAAAAAGAAAATTAAGACTAAAGAAGAAACTTGAAAATAAGTATTTTTTAGAAAGTTTAAGTCCTATTTACATCCTGATAGATTTACATCCTGCAGGGAATTTGGCTATTTTAACTCTTATTTTTGTTTTTTCAATTTTTTGAGACGACCGCTCTCCTTCGTCGAGCGGAAAAAGAACGACACAATATAGCGAATATGGTTGTCAGGGTCAAAAAAATCAAAATCACTTATAACCCCACGACCGGTAGCCCAGCAGGCGTAAACGCATCAAGCGCCAGATGAGAAGCATACCCAGCTCCTGCAAAAAAGAGTCCAATAGTAACTTCATCTGCCGGACCTGCGGTTAACAGACTTAAATAGGTCCGATTAAGATACAGAAGCAAAAGTGCAAAGAAAAGCAGCGAATGGAAAAACTTTCGATGGCGCCGGTTTCTGGGAGGCTCGATCAGGTCAGGAAGCACGGCTCCAAGGGCTGAGGAAGCTAAAGCTATCGGAAGAATCATCGGGCTAAGAACAAGTCCTTTTTGAACCAGATACCAGATCAGGATAAAGGAGATTAAAACTCCTGCTGTTATGTGCGTTTTTCGGCCTGTCACAATATCTCCCCTTGCTGTCCGGGAAAATCTTCTTTTTATTTACACTTTCTCTTTTATTTTCTTTCATATTTCTATTTTCTGGTATAATTGGACTATAATTTTGCATTTTATCAGTTTTACATTGAACATGAGAGATTCGAAGGATCATTAGAGGAAAAGTTGCTGCACATCACCTGATTCTGGACACAAGCGCATAAGCAAAACCACTTAAAACCAGCCTGATTGAAGAAAACACAACCGAAACCATTGAAAACGCCAGCATGTAAACGTTTAAGGTAAGAATCCCGGAAAAAAAGCCAGTAAAATCGGCATTGAGAAGCAGGGCAAATGCATTGACCAGTAAAATAAAAAAGAAAATTGTAAACAGGCCCCTTGCTGCTCCTTTGAGGTCTTCTTTGCTCAGGGCTATGTGAGAGGAGATAGCGATTGCAAGGGCCAAATAGACCCAGAAACCAGCTGAAGTCAGATTTTCTGCCGAAAAAAGGCTCTTAAAAAGCTGGGCTGTTAGTGCAAAAATACTTACCAGTGTCTGTGGGTCAGGCTGGCCGGCATCAAGGGCCAGATAGTTTAAAAAGGTGGAAAAAGAATCAGGCAGGAAGAGGGACATCCCAAGGATCAGGGAAAGCGTTCCGCTGAATATGGGGCCCATGCCTATGAAGAAGTTCCCTATGTTCTGGTAGAGGCTTTTCTGGTTCCAGCTGTGGTTGACGTAGCCAAGGACTCCGTCCCGGGGCCTCAGGGTAAAGAGCTTGAATTCTCTCACTTTGTGCTTGAAGAGATAACACATGAGTAGGTGGCCGGCTTCATGGACCGAGGTGCCTATCCAGGCTGTAGCCATGATTCCTTTCATGCCGAAGACGCTCTGGACATAAAAATTAGCCCGGTGCTCAAGCACCCCGAGGATCATGCCTGTAAGGATCAGAGAGCCTGTAACGCAGAGGGTTTCGAACAGGCTCAACCGAAAAATAGTGAGAAGTGTATCTTCCATTTTTAACCTCTGAAAACAAACTTAGGCTTAAAAGTCTTTTAACCTTTTGTATCTAAACAGCCTTGCAACTATAAGCAACTATAAACTTTACAAATCCCTTCTTTTTTCCTTCCGTTCATTTTTCCATATTTCGGCAGACAATCAGGTAAACAGGTGGAGATTTTGTGGATTAGATCTCGCATGATTGGAGATCCGGTTCATACATTGCCTTTTTTATTGCTGGTGGCTGGTTACAGTCCCGTGCGGTGCAGGAGAGAAAACTGGAAGATTCAATTTAAGGATGTCCCGAAACGGTCAACGGTACTGGACATCTTTTTTGCACCCGCAGATACACAGATAAACATTCATTGGTTAATCTTTTCTTCGCAGAGCTCTTTTCCCTGTTTTGCAGCTTCGATTCCAGGGCTTAGTTTAAGGGCTCGCACATAGCACTTGAAAGCCCCTTTGTATTCTGAAAATTCACAGAGCAGGGCTCCTCCGCACAGGAGGGAGTTCAGGTGGTCAGGGTCGCTTTCAAGAGCCATTTTATAGGCTTCAAGGGCTTTTTCTTTTTCTCCAAGCTCAAGGAAAACGTTGCCTTTCCAGTACCAGGTCTCAGCATTGTCAGGTCTCATTATGGGAGCTTTGTTTCGGGAAAAGAAGCTGAATCTGGGAAGTTTGCATGCCCAGTCCGAAACCTTTTTGGGTTCGGTCGCCAGGGCTTTGTCAAAGGTTTCCAAGGCTTTTTCCGGGAGCCCCATCCTGAAATAGACAACCCCTTTGTTGGTCACGATTTTGGGGGATTCGGGGTCCAGGGAAAGGGCTTTATCAAAGGCTTCGAGTGCCTCTCCATTTCTGCCCATTGACGAAAGCACAAAACCCCGGTTGGACCACTCTGTGGGGCTTTCGGGTTTCAGTTCCAGGGCTTTGTCAATGACTTCCAGGGCTTCTTCGTATTTTCCAAGCTTGAAAAGAGCCATCCCGCAACGGGACTCTGCTTCGAAGACCTTTTCCAGGAAGATGTTTCCACTCTCCTCTTTCCCATTTTCTAAAAGGAGGTCTGCCATTTTTTTCCGAGTCTCGGCGGCTTCCCCGTAAGCCTGCAGGGCTTCTTCATATTTACCCATATCGAAAAAGACCTTGCCTTTACCGGTACTCCCCTCTGCGGCTTTTTCAAGGGTTTTGAGTGTTTTTGCCATTTTTGCCATTTTTTTGCCTCATATCCACGAATATAGATATTGCCGGTGTTACCGGAATTGTCGGTATTGCAATATTGCCGGAATTAACGGTATTACCGGAATCAAAACCAGTTTAGTAAACCTGTTAATTATCCAGATAAAAAATCTGGAGTTTTATAATATATAATGTTCTGAGATTTAATATGGTTCATTGGTCCTGACTTTAATTTCCAGCCCTGATTCTACAAAATATGGAGCTCATTTTCAGGCTAAGGAGGAATCCTGCCATATTGCTTGAAATATTGTTTGAAACGGCCCCGGTTTTTGTGAAAGGGTTTGATACTGATTCAAATCTGGTAGTTTCTTCCTCGTATAGATAACAGGGGGGCCTCACCGTCCGCAAAGCGGGCGGCCTTTTCCGAAATTGCTGAAAAAAAGAGCTTGCAGAATAAATTGCCATTGTCAGTTTTTACTTTTATTCGAACACTTCACATCAATATTTTGACTTTACATTTAATTCCCGATTTTTACATTTAATTCCCGACTTTATCTCTAATTTTTATATTTTCGAAATATCTTGAATTGGTTGAGGACTTCTATATAGCCCGTTTCCCGAACTTATTTAACCCCTGATTCCCGATACAAAAGGGGTAATAAGATGAATGAGGTTAAAATTCTAGGAGTGAGCGGAAGCCCCCGGAAAAATGGGAATACTGACGTGCTGCTTGAGAGCTTTTTGAAAGGGGCGGAATTGGCAGGAGCTAAAACCGGAAAAGTCCTTTTAAGGGATTATTCGATCGAGCCCTGTATCGGTTGCGAAGGATGCCGGAAAGCAGGAACCTGCACCATGTTCCATGATGGAATGAACCTGCTCTATCCCGAGATCGAAGCTGCAAAAGGGCTTACCCTCGGTTCTCCCACCTACAACTACAATGTAACTGCCCTGATGAAGGCCTTCATCGACAGGCTCTACCCTTACTACAATTTCACGAACGTCCGCCCCAGGCGCTATTCGAGCAAACTTGCCGGGCAGGGGAGAAAAGCGATTGTTTTTTCGGTCTGCAAGCAGCTGGAAATCGAAGAAATGGGTTTTACACTCGGAGCGCTAGGGATGCCTCTTGAAGCCCTGAGCTATGAGATCGTGGAAAAGTTTCCGGTAACAGGGTATTTCGATAGGGGAGCGGTTTCAAGGGATGAAGAACTTCTAAGAAAAACGTTTGAAGCGGGTAAAAAAATGGCAGAGGCTCTTAATTGAGCCCTGATAAACAGGGGAAATCTTCCAGAAAAGCTTGATTTTTGTGTGGTCAGCCCGAAATAAACCGAAAAAAACCCTGCCCTGAAACCGCATCTCATTTTTGACTCTCTGGGTATTTTTCACTGCTTCTCCGTAAACTCATTTTCTTCCGCAAAATTCACCTTCTCCCGTAAAACTCGTTCCTTGCTTCCACCAGGGCTTTCAGGTTTTTCAGAAGGGTTTCTGGAGCAAGCCCGTAGCCGGGAGCAAGTACATCAACCTCACTTTCCAGGCAGGTGAAAGCTTCTTTTTTCATGTCTACCGGGCTGCCCCTGAAAAGGGTCCTAGGGGTTGACACGCAGCCTATTACCGTAACCCCAGATTCATGTTCAGTATCGACTATTTTTTTCAAATCCTTTACGCCTTCCTCAAACTGAACTTCAAACAAGCCTTTTGCAGGGGATAAACAGCTTTTCCCTCGAAAACCTGATAAATCTCAGAATAAGAAACATCAGCTTTCGACTTCTTATGGTGGTAATGCTCGCAGTCTTTAATATTCCTTTCCAAATCTTGCCGGATGTTTTATCCCAAAATTATTTCGCGCTAAATATGTCGGTTGTAATCCCTTATCTTTTGTGAAACTTAATGGAAAAAAGATACGTTGGATCATTGCTCAAAAATCGAAAGGTGAATCTACCTCGACGATAGCTGAGATCCAGGGGATCTCAGCCCGTCGAGTTCAGCAGATCTACAAAGAATACGTTGAAACTGGTCAGCTTCCTCAAGTTGGCATTAATCTTGGAAGACCAAAGAACCCCTTATCCTCCTCTGATAAGGAATTGATTGACCAAACTTACTCTGATTATAAGTTTGGAGCCTGTTACCTTGAGATTCTCATCGAAGGCAAATATAATCGTAAGATATCTCATAACAGAATCCATAACTATCTACTTAGCATGGACCTTGCCAAGGAAAACCGAAAAAAGAAACAGAGAAGAAAATGGTGTAGATACGAACGCGAACACAGCATGTCTGCTGCACACATCGATTGGCATGAGAATCCCCTGTTAGGACTGCAAGTCTGTGCCATTCTTGATGATTCATCAAGAATGATAATTGCAGGTGGAGAGTACGTTCATTGCAACACGGAGAACACCATTAAAGTGATTGATGAACTTGTCAAAGAGTACTGGGACATATACCCTTTAAGAGAGCTCATTATGGATCATGGAAGTGAATTCGGGGCTCACAGGATTAATAAGGATGGTTCATGGGATAGTGACTTTAACTCACCTTTCAAAGATGAGTGATTTTCCGTTATCCTCTGGCTTTGTTTGTGTATGCCTAACGAAAGAATAATCCTGCCACTAACGATTTTGTTAAAATGGCAGGTATTTTTCCATGTTCAGAAAAGAAAATAACGATGCTTGTTTTGTGTCCATTTCTTCCACAATAATTTTGCTTTTTTTGGACTCTTTTTCCTGAACTACCGCAATCTTGATCTCAGACAGTTTTTCAATGAGCTTTTTCATAGAGAAACCGTACATTTTGGTCTCCCATGCCAGGTATCTGTAGAAAAGTAGGCCAACCATAGCCAAAAACACATGAACTCTAATGTTTTCATCCTTGTGATGATATACTGGTCCTACAGGAACAAGCAAGTGATCATTCAACAGTTTAAAATCATCTTCAACAAGATTCTTACTGTTATATGTTTTCACTATCTTTTTAGTTTGCCATTTATGCTTGTCCGTAAATAGGATGTTCTTCCCAAACGTCTTTTCGCACTTTTTTTCGTTATCTTCATCAATCCAGAACTTTAACTGAGGTTTTTTCTTCCCTTCCAGAGCATCAATTATTTCATATTTTATAACGCTACTGTATTTTTTCAGAATAATTCCTGCAACCTCACGTTCTACGCTGCTCCTGTTTCTTTCTTTTCCTTTACTGCTTTCTAATCTTCTCCGAAGATCCTCCAAACTATCAATTATTCTTGATTTGTTTGTTTCATAAGTGCTCTTTTGAAGCTTGTAAGTTCCCTCGTTGTAGGTTATTACGGTTGTATATTCTGTTCCATAAAACTGGTGTTTTGTCCTGTATCCAAAAATTTTGTTACCTTTCGAATTCTTGTATAAACACTCATATTTGGAAAGTGGAACATCGAGAAGCTTCTCGGCCTGATTTGCTTTTACAGATCCTACAAAATTCATTTTTGATGTTACCTTTTCAATGTTGACCTTTGAGTTGTTACCCTTATCGAAAACAAGAACAAGATCTTCAGAACAGATATTTAATTCAGTCAGTCTGTTTATGATTTTATCTACTATGCCTGAAAATTCTTCAGAGTCATGAACATTTCCAGAATATGTTTCATGAATAAAAGGTATGTTGTCCTCGTTTACAGCTAGCGAAACACAGATTTGATTTTTGTCTTTCCTATGCTTTTTATTATATCCTTTATGAAGCAGTTCGCTCTCGTCATCATAATTGTTAGCATATGTAAACCAGTTTGATTCATCCACAAACATTATTGATGGAGTAAATCCCTTTCCTACAAGAACTCTGCAAAGATCGTCTTCGATCTTTTTCATCGTCTCTAAGTCAACATAATTCATTTGGTTCAGAAAATTCTGACAATTTAACTTGTGCGGGAATTTCCACATGAAAGCTAAAGGGGATTTTTTGAACCATTCTTCAATCCCGTTTTCACTTAAAACGCCGTGACTTTTTCCGATTACGTCAAGTAAAAGGTATTCTCCAACACTCAATCCATCTATTAATTTTTTGTCAGTATGCTTGTTAACTATGTCAGTGAATCCAAGTTCTTCATTCACATGAAGGAGTGCGGCAAGCTTGCCGTAATCAAAGGATCTAAGTTTATCATAGGGCAATGATTCACATTGCCTTTTCATCTCAAGTATTTTTTCTGCGCTACCCAGATAAACCTGAAAAATGGTTTTTACCTTTCCATCAACTCTGGCAGATTCTACTATGTACCAGTAAGGTTTCCCGTTGACGAGTTTCTTTCTTAAAAATACCATAATATTAATTATGATCTACTTATATAAATAACTTTTTGAAATAAACAATATTAATAGACTTTTTAAAGTGAATTTAATATTTAGGATCTACAAATAAAGAATTTGCAAAAGGTCAGCTGATATTGTTTTTTAGAGAAAATTGAGGTTAAAATCGCGTTTCTTTGAAACTAAAGTTTAAAAGATGCATTGAAGAACTTGGAATCAAACCAATACTTGCAAGGGTAAGACATCCTCAGACAAACGGAAAAATAGAGAAATGGTTCGATACATATCAAAGGTTTAGAGGAGAGTTTGAATCATTTGAAGAATTCGTACAGTGGTATAACAAGAGGCCTCATGGAGCTTTGAAACTTGAACAGTTAGAATCGCCACAGGAAGCATTCTGGAATAGATTACCAGTTGAGGCAAAGTTCAGAATAGGAGTGAGATTGTTTGGGTGGTGAAAACATGGACAAGAGGAAAAAAGTTTCAAAGCGAAATTATTTCAGGACAAAACACCAAATCTTGCCGGAGGAATGACAGTAATATCAGACCTCAGCCCGAAATCTCGAATAATCCCGAGCTACTCTTCATTACGTGCAAGGTCTCTGTAAATATAATAAAACTCAAAGTCTTCAGCCGTTAAAGCTACTCCCGGTCCACTATTACCGACCTCATGTCGTAAAGTATCCTTACATCAGGATTCCAAACATTTCCCCCAAAATGATTCTTTAGTTTCTCTCAAAATATTGATACGTATAAGAATTCTAAAAATCCATAGAAGTGACAAAATTATTTGAGATAGTTATTTATGCAATGAAGGTGTAAAAATATTTTACAAAGTTTCGAGGAAATAGGATTAATAATTAAAAAAATGATTAAGAAGAAAAGCAAGATCAAGGATTACAGGAAAGACCAAAGAGTAAGAATAACTAAGAAAGATGATTCAAAAAAAGTAGAATTTTTCACTTACAAGTGCGACGAGTACTATCACTCTGAAGCCGAAGCTGGGATCATCTATAAAGACCCTACCCTGAATATTGACTGAAAAATCTCTAAAAAAGACGCAAAACTTTCAGAGAAAGATAAACTTCTCCCTGAACTGAAAAATGCCAGAATGAATTTCTGATCTCCTTAAATGCATACTCCTGAAAAGTATCTATACCCCCCGCAAAAAGGTGACTGAATTGAAAATGCTGGTAACAGGCGGTTGCGGATTCATAGGCAGCAACTTTATCCGTTATATGCTGAAAAAATACCCGGACTACCAAATTGTAAACCTTGATAAACTGACCTATGCAGAAAATTTCGCAAACCTCAGAGATATTGAAAACAAACCTAACTATTTTTTTGTCAAAGGCGACATATGCGACCCCGCCTCTGTCAATGAGGTGATGACGAAAGTAGATCAGGTTGTTCATTTCGCAGCCGAAAGCCACGTTGACCGTTCAATTGAAGACGGCTCAGTATTTGTCAGGACAAACGTTCTCGGCACAAACACCCTCCTCCAGAGCGCCCTTGCAAATAAGATCAAAAAATTCATTCATGTTTCTACCGATGAGGTATACGGAAGTGCCATGGAAGGTTCCTTCACCGAAATGGATAATCTGAACCCTTCAAGCCCCTATTCTTCAAGCAAAGCAAGTTCCGACCTCCTTGCAAAGTCATACCACACTACATACGGCCTTCCCGTATGTATAACTCGATGTACAAACAACTTCGGCCCATACCAATACCCTGAAAAATTGATTCCTTTTTTCATCAGCAGGTTAATGGAAGGAAAGAAAGTTCCTGTTTACGGCACAGGCCTGAACATACGAGACTGGATCTATGTAGAAGACCACTGTTCTGCGGTTGATTTTATTCTCCACAACGGAAAAAGTGGAGAAATCTACAACATAGACGGTGGAAACGAACTCACAAACCTTGAAATCACTCATCGCCTTCTTAAAATGCTTGGCAAAGACGAATCTTCAATCGAGTACGTTGAAGACCGAAAAGGCCACGATTTCCGCTACTCTCTTGACGGCGGCAAACTGGAAAAAATGGGCTGGAAACCCCAATATGATTTTGATACTGCTCTGGAACAGACAGACAGCTGGTACGTTGAAAACAAATGGTGGTGGGAACCATTAAAACGCTGATAATCACCCGAGATTATATAGGAAATGCTGACTTGACCATGAAGAATAAACATCAAGAAAAATATGACTTTAAGGATATCTGAGGCAAAAAATAGTAAATAGCACGGAATTAAATAAATGGTTTTAGATACGCGCAATTCAAACAAATCAAACAAAAGATTGCATGCTGTAGATATTTGTAGAGGACTTGCATTACTATTAATGATTGAAGCCCATATATCTCAATCTGTGGGTTGGGTATCAAACTGGTCAAGAACTATGGCTGCTCCATTTTTTTTGATTGTTTCAGGCTTAAGTTATGATTTATTTTTGTCATCAAGGATAAAAACTGAAGTAAAAAAATATCTCTTTTTGGAATCATTATTTAGAGGTTTTTTCGTTTATACGATCCCATTAATACCATACATAATTGTAGGTCTTTTTTTCATTTTTTATTCGTCTTTTTTAACAGGAAATGGATATAAGATAGATATTTTCCATTGGGGAGTATTCCAAATTATTGGAGTAGGATATGTTTTTGGGTTATTTGTACCTAATAATTTGAAATCAAAAATTCTTATTACAATTTCAACGTTTATTATAACTTATATTATCACAAATTTCTTTCAAGAAACTCTTTACTTTTTGATGACCGGTCCATTTCCATTATTTCCCTGGATTGGATATTTTTTGTTTGGACGTGTTGCTTATGAATTATATCAAAATAAGCATCTAAAAGATGACACAACTTTGTTGAGTTTTTCAATCGTAATTTTAATCATAAGTTTACTAATCTTTGAGACATTCACAAAAGATTTTACATCATCGACGAGAAATCAATTTCCAATGTTTTTGTTATTATCCAGTATTGATTTGTTCATATTTTCGTTACTGATAAGATATGTGGATAATAAACACATATACTTCAGTTTGATGAACCCGTTAGAAAAATTAGGAGGAATATGTTTTACTGCGTATTACATACATTTACTGATAATACTCACAATACAAAAATCCTGCACCAATTTCTTTAATTATTACCCATCTGCGATATCAAATTTAATTAATTTCATAATAGTAGCTGTGGCCCTGGTTCAAATTGAAAAAAGCTGGAGGGATTATAATTATGCATTTGGATTTGAGTGGCTTATTAGAAAAGGAACCGACAAGATGTTAAAATTATCCAAAGTTTATTTATGAGAATATTGGCCTTATCAACAAGACTGAACATCAAAAATAATAAGAGGGATCCATATTCTTTCCATTAACTCTCAACGTTCACATAATAATATGAAACCTAAACATGATTCTATTAATTTGAATCAGAAATTCACAGAATACATCAGGAACATAGGGATGGAAATAGACAGGGGTGAGGACCATTAAAACGCTGATTATCGGCGCCAGCGGGATGCTTGGTTCAGACCTGTGCAAAGTCTTTCCTGATGCTGTTAAACTGATACACTATGACCTCGACATTACAGACAGAGAGCAGGTTATTGAATCCATTCTAAAAATAAAACCTGATGTTGTGATAAATGCAGCAGCCTATACCAATGTGGACGGCTGTGAAGACAACAAGGAACTTGCATTTCAGGTAAATGGATACGGACCAAGATACATTGCAGAAGCCTGCGCCAGAGCAGGTGCGCCACTTGTTCATTTCAGTACCGATTATGTTTTCGACGGCTCCAAAAAAGAGTATGTGGAGACGGATATCCCAAACCCAATTAATGTATACGGGCACTCAAAACTGCTCGGTGAAAAGAAAATCATTGAGAATATGAATGACTACAGGATTATAAGGATTTCCTGGCTTTTTGGAATCCATGGGAAAAATTTCGTTGAAACCATGCTAAAGTTATCCGGGGAAACGGATACCGTTAAGGTTGTCAACGACCAGTTCGGCAAACCCACTTATACAATGGATCTTGCCAACAAAGTAAAAGAAATAATTGAACTCGACCCCGGAATATATCATATTACAAATGATGGAATCTGTACCTGGTACGAATTTGCTTCTTCTATTATCGATAATGTAATTCCCTGTACCAGTGAAGAATTCCCAAGAAAAGCAAAAAGGCCGAAATATATTCAGTTCTTGTGAATACTAAAACCGAACCCATGAGACACTGGAAAGAAGCACTTAAGGATTATATACAGGAGAGAAATATATGAAAGGAGTTATACTTGCAGGCGGCACAGGCAGCAGACTGTACCCTCTAACCAAAGTTACTAACAAACACCTATTGCCGATTTATGACAAACCGATGATTTACTACCCGATGGAGACCCTGATAAACGCCGGAATAAAAGATATCATGATCGTATCCGGTAGAGGGCATGCAGGGCATTTTCTTGAACTTTTAGGTTCGGGGGTCGATTTTGGAGTCCATTTTACCTATGAAATTCAGGAAAAAGCCGGAGGCATTGCTCAAGCACTTAGTTTAGCTGAAGATTTTGTTGACGGAGACAGTGTAACTGTTATTCTCGGGGATAACATCTTCCAGGACAACATCAAAGAGGATGTCGCAAACTTCAATAGTGGTGCCAAAATCTTTTTAAAAGAAGTTACTGATGCTCACAGGTTTGGAGTGGCAGAACTAAAAGGTAAGAAAGTGATAGGGATCGAGGAAAAGCCAAAGAATCCAAAATCTGATTTTGCAGTTACAGGGCTCTATATTTATGATTCCGATGTTTTTAACGCAATTAAAACACTCAAGCCTTCTGGAAGAGGAGAGCTTGAGATTACAGATGTAAATAATTATTACATAAATAAAGGGATGATGGAGTACGGGATTCTGGATGGGTTCTGGAGTGATGCGGGAACATTTGAGAGTTTATTAAGAGCAGGAATGCTTGTAAAGCAAAATAGAGAAAAAAAAACTTTTGGGATATAATGCCAAAAATCATAAAAATGCCAGCTATTCTATCAATTCTATGGAAGAGTAAGACATTCTAAGGACAGAACATAGATTAAGAGGTCTATTAGAGAATTTTTTTCCGGCAAGGAAGCAGTAAAAATATGAAGATTGCAGTTACTCTCAGCACAAAGCCTGAGATCATTAAAACGAAAATCTCTTACCGAAAATTTGAGTACTATATAACTGAAGAAATTTTTTCTGAAAAACTTGATATTCATCAAAATACAAAAATCGCTCGTTTTGAATAGAGGCATTATGTCATATCTAAAATTAAATAGGCTAACTCTACTTGATGGAATCGCAATAATTCTTATTGTATTTTATCATTCAATACAGACATTCAATACACCTGATGCCATTTTCTGGAAATCAACTATTGAAATTCAGGTCCTAGGATTAGTCTTATTTACATTTATTTCAGGATACAAATTTGTATTAAATCACATCAATGAATTGGAAGATAAACAATTTTTAAAAAAGTATTTTGCTAAGAGGTTCATTAGGTTGTATAAACCATACATCGGATATTCTCTGTTAATATTTATACCAGAATATATTGCAATATATATAGCAACACATTATTTTAAAGCTGATTTTGGTGGCATTACCAATTTTTGGAATTCCTTAAACATCCAGGGCCTAGAAAATTTATTAGTAGGAACGAATTTTATTGCAATGCATTTATGGTATTTATTTTCTTTACTAATAATAACCGTGATTTGTATTATTATATTATATTTTTTTAATATTCAAACTTTATTTATTTTTTCTCTTTTAATGTTATTATATAATATAATTAGCGCCGGATATTACAAAACCAGCATTTTCCTCATTGATGATCGTACAATGTTATATTTACCAGTATTTATTTTTGGGATGTTTTTGGCATATTATAAAGATAATGAGAATACTAAAAAAATATTTATTGCTTTTTCAATTTTGTTTGTTATTGCTCTGATACAAATAATCAATCATAGCCAAACATCATACCAGCTCACAACATGTGTATATGGACTAACTTTTCCATGTTTAATGATGTTGACATCGTCAATTTTAATGAAATTTGAATATATTAATAATATTTTACAATTTTGCGGCAAATATTCATTTCAAATATACCTATTCCATGTGCCAATAATAGTTCCAGCCTTACAAAGATCAGTCGTTTATGTGGCCAACCTAGATTTTAGTATCGTTCCATATGTAATAACAATATTGTCAATAATATTATCCATTTATGCATACGAGATTTGTAAAAAAATAAGATTGAATATACTTTTTGAATAAACAAAACTTAAGATATAATATTAAAGCATGTTTGAAACATAAAATAAGAGATTTTTTAATGTCTTCTGGATCTCCATAATTCATCCTGAATCCAACGGCAAATGGCTACAACCAATAAAAAATCCAGAAAACAATAAAAATGCCTCTAAAAGAACCCAAGTGTATTGAAATTCAGAGGGCTATAATGAGAATATTACACATCGGAAACGTTGCAGGAATTCCACAAGAATTAGCTAAAGAACAAAGAAAGCTAGGATATAAAAGTGAAGTGATCTCGTTTCAAAATCATCCATTTAATTATAGCAACGAACATTGTTATCCTGTTAACTCTAAATTCCCGTATAATTATATTGAGAGATTTATAATTTTTTTAAAGATTTTTTATAAATATGATATATATCATTTCCATGGTGGAACAATTCTACCTAAGGGTGTTGATTCCATAATATGGAAATTATTAGAGAAGAGATTAATTATTCATCATCATGGATCCGAACTAAGGTATAAAAAAGAAGAATATATGTATTCAAAATGTGCAGATAAAATAATAGTATCTACCCCGGATCTTCTAGAATGGTCACCCCATGCAATATGGTTACCAAATCCGATTGATACACAAAGATACCTTTTTGTAAAATCACACTTGCAGGCACATAAGTTGAGGATTCTTCATGCGCCCAGCAATCAAAGCGTAAAAGGTACTGAATACGTAATACAGGCAATTAATAAGTTAGAACAAGATGGATACGATATTGATTTCATTCTGCTCGAAAATATATCTCATGATGAAGTCTTAAAACAAATAGAGCTATCTGATATTATTGTAGATCAACTTATTCTTGGATGGTATGGAGTATTCTCAATAGAGGCGATGTGTATTGGTAAACCGGTTTTATGTTATATCAAACCTGATTTGTTAGTGAGTTTTCAAGACTTGCCCATCTTAAATACAACCCCTGAATCAGTATACACAAACCTAATTAAACTCATTGAGAGTCCAGAACTGAGGATTAAACTTGGAATTCAAGGAAGAAAATATGTTGAAAAAACTCATGATTCCAGAATGATTACAAAAAAATTAATTGACTTGTACACAAAATAACTGAAATATTTTATTTTTATCCCTAGCATCTATGAATAACACAATAAATAATATTAGTTCTAAAATCATTAAAACTGATTCTAATAACATATCATTAATTAAGTTTTTCAAAATTAAATATAAACAAACTATAATTCCGCTTAGGAATAAGACTTTAAGATACCAAAAGTAATCTATTTTGATGTCTATTAATTTTTCCATAAAATGTATCATTAGAGTTACTGAAACAAGTAAGGAGATGGTTGTTGCTAACGCAGCTCCGTTTATTCCATATAAAGGTATTAACATAGAATTTAATATAATATTTAAAACGGCTGAAACGAGGGGAATTTTGTAGACAAGACTAACTTTTCCTATGCTTGCAAAAATAGAGCCCACTGATTTAGTTATTCCATAAAAAAGAGTTCCAATAAGCAGAATAATTAAAGGGAAGTATGAGCCTTCAAATTCATTTCCAAAAATCAAGTCTATGACCTCCTCTCCCCAAAAAATAAAAAAAGTACTGATAAATATCAAAAAAAGACAACTATATTTCATGCACTTTTCTACAACCTGTTTTATTGAGTCGCTCATTTTTTTTGCATGATACTCAGAGATTAGGGGAAAAGTAATTCTTTGAAGCGAATCTGGAAGAATCCAGATAAGTTTTGCAAACATAATTGCAACACTATAAACTCCAACATCCATTTTGGTCATAAAGTATCCGATCATTAAGGTATCTGCCTGATAATTAATAAGATTTATTGCGTTTGAGAGCACTGTTTTGGAGCCAAAATCAATAATCTGAACAATTGTTCCATAAATATTGGAAAACGTTAACTTCGAAATCTGTTGAATAAAAACCAAAAGTATTGTTGTCAGAACAGATGAAAGTACGATTCCAATAACTGCACCATTTACACCACACTTAAAAACTAAAAGAAACGTAAAAATAAGTAAAGATGCACTCTGAATTATGGAAACACATGCGTTTTTAGTCATCTCCCTCAAGCCATTGAGAAGTCCAAGAAGTGTGTTGCTAATAATAGAGAATGGAAATGCAAACGCAAGAATCTTCAGCAGGCCTGTAAGTTCAGGCATATTAAATAAATCCGCGAATATACCTGCATTAATGTAAATAAAACTAAATGAGAAAAGCCCTAACAAAATAGATGTGATCAAACTTGCCGAAATAATTTCCCGGAGTTTTTCTTCATTGTCACGGAATTCAGCCACATATTTTATAACAGATGCAGGAATTCCAATTGTGGCAAAAAGCATGAGTGTCCCGAAAATTGTGTTCACCATTCGATAAAGACCTAGATCACTAGCCCCAAGATATCTACCCAAAAGCACAGTAATAGGAAAGCCTAAAAACATACATAAAGCAGAAGATACAAAAGTAATACCAACATCAGATACAAATTTTTTAATTTCAGACAAGAACATCACATCGTTTTAACAAATTGATGGTGAAAATTTATAATAAACTGTCAACCCAATCAAAGTTTCACTGGCTCACCCGCCATAAGCAACAGGGTATATTTGCTCCACCGCTCCAAATTCCGTTAAAGGAAACAATAACCCTAAAAACATTAGTTTGAGCAGAAGTCGCCAACCAGAAAATGGAATTGATAAATCATTTCATCATTAACGGTTACCGGAGAAGTTTTCCAACCCTGCAACAAGCTAGAGGGGTATTCGAATGAAATAAATTTGCGGGTATTCTTAGACATTGTGAATATAATAAATATTTGTTTCTCTATTCGAATAAATTTTATCAACTGATAAATCAGTGTTTAGTTTCTCAAAATCTTCGTCATTGAATCTGTCAACAACTTTCCATACCGAGACATAAACAACTCGATCAAACATTGTAACCATGAAATACTTATCTGTGGCAAACGATTCACCCAAATATATAGAATGAGTATAATTAAAATGATCCGGAACCTGTGGTTCACGATGTTTAAATTGAGTGCTATTGACGATTCCTAAAATACCATTCGCAAATCGATAAACTGGACTCATTATTTGTGTAGTGCCAATACTTGGATTATAGTAAGATATAAGCCATTCTGCTCCAGACATATCCATTTTTGTAATTTCGTTATTAGGCATTATAACATAAGGAGAAGGGTATAAACTAAATATGCTGATAATCGATGCCATCAATATAATAATAAGGCAAATAACAGAAGCGATATTAATTTTCATATTAAAAAGATGATTAAGAGTAAATCCAACTGGGATTGGGGAAAAAAGAACCAAATACGACACTAATCTATCAGAGCCGATGAGTCTAAGACCGGGAATAATATTAAATAGATATGATAAGTAAATTAATCCTATAGAAAACATCAAAGCCAAAACTAGTACCACTTTTTCATTATTTTTTCGTTCGTTATGATTTCTCAATAATAGAATAAAGCTAATAAAAGCAAGTATCAAAAATATAAGTTCATCGCCCATAGTTTTAAATAGAAGTTTGAGAAACTCAAATCCATTAACGTTTATTTTATCCAGTGTGTTTCCCATTTGAGTTATTGCACTAGGGCCTGTACCCTTTGCTATTGAATGATAAAAAGTCCTTATATTTAGATTAAATTTTTGGAATGATAATATCCAAGGGACAAGAATTACAAGTTCGACCAATAAAGTATTTAGCGGAATATGATAAAAAATAGATTTGAAGGTTATTTTTTTAGTTTCAAAAAGTTTTATTAAATAATTAGTTATCCCGATTACAACTAACGTAACAATGATTACCACTGACGAAACTGGATGGAAAAAAGGATATAGTACTAATATAATGACGAATAGTAAGTTAAATTGGAATGAACATTCCCCTGATAAATACTTGAAATAAAAATAGAGAAATATCGGCAAATAAAGTAATGACCATCCATTAGGCATTAGATAGATATTATATCCATCGAATAGTACACACCCTATAGCTGCAACAGAGAAAAGTCTTTCTTTTTTTGTAGAAAACACTGCACTAGAAAGTAAAAACATAAGAACAACATAAAAAGCAGAGAAAAAAGCAGTGCTATGATTTACTACAAACTCAATAGGGAGACCTGAAACAGATATAATTTCTGTAACTAGAATGTGAGTTATTGGATAGACATTATCTGATGGTATATGGCCTATTGATAATATATCTTTTATAGCCCCTAATTGAGTGATATTATCTCCTCTCCACGAATAATATCCCCTAATGTATGGTATATAAAGGAATATAATTCTTGATAATATAAGAATAAAAAATCCGATAACCCAAAAATTACTATGTTTATATTGTTCTGAATAAGCTTGATTGATAATAATAAATAGTCCGCCCATTACCCCGAATATCAAACCAACCCACACGATTAAAGGAGTTGAATCATAGATCGACAATTCATATCCTCTACTGGGATTATAAAATGCAGATAACACAGACAATGTTATAGAGGTAAAGCATAATATTGCTACTGTATTTAAATGACTTGTGCGATTCATATTGATCAGTCGCGATATGGATAATTCCATGAAAAATAAAGCAGTTCGGCAATATAACTATGACTCCTGGAACAAAACAACACCAACAGTCATATTCATTGCAATACACTATTAACAAACATTTTTAAAATCATTTTTAAATTGTTATAGTCAGATGGTGTTATATCTTCTTGCGTTAGTCGGCAATTTATGCTACACCAAAATCGCAACATATGTAGTATAAACTACTTTATTAATATTTTGCTGTAAAAATCCAATTCTCTTTTAATTCTTTCTTCCCATGTTCTCTTCATTAATATAGTTTTTCTTGCATTTTTTCCAATCTTCGTTCTTAATTCCAAATCACGGTACAAAAGATTGAGATGAAACACAAAACCTTCAAGTTCTCCAGATTTAGCTAAAAGACCATTTTCCAAGTGCTTTACTAAATTACTTGTTGCACCACTATCAAATGCTAAAACTGGCTTTTCACAAGCCATCGCTTCCTGTACGGAGAGGTTCATATTACTATAAAGACTGGTAGCAATTACAACATCAGCGATTGAAAGATATTCTATAATTTCATTTTTTGAAAGTTCGCCAAGGAATATTACTTGATCTTCTACTTGAAGTTCTTTTGTCAAATTTATCAAAGAATCTTTTAGAGGACCACGACCGGCAAGCAATAGATAAGAATTATTTGATCCTGTGGAATCCAAAAATAGTTTAAAAGATTTAATGGCCAAATCAATATTTTTAACAGGATGAAAGGAGCTTGTTGAGAGTATAATGAAATTAGAGATATCAAGTCCTAATCTATTTAATAATTGATTATTTTTTTCAGTAGGTTTAAAATATTCGGTGTCAATTCCATGATAAACAGGTATAACTTTATCCCCCCATATTTTTTTGAATTTTGAGAGAGTTGCGGATCCATCATCTAATACAAAAGATAAATTTGGTTTACATAATGTTGCCAATATTGTTTCATATATGTCAGCTGCCCTTGAATATGCAGCACCGGAACCGTGAAGCATACCTACCACAGGGATTCCGAATATTTTTCCAATAATTGTACAGTAAGCAACATTAGAAATTCCATGAGCATGGATAATATCTGGTTTCTCCACTTTTTTCAATGTAGAATATATACTAATCGCATAAAATAGATCAACAAATGGAAGGAGAGGAATTTTTTTTATAGTTTTAAAAGAAAAATACCTTATTCTTATAATTCTTATTCCAAACGTTTTATCAAAATTTGCACAACGATCACCTAAGTTAGGTGCAATTATGGTCTGATCTTTCAAATATGGATCGATTTTCTTAGATAGTTCTTGAGTATGTGTTGCTGAACCCCCTATCAGAGGGTAAAATTGAGATACAACTCTGACAACAGAGATATTATTTAATTTAATGGTAGAATTCATAAGTTATACCGTCTGAAAAGTTATATTTGGGAAATTTATTATGCTGTGACTATTGCCTATTAAAATAACTGAAGTAATCAACTCCTACTTTAGTTTTTACTTATCGGAATCTAAAAAACTTTTGATTGCCCCCTCCAAATCAATTGTTTTATTATGTAACATCTTTATTTTTTGATTTGGATCATAAAGTATTATTGGTTCTTCATCTATCGATTTGTGTTTTGTAATATCATTCAATATATAAATATCAAGAGGGAAATTCATTAAAAAAGCTTTTGACCGTTCAAACATTACAAACAAACATGTCATGATACAATTTACTAGCCCTGGTTTTTGATAAACAGTTATATCTAAATCAGAGAATTCGTCGAATCTCTTTTGTGAAAAACTTCCAAATGCTGCTGCACATTCGATACCTTTTTGTTTTTGTACTTTTAAGGAAAATACCCTTAAATATTTAACAAAATCATTTATTTCAATTCGCGTTCCACCATAGTGAGATCGTACAGCGTGAACATTGGTATTAAAAATCCAATTTAATGTATGAGAAATAATAAAAGCAACAATAATATTTTGAGATACAGATATAAATTGAATCAAAATAAAATAAAAAATAGATGTTAAAAATATATCGAGAAACAATTTAAAATTTCGTTCAATTTTATCTAAGCCGATTATTCCTTGAACTAACCAGTTTACGCTTAAAACAACAAAAGGTACCAGAGACTTTGGCAACCAACCTAAAAAAGCCATATAATAGTTATAAATTTTAATGTTAATCACCTTTCCTTGCAAAGTAATAGTATTGTACAATCCTCTCCTATTCTGAACTTAGCACTTTTGTACTAATTTACAGTGAGGAAATATCATTTATTTCGAGTAATTTTTCACCTGAGTTTAAACTCAATAATATAGATTGTTCAATTGTAGAAATGGATCAAGTTTTGAGACAGCCATCCTTGCTTATGTATGAAAGCAACATTTCATCCTCGAAGTAAAAATATCAATTATCAATCGATTCACATCATTGACATTACCATAATTATTTACAGTTTCAATTGAGAATTTATCTGCAAATTCTTGATAAAGTATATAATGTTCATTGAATGACTCATCGTCTTTCAATTCATTTCGTCTTGAAATTATAGTTGATTTATCAAGATTTAGCATAGTGAAGATTGCATTTTTTGGGATCAATTTAAGAAATAGTTTCCCAACAGGTTTTTTATATATTTCATTATCCTTTATTGCTACTGCCAAATCAATCAGAGTATCATATACAAAACGATCACAAACAATACTTGTTCCAAAAAACATTGGGATATAGACCTTTATAGTCGTAAATAAGAGAGTATCAAAAAACAAAATCCAAGGATAAAACGCAGAAACAAATCTCGACTTATAGAACTCATGGTATGAGCATTTTTGAGAATCACCCAGTGTAGACACACGAGTATAGCCTGCAATCCTGCAAAAAGCGAGTAATGGCAAAGAAAAAAAATAGTGAGAGCGAAGCCATTTATACTGGCATTTGATTCCCTTTTCACGCAAATATCCCATAATTAAATTGACATGGGTTGTCTTTCCGACGCCATCAATTCCTGTGATACATATGAACATTGGTTTCTGGTTCACAGAACCACCTCGTTCAGGTATCTTTTATTGGAAATTTCCGTAATTTCGGATATCACAGCTTCTGAGACTTCATGCCATCTCGGATATGTTTGCATATACGATGCAGCTTTTTTACCCATGCTTTTTGTTAGACCTCGAGTTTTAATTGAAAAAACGATTTTTTCAGCGAGATCTTCTTCGTTATTTGGTTTTACGACAAAACCTCTGCCATCCTCAAGTAGTTCAGGGATACCATCAACTTCTGTGGAAATTACAGTTTTTCCCAGAGCCATTGATTCGAGAATACTTGTTGGAACATCAGAGGGAACTATTTTAAAAGGTAAGGCAATTAAGTCGGAAAAAACGATAAAGTTCTTCACTTCATCTCTGTCAAGAAAACCGGAAATGATCTGAACGTTTTTTTCTAGGCCCAGCTTCAGAATCAAATCCTGAGTAGCCAGCTCTTCACGGCTTAGTTCATTCTCTCTGCGTCTGGAAAGGATTAGAAGTTTAACATGAGAATATTCATTTTTTATTTTTGAAACAGCTTTAATGAGAGAATCTATACCTCTTATGCTAAGGGGAGATCCGAAATAAAGAATATTAAATGATCTTTCGTCAAGATCATATTTACTGATAATTGAACTATACTCTTCAGATTGTTCAAAATCATATTCATCAATACCAACTGGAATATGAACAACCTTGTTTTGATTTCCACCTATGTCCGTAATTATTTCTTTGTTTTTGCGGCTCATAACAAAGATTTTATTGAGTTGCGGGGAGTTTACAACATTACGAATAAAAAAAGGAGGAAGGGAAGCATAAACAATGTGTACAAATAAAAACCTTATGTTGTTCACTATCTCCCGAGATCCAATTCTTGATATATCCGAAAGTCTGTAAATCGGTCCTGTAAAAATTCCAATTATGGGTACGTGTATTTGTTTGAATATATTTAAATAGAGATAATCAAGAGCACTAACTGACCATAAAATTATGTCTGGTTTTTCGGATTTAATCAGAGAAACTAATTCCTTATTCTGTTGAAAAGGAAACTCCCTGAGTTTTCTCATATGAATTATAGGAATACCGTTAATATAATGCCTTTCGGAAAAACCATCAGTTATTATCATAACATCTAAATTTTTATTAAAAAGACCATATGCAATTTCTGAAATATATCTCCAGGGCTGAAGCCGAATATTTTGTTCTCTTAATCCATAACATACGACACAGACTTTCATATTATAACCGGCTCCTTCTAAAATATTAATATATAATCATCGGAAAATATACCAAACCATAGATCCATCTTTCAAAGACTACTTCCTTTTTTTTATTATCTTTGCGGGGGTTCCCCCTACTACAGAATATGGCTCTACATCTCGAGTAACAACTGCTCCAGCACCAATTATTGAACCAGTTCCAATCCTTACTCCTGGTAATATTATAACTCTACTTCCAATCCAAACATCATCGCCTATAATGACAGGAGAAACCTCTTTTCCACCTTGGTATCTCATAGGAATTGATGCATCTGAAGTTTCATGACTGGTGGTCATTATAATGACATCTCTTCCCATCATAACATCATTTCCTATACTCACATTTCTCTGAACAAGAGAGTTTATACCAATGCCGGAATAATTTCCTACTCGAATAAATTTACCATCTGCAATGTAAGCTCCTTTTTCAAGATTGACACCAACCCCACATTCATCAAAAATTTTGGAAGCTAAAAATCCCCTAATTGGTTTTGATAACTTTAAAGATTGTGGCTCATCTGAAGGAGGGAGATGTCGAGCAATTGAATAATAGAATATAAGGGCAGTATACTTTTCAAGAGATTTTAGATAATTGATTACTTTTGATTTCAATTAACTCTCTCCAAAATCCAATATACGATTAATTCCCAATTTTCTGTACAGAATGATAGCATTGTAAGATATTATTTGAAACTGAATTCCAAGTAAAACCATTTTTGATTATAGTATCTCTCGCCTTTTCGCCTAGCCTCAGTCTCATCTCTGCATCATCAAGCATTGTCAATACAGCTTCCTTCAATGCATTTGAATCTTTAGAGGGAACTAAAATTCCATTTACGTTATTTTCTATAAGTTCGATATTTCCAGGTACTTTTGTAGCTACAATTGGAAGTTTACAGGACATTGCTTCAAGAAGAGAACCTGGCAATCCTTCATAGTACGATGGAAAAACGAATAAATGTGCATTTTGATAAAGCTTTACTATTTCGTTTCGATTTACATGCCCCAAAAATTCTATGCGATCTTCAAGATTAAAATCTTTAACTCGTTCTTTAAAATCCGAAAGTAAAGGCCCATCCCCAGCTAAAATGAAGCGTATATCACCCCTGCACATACATATTTCTTTTGCACATTCAACTAACTCTACCAAACCTTTACCATAACTAATTCTTCCCGTATAGAGTATATACTTCTCACCACAATTTTTAACAACTGGTGAAAATAAATTTTCATCAACTCCATTATATATAACTGTAATATTTTCAGAATTAAATCCATATTCTTCAAGTTCTTTGGATACATTTATTGAGACTGTAGAGATCAGGCCTGCATATCTTAGTAATTTTTTTTCTAATGGATAACTAATATATTTTGCCTGAAATTTAGTTGCAAGAGAAAATAAGTCTGTAATATCTATGGCTTTTGCACCATTAATCATAGGAGAATGGACTGTTACTACTATTGGAATATGAGATTTTATTATTGGAGGTAAAGGAGTGTGAATATGAATCAAATCAAAATCTTGCTCAATTGATTTCAATAATTTATTCACAAAAAATCCATGAATATGAACATGAAAAGGATATGCGAATATAAAAGGTACTTTATATAGTGCAATACCATCAAAGTCTTCTCTATAAGTTTTACGTAAGCTACCCCTTGTTATGATGGTGACTTGATTCCCCTTTCGGATAAGTTCTTTTGACATATTATATATATAATTACCAATTCCTTCTTCAGGGGGAAAATTTGCTGAAGTAATTACACATATTCTCATAATAATCAAACCAGAAATGTATCTCAAGAAATTGAAAAGATATATTTTTTTAAAGAAGGAACAAGTCTGTTCCCGTTACTCCCTTCTACAAAAGAAAAATCTATTTTTAAAGCCTCTTCCAGACCCTCTACATCATTAACCACCGTAACATTAGGATTTTCTGCCAATTCCTTTGCGATTTGTAATTGATGATCGTCTACGACTTCATTATATCTTTTTAATCTAGGAAAGATTATAAGGTGAGTTTTTTGTTCAAATGCAGTAAGAATCGATCCGACTCCTGCATGGCTGACAATAATCCGAGCATCAGAATTAAGTTTCTGTATCTTTGAATATTCTGCGAATTCAAAGTACTCTGCATTGACAGGCTTATATTTCGTGTTTCCAATTTGCATTATTACTTTTTCATCAATTTTTCCTGCAATCTCATCCATTTTCTTAACCAGCCTATCAAAACCCTGATAATGGCTGCCAACAGTTACAAATATCAAAGCACATTCCCCCAGTACTGGGCTTTTCTCCCGAATTTGAAGAGTAACTGCTTCCACTGGACTAAAAACACATCAGAAACTGGATAGAGTATTTTGCCGGTTAAAGAAGGTTCTTCTACTCTGCACAGGCTTTCGATGAACATGGTTTTTATCCGGAGGACTTTTGCAGCATAAAAAACAGGGATTGCAATCTCAGAACCTGTTGAAATGATAATATCAGGTTTCTCACGCAGGAGAATGCCAAATACTTTTGGAACACTGAGCAGAAATCTTAAAGGCTTTTTACCCAGATTTTTCATAGTATATTTCCTTGTGAGTTCGCTGGACCTGGCTCCTTCATAGGTTATAAAAAAGATATCATTACCTTCGAATGCGTCCATAAGTTGCAGGATTTCAGTAAGATGACCACCGTGCGAGCAGGTAAGGCAGATCTTCATTTTTTTCACCAGTCCAGTATTTTTAAGTAATATAACTAACACTACATCCAAGAATTATTATTGTTTTATTTGCTCCAGATTAGACAATTCTGCTTATCAGTTTCATGTGAAACGCATAAAATGAGTTGAAAACGATATCAACTGTTTTACTCATCATAGGGAGTTTAATGACCTGTTCAAAGGGGATTTTCCAATCCAAAAGCCCAAAAAACTCCCTATCAGTAGTTATTTTTTTGCAAATAGTTTTGTGTCTTTTTGTCAAAATTTCGTTAATATTTTTTATAACCCATAAATAGGCCTGCAATTTACTTTTAATGTATTTCGGGCCGTTTAAAACAGCATGACCAATTGTAACGATTTCAGTCACTATAAGTGCAGGTAATAATAATAACAATGTTCTCGAACTGAAGTTTTTCAATAAAATTAAGTAACGGTTTCTTTCAAGGTAAAATTCTTTCCATGGAGGTATTGATAATTTGCACTTATGAAATATTATAGACCCAGGAGCATACATTATTTTACCTCCCGCAAAACGTACTCTCCAGGAAAGATCCGTATCTTCCAAATAAAGGAAAAACTCCGAGTCAAATCCATCAATATTTTTTAACATATCGCGCCTTATTGCAAATGAACAGCCTGCGACAGCTCCTACTTCTTGATAGTTATCAAATTCACATGCAGGCTTATTGAGTCCCCTGCAGAAGGTAAGTCCAGTATAGTGGTTTATAGTTGAGCACGCGTTTATTTTGTCATTCTGGTAATACATCAGGATCTTTGAAGTCGTGGCCGCAATTGTAAGATCGTTTTCAAGTGGTTTAATTAGTTCAGCAAGCCATTTGGAGTCTGCAACCGTATCTGGATTTATAATTACTATGTATTCTCCTTCCGCTACCTCAAATCCTGCATTGTTCCCTGCAGCGTATCCGAGATTCTTTCCTGTCTGAACCACCTTTATTTCAGGATAGTTAATCCTCACGAATTCCTCACTAGCATCCGTAGATGCATTATCTACCACGATTATTTCAAAGTCTTGATATGTTTGAGATATTAAAGAGGGAATACACTCCGCGAGATCTTCCTTGCTGTTATATGAGAGAATAACAACACTTGCAAATTTTTCTTTACCAGACATTTATCCCTCCAAATAATATCAAACAATCAAATTCATAGTTCCAATATCGATCACAGACTTTTACATAGAAAGAAATTAATTTCAGGTGCTACAGAATAATAAGTAGGAAAAACTCACTAACCCTCAGTTAAGTCACCTTCGATTCCCTCATAACCGCCGACACCGAATGCAGCATTATCCCTGTCAATGCCATGAAGGTCCCTATAACAATAAACAGAACCATAAGCATGGTAGGCCCGAAGGATAGGCCTCCTCCCATAGTGAAGTTTTGCAGAAAATGGGCACCCATGTAGAGTCCTCCAACTCCCAGAGATAGGCCTGGGACTGTAAAGTAATAAAGAGGCTTGTTGAACTCGATATCTTTCAAGACCATGACAAGGACGCCTAAACCATGTTGGACCGGGCTTATGGTTGAACAGTCCACATCATACCTTACCCCTATTTCGACTTCCTTGATCCGCAGTCCAGACCTGCCTGCATCAGCAAGCATTTCGCTTTCTATTGCCATGCCATGTGCACCGAAGCGGAACACGTTTTTAGTAGAAGCGGCAAAAGCGCGGAAACCGCTTTGTGAATCGGTGATCCTGAGACCGGAGTTCATATTTGTAGCCGTATCAAGGATTGTCTGGCCGACACGGCGGTAGATAGGAGTGTTTTTGTCTTTGTGGGAAAGGTAACGACTCCCATTGACCATTTCAGCGTAGCCGTCAATAATAGGGGTTACAAGTTTGGGAATTTCAGCGGGATTATGCTGACCGTCCGAGTCCATTGTCACTATTATATCGGCGCCAAGGTTGGCTGCGGCTTCAAAACCGGTTTTGAGGGCTGCTCCTTTGCCTTTATTGACCTCATGCACAATCACGTGAGCTCCTGCTTTCCTGGAGATTTCGGCAGTGCGGTCAGAGCTCCCGTCATCGACTACGATTACGTTGTCGGAATAGAATTTAGTAAGAAGGACTATGCTGCCGATGGAGACTTCCTCGTTAAAAGCTGGAAGGATGACAGTTATATTTTGAGATGACACCTCCCTGAAATGTGGGTTCTCTATATGGCCCTGGTACTGAGTATTATTGCCCACAATCAGTTCGTTACTCAATTTTAAACTCCTTTTAAATTTATAATATTAAATTGAAACAATTATAATGGCTCAAAAGTCAATCAAAAGTATTGGAGTACAACCGTTTGAACCTTTAAACGTATTTTAAATTTTTATAATGTAATTCATGAAAACAGTATATAAATTTATTGAGAGATATTCTGAAATAAATAAAAAGTGTACAATAACAAGAGCAGTAACGCTTTATGTTTGATGAATATAACGTTATATTGTTGAAATACTGGCCTGCAAAAACATATGAAATACAGGAGTGAAAAAATATATAAACTCAAAATAATAAAATGAATCCGAGAAAAACGATATCATAAGAGCACAAAATATCCACAGTTACATGCCGCAGGCTCTTCCGGAGTTTAAGAAATTTATTTCAATCAGCCAGAAACTTGAGAGTAAAATTTAACTCAATATACTACATACCGCATCTGTAGAAAAGAGAAAAAATGTGAAATGGATGCTTTAGTGCCAAAGACGCTCTGGACATAAAAATTAGCCCGATGCTCAAGTACTCCGAGGGTCATGCCAGTGAGGATCAAAGCACCTATAACGCGGAGGGTTTCGAACAGCCTCAACCGAAAAATAGTGAGAAGTGCATCTTCCATTTTTTTAACCCCTGAAAACAAACTTAGGCTTAAAGTCTTTTAACCTTTTGTATCTAAACAGCCTCTGCAACTATAAGTTTTACTTACGGGGTTGTTTCAGCTTTTTCTCGGGTGCTTTTTCTCAGCTCTGAGATTAAGATCAGGGGAATTTCCATTCCGGGTTATTACAAAAAAGCAGGGACATGTTTTCGGAACCTATTTAATTCTCCATCCCCGATACAATACAGGGTGAGATGATTAACGATATAAAAATTCTTGGAGTTGGAGGAAGCCCCCGGAAAAATGGAAATACCGACGTGCTGCTTGACAGTTTTTTGAAAGGAGCGGAATCGGCAGGTGTCGAAACGAAAAAAGTCCTTTTAAGGGATTATTCGATCGAGCCCTGTATCGGCTGCGAAAGGTGTCGGAAAACCGGGACCTGCACCAGGTTCCATGATGGAATGAGCCTGCTTTATCCCGAGATCGAGGCTGCAAAAGGGCTTACCCTCGGTTCTCCCACCTACAACTACAATGTAACTGCCCTGATGAAGGCCTTCATCGACAGGCTCTACCCTTACTACAATTTCACGAACGTCCGCCCCAGGCGCTATTCGAGCAAACTTGCCGGGCAGGGGAGAAAAGCGATTGTTTTTTCGGTCTGCGAGCAGCTGGAAATCGAAGAAATGGGTTTTACACTCGGAGCGCTAGGGATGCCTCTTGAAGCCCTGGGCTATGAGATCGTGGAAAAGTTTCCGGTGACAGGATATTTTGATAGGGGAGCGGTTTCAAGGGATGAAGAACTTCTAAGAAAAACGTTTGAAGCGGGTAAAAAAATGGCAGAGGCTCTTCATTGAGCCCTGATAAGCAGGGGAAATCTTCCAGAAAAGCTTGATTTTTGTGTGGTCAGCCTGAAATAAACCGAAAAACCCCTGCCCTGAAACCGTATCTCATTTTTGACTCTCTGGGTATTTTTCACTGCTTCTCCGTAAACTCATTTTCTTCAGCAAAATTCACCTTCTCCTGCAAAATTCGTTTCTCGCTTCCACAAGGGCTTTCAGGTTTTTCAGAGGGGTTTCTGGAGCAAGCCCGCAGCCCGGAGCAAGAATATCCACTCCGCTTTCCATGCAGGGAAAAGCTTCCTTTTCAACGTCTTCAGGCCCTCCCCTGAAAAGGGTCATGGAGGTTGATACGCTGCATATTACCGCAACCCTAAACTCTGCAGGAAATCAAATTGCGTGCGGCCACCCCACCCTAAACAGGCTGTCCGACAATTACCTTCGGTAATAAAAGAATTCCTTCTTTTTTGATTTAAAGGGCTTATTTGCTTTCTTTATCAATAATTGTCGGACAGCCTCTAAAGGTCAGGGTATTGGTAAGTAGCCCAGGGGAATTTCACCCCCAGGCCCTCTCAGATCCGTACGTGAATCTCTCGATTCATACGGCTCCCATTATCCAGCCATAAAGCCTTGTTTTGTCCATTGGTTCCTCCCTTGAAGACAAGGTTGACCGCAGTTCAAAACTGGATAATACAATCCCTTCGCTCCATGCCCATTACAGGCACTTCATCACTACTACGAATTGTTCTGCCCCTGTTCATCGCATCGATACTTTTGTCCTTGCGGGTCCACCGCTTGGAGGTTTCTCTTAACATCGATGAGCAGTTTCCCACGTTCCACAGAAAAGCCCGAGTTAAGTTCCCGACGATCAGCGATTACCCTCTCATGTAATCAAGTGTTTTTACATCAGGATTTCGAACAGTTCCACAAAAAATGGTCCTTCGTTTCTCTCAAAATAGTAATAAGTAGAAGAGTTCTGAGAATGCACATGAGTGACAAAATTATCTTAGAAAGTTATTTATCTAATGAAACAAATTATATTTTAGAAGTAACAAGGAAAAAAAAACAAGGTTATTACAATGGGAACGCGGAGGGTTACGAATACCCCACCCTTCAGGTTGGAATGAAGTGAATCCTGCCTCATTTTGTTTTCCATTTAAAGATCTTAATCGCTGATTCTTTGTAAAATGATCGGAAAGCTGAAAGGGACTCGTTAGCAAAGTTTCTTTTGGCATTGGTCAGGGGTTTTGCTTACACTAAATTGACTAACAGTAAAAACATGAAAAAAATAGGGCATTTAAAACCTCAAAATCGAAAAAAGATGAAACTGGATATTACTCAAAAAATTTCAGACAGCCTATTTGCGATGGGTGACCATACGCAATTCGATTTATGGCGTAATCTTTGATGAAATGACAAATATTTGTTTCCAAAAAAGACAAAAAAATAATGGAACACTATTAACCATATAATAGTTAAAAGTAGGTGGCTATATGGTAAATGCTATTGAAGAAACAAACGTACTTGGAACTTTTTTTGATAATCATATAGATTTTTATGGCAACTCAGATTCTACGAATAAATATGGATCTACAGATGCTTTTTTTATTGAGTTTATAAAAAAAAACACAAGAAAATCTGTTTTGGATATTGGATGTAGTACTGGACGTTTTATTAGTTGGCTGAATTATTTTGGTTTAGACATGGAAATTACAGCTTTAGATCCTTCAAAAAAAGCATTAGATGGGATAAATTTCCAAAATGTAATTAAAATTCAAGGACATTTACCTTATAGAATTCCTGGAAATTCGAAATATTCATATATTCATATTCAAGACGTCTTGCACCATGTGACTGGTAATTCTGTAAATGAATCTAAAAAAATGGTAGTAGATTCGTTAATACATATGAGAAATATTTTGACTGATGACGGGTTCATATTGCTGGGAGACCTTTTTTATGAAAGCTACATATTTCCAACTTTTACTAGAAACACCATTAAAACAATGTTAGACTTTCAAAACAAATGTAATATAAAGATTCCTTTTAAAGAATTTATTAATGGGTTAGACGTTTGTTTTTATACAAGAGACGAATTTAGGAGCATGATTCAAGAATGTAACTTAGAAATTATAGATTATCGTGAATGGTATTGGGGTAACAAAAAATTTAAAAAACAAATTTTGCTGATAAAGAGATGGGGGTATATGTGCTTTATAATTAAAAAACGTGCTTAACTTTTTCGTTCGACACTAAAACACGGAAATAATGTTTTTGCATACATGCCAAATCAAGAGTGTAATATGCATAAGAATTAAGTTTATTACAGCTCTGTAGAAATCCTCTAAATTATGTTTTACCCAAAATTATATAAATATATTGGCAATCGATTAAGCAATCAACTTCATTCATTACTGTATTTTCCAAATTCTCATAGATTCAAACCATTCATCCCTAAATCTTCCCCTATTTACTTGTAGGTTCAAAGTTTAAATGGCTTATACGTTTATCACACTTCAAAGTTTCTTTGTATTCCCTTCAAATTCAATGGAAAATTTTCCAACTCGAGAAATATGCAACAATTTTATAATATAGTTATTGAGTTAAATACGCCTTTTGAGGTTGTTTTTCAGACATGGAGAATTGATTAAATTTTCAGCAAATACATGAAATTTACTTTTATTCACATAATTTGAAGAGGATACAATCTATCCCATATATTATTTTCTTGCAATTCTCTTGTTCTCGCAAGGATCTTATTTTTCCTCGATTACCTTGTTTTCCCACATAACTCATTCCTTGCTTCCACCAGGGCTTTCAAATTTCGGAGGGGAGTTTCAGGCGCAATACCGCAGCCCGGAGCAAGGATATCCACTCCGCTTTCCATACATGTGAAAGCCTCCTTTTTCACATCTTCGGGGCTGCCCCTAAAAAGGGTCCTGGAGGTTGACACGCTGCCTATTACCGCGACCCCGGATTCGTGAGCCGTTTCCACAGCTATTCTGAGGTTTTTTACACCTTCTTCAAGGCTGAGCCCGTCAAACCCGCATTCTGCCATATCTGCGATAATCGGATCGGCAGCTCCGCAGATGTGGAGCACGCTTTTGCCTCCCCCCAGGGCTTTCGGAACCCTTGCCATGCCGGGTTTTATCAGGGTCCGAAAAGCATCCGGGGAAATCATATCCGGAGAAGAAACCGCATCTGCAATAACAATAATGTCAGCCCCACTTTTCAGGCATTCCCTGGCATACATTATGCAGGCATCGCTACAGAGATCGATCAGCCTTGTTACAATGTGTGGCCTTTTGATTGTCCATTTAAGGAAACGGGTAATTCCGCAGAGGGAAGCAGCAAGGTCAGCCGGGCCTTCCATTCCCACAATTAAAGGTAGGTTTGAGCCGGCTTTTTCCCGGAGGATTTCCGTTGCTTTCAGGACAGCGGGGATTCTGCCCCTTTCAAGGAGGTCTTCAGGGAGTTTGGGGACTACAGGCGAAAGTTCCATTGGACCATTCAGCACAGCAGGAGTCTTTGCTTTCGTACCCGGATCAACTCTGCAGCCCAGGGCTTCCCCGAGCACCACCATATCAAATGGATACCTGAGGGTTTCAAAAGAGGCATTTACATACTGGGAAAAAGCAAGTAGTGCCATTTTTTCAGGCTGGCGGTCAGCTTCGGGTCTGGCTGCTCCGCTCATATCCATGAGTTCTAGTACCGGCGCGGTTGTGAAAGTGCCGACCGGTATCTGAGAGGGAGTTTCTCCTTCGAGGGTTCTGAGAATTTCTGTCCTGAAGTTCGGTTTTTCCATAATAGTGACCCACTGTTGTGTCCTTATTATGTTTTTGTTTTATCTTGATTTTAGCTGTTGTGGAATTAATAACCATTTGTATTACATGTGTCGCCTGGATCCCTGAAACTAAACCATATGGGTTTGTAAAGCAGGAATACGGAAAGTGATAATTTTAGATGGAAATAAAAGAACTGAAGACTGTTCAAAGGTTACTGTAAAAAATAAAGAAGGACCATTAGTTTGTTGTTTTCAAAATGATACACCTTTTTTTGAGCTTGAGCCCGGAGACAGGATCCGGATAACATGGATACATAGAATAGATAAAGTGGAGCTAAAAAAGGTTGAGAGGGTTTTATGAAATTTTACGAACGTTTGTACCGAATAGGAGCAATTGAGAAAATTCTCCCCGGGAAAATAAATACCTTATCAGGAGTCTTTATTCCGGAAACAGGACTCCCAGGAAAAATTAGTGCTTATAAATATCGTCATGATGGTCGTAATTTTCCAGCGTGACGCTCTTCGATACCTCATCGATAGAAAAAATTAGTACGAAATGTGGCATTGGTAGTTAATTATAGTTATATATCATGAAAACCTATATTTCTGCATGAATTGCCCAAGATGCGAAAGTTCCAATCACACAAAAAACGGTATAGTTTGTGGACGTCAACGCTACAAATGCCACGATTGTGGATATAACTATTCAGTCGAGCTAAAATCAACTGCTAGTTCTCCTTTAGTTAAGAGACAGGCTTTGCAACTTTATCTTGAGGGATTAGGATTTCGCTCAATAGGACGATTTTTAGGGGTAAGTCATGTTTCTGTCCAAAAATGGATAAAGAAATTTGGTCAGGAGATAGAGGACCTAAAAAGCGAAAATGAGATATCTATTGTTGAACTGGATGAGATGCACACTTACATCGGTAACAAAAAAAATATTGCTGGATCTGGATTGCTGTTGATAGAGTTGGGAAAAAGTTCATCAACTGCTCTTTGGGTAGCAGAGGAACGAAAACTGGACAACTACTCTGGGAAAAATTAAAGAAGAAAGAGATTGGAGAAGTGATGACTGATCACTGGAGGGCATATGCAGAGTTTATTCCTGAAACGATTCATACTCAATCCAAAGCAGAAACGTATACAGTTGAAGGATATAACGGCATATTAAGACACTTTCTGGCAAGGTTGAGACGAAAGACAAAGTGTTATACGAAGAGTCTTGAAATGCTAAAGTACTCTGTTCTTCTATTGATGAAAAACAGAAATAAAGAGTTACCTATATTTAATTAACAATACCCGAAATGTTTATCGATATGCACCCTTTTTAAATTGTTGAGTGGTGCTCGAAGGTTCTTATATCTATGTGGATTTTCTGCGATCTCACCTGCTTTCTTTAAAATAATATCCACTTGTTTCTTATTTTTCTTATCCAATTTTTGAATTATTTCGTCAAGCTTCGGTGAGATTTTTATTCGATACATTCAAAATCAGTGCCCATATCTGGCTCTTAGATCTTCAATAGTCCCGATATCTATGGGCTCTTCCTTCATTATATTCTGCATTTTCTCCACGAATTCAGGTCTTAGCTCAGGTTCCAATATCTCTTCTTCGTACTGAGTAGCCATTAGCTCAATAGCTGCGCTCTCATCCTTTAAATCATACCTGGTTTTAATAATATCCAAAATTTTTTTAGTATGATCATCAATATTTATTATCGCTTGAGCCATATTTACCATATAATAAAAGAACAATATCATATTAATATTATGTCGTTCTGGAAGGGGCTCTGAAGGATCTCGTTTACCTTACTGAATATGATTTCAACTTGCTTTTTGTCATTTTTTGCCAGCTTCTCAACAACTTTTTGAACTTCTGACCTTACTTGTAGCCGATACATATAAGATCAACAGTAAAGCATCTTTTTCCAGTTCTCAACCGTTCCCACATCTATAGGCTTCTGTTTCACGATCTCCTAAGCCTTTTCAATAAACTCAGGCCTGAGTGCAGGTTCCATAATTTCTTTTTCATATTCTGCTGCCATATGCATAATTGCAGCGCTTTTGTCTTTCAAGCCGTACGTAGCTTTTATGATATTAAGGACCCGGTTTGTTATTTCATCAATGTTGATCATTGCTTGAACCACTAAGTATACCTCATATATACACGAAGTATACACAATATCTATGCATATTGATTGCAGGAATAGATTAAAAGAGGGAGTAATAAGGATTTTCTCCGGGTCCAGGAAGGTTTTCCCCTAGGAAGCTAGGAAAGTTGCTGCAAACCAATACAAAAAAGAGAAGCATGAAACATCCTGCAAGGATATCTTGGGAAGGCCTTCCTCTAGATGCGGACCCGAGGTCCTGCCGGCAAGGAAAGTTCTGGAAGCTTTGGTTCTGCAGCTGCAAGGAAAGACCAGAGGAAGTACTGGAAAAAGGAAAAGGAAGTCCTTTTTGCAGGATATTTTCCGGGAAATAATGTATCGGACTTTCCGCAGATGTCTTCAAAAAAACAACATTTTTTCTGCTATCGTTTTTGGATAATTATTCGAAAAATTACAGCTATTATCTCAACTGAATCCCATGGAAATGGCTTCTTGGGCTTTCGACGAAGGCAAAAAGACAAAAATTTTGGAAAAATATCAAAAACGTACGTTTGGTTAAATATGGAGTTTTTCAGAAAAACGATAGCAAGAAAAATTGTGAAAATTGAAAAGACATCTGCGGAAAGTCGGATGTATCAGAACCTGCAAGATCCTGACGCCTGAGAAAGGAGGTCTTGGCCTGCAAGGATTTTTCCAGGGAGATCTTTCCGGAAGGACTGCAGCTGCTGCAAAGCTGCACAAAAAAAGAGAAGCAGTAAAGACCATACCAGAATATTCAGGGAAGGCCTTCCTCGGGGTCCAGACCTCGAGGTTTTGCCGGCAAGGTTAGAACGAAGCGTCCAATGTGAACCCTTCGAAGTCCTTTAAGTACATTCTGCAGAGTTTTTCCACACTCTGGATTTTTCAGAATACGATAGTTACCTCTCCTACCGAAATCGAATAGACTCACATAGAAGAGGAGCCGAAGCTCTCCATGATCCAGAAATATTTTTTCCTGACATAAGTCAGGTAATCTTCCGGAACTGCTCCGTCGGCAAAATGCACTCCATTATATCCCCATCACACAGTGGTATTTGCTTGAATACCAAGTTTCCGTACTGTCCGTTCAGTTCGGAAAATACCGGTTTGCCAACGAAGAAAGTATAAATTTCATTGGCTTTGGCTTCCGGGTTGATATCTTCAAAAAGGGCCGGATAAAGTACTTTTCCTACAAAATAAGCGTTTGCAAGCACCGATTCAAAGTTGATGCTGTAATAGTTGTAAGGAATCACTCCATAGACCTTGTTATTCTTTATTGCTGAAAGCCCTGTGAGAGCCGCATCATTTTTGAGTTCTCCTATGGCTCCTCCATCGCACCGCTGGATTGTACTCATATCGACAAACAGATACTCCGGGTCCCAATCTAAGAGAGCTTCCATAGCAATATGCGCATGGTCTGCACCTATTCCGGCTGCAACGTTGTTTGCATTCACCCACAGGAATGGAGGGTAAGCCGGCTCGGTAGAGATTATCCCATAAGCCGCCGCTCTACTGCTCACTCCTCCTACATAAACAACCTTTCTTTCGGATTCAAGAATGCCCACTGTCCTGTTTTGGAGGTCATGCATCGTAGCGTCGATATAAGCAATTACTTCTTCTGCCCTCTCCTGTTTGTCTACGACCTCGCCCATTACTCTGAGGGAGTTATTCATTTCAACTCTGTCTTTTTGATTCTTCAAAGATCCATACGGGAACATAACAACCGGGATGCCGGTTTCATCCTGAAGCTTGTCAGCATCAGCCGCACTGGTCACAGATACAGAACCGGGTGTGATGGTTTTCAAGATTACCTGCGGGCCAACGGCAATCATTTTTTCAGGGTCATCCTCGCCCCTGAATTCGCCAATAAGAGGATAATCTTTGAGCTGCGGGTTTGCAAGGACGTAGGGACGGCCCTCAATTTCTCTTTTTTCCTTTTCAATACTGTCAACCCCTACTACATAGTTCTGGGCCTGCAGGTATACCAGGTAGCGAAGGCACCCTCCTCCCGAGCAGACTACCCTATCGATATTCTCAGGTATTGTGACATTTCTTCCGAAACAAGTGATGATTTTCATGTTACTTTCCTCTGATCTGATAGTGTAAATGTATTACATAAAACTACATAAAACTGACTAAATTACCTATAATTTAGTATAATATCGACAATTCTTTGTAAATAGTATGATTTATTATACAAGCAGATAAAACTAACTTTAACTTCAGCCTGAAATTATTGTATCCGGAAATGATTTCGCAGATTCAAAACCATTTGAAAGTTCAATACAAGATACAATTGCATGAGACGTAAAAGATTAAGTTTTGCATAAATTCCAATCCCATTTTGGCACTATGGAATGATTATGTAAAATGAAACAAATTCGAAGTTGAAGTAAAATAGCGGATAATTTGTATACGATATATAACTGCAATAAAAGAAATTAACAAAGCGAAATAATTTTGGGATAAAACAATCTAAGGCCGGAAGTCTCCTTCGCTCTCCTAAAATCATAGGAAATATTTATTCTGTTCAAATGATAGCAGGAATAATTGTAAAAATTGAAAGAACACCTGCGGAAAGTCAGTTTAAGGAAAATTTCTCATTTTATGCAGAATGAGTTTTCTCCTCTTCACAGGACTTTTCCGCAATAATTACGAATATGGGTCCCCAATAACCCGTTTTAAGGTAATCAAGTAAGTCATTGATCTGCGGGCGAATATTGGGTTTTATTTCCAATACTCTATAGCCGCATAACTCCAACAGCCTTACATCCTCCTCCGGTCGTTCTACCCTACTAAAGGGCAGGTTGTAAAAAGCCACATCTCCCTCTCCGCGCCCCCTCAATTTTTTACCTTCGGTCACAAAATCCAGCAACCAAGACATTTTACGCCACATTTTTAAAAAGGGAGAACGACTTAAATTAGGGTACCAGTTTGCATCAATAATTATCAGCCTGCCTCCGGGCTTTAACACCCGTAACCATTCTCTAAAGGCTTTTTCAGGACTTTCCAGAGTCCACACCAGATAACGGGAAAGTAGAGCATCGAAGCTGTCCTGCTCTATCATCTGGAGATTATAAACGTCACCCAACACGAAATCTACATGCAACCCCCTGTTAACCGCATTTTCTGAGGCAATTTTTAACATGTTAGGTGCCCGTTCCACCCCGACGACACTGTGGCCCATTGTTGCCAGTAACATGGACAAAAAACCCGTTCCAGAGCCGGCATCCAACACCCTCATATTCTCTTTCTGACCCAGGATATCCACAAGAACTTCCCGCCAAGCTCGATTGGTCTTTTCATTGTCAAAGTCATATATTGTTTTTTTATTATATTCCAATGCAGCATTGCTCCAAAATTCGGCACTACCCATATTTCAGTCTCTCCATTCCAGTTCTTTGACTTCCAGTTGATTTCCCGGCTATGGGGCCTTAGCACTGCCTGGTTTATTTATATCGCTTGGCCCTGGAGGGAAGGAATCACCTTTTGAATCCTATTTTCATCAATGGTCACTCTGGCTTCGATGCCGTATACCGATACCATCTTCTCTTCAGTCAGCGCGGACGCCGACGGTGCTGATATAACTTCTTGCATGTGATTTTTACCGTGATCCTCCTGGTCTTTAAGAGTCATTGATCCACTGCCAGCAACAGCCGGGTTAATAGACAGGTGCTCTGCCGTTTTTCCAGGCATCACGTCAGGTCCAGCATCCAGGTTCCACTGTAATCAATGGGCATGAACCTCGCATGGAATTCCTTTATTCCGGCTTCCGGATCAACATCACTGAACTCTTCGGGATAGAACCACTTTGCAAGTATCTGGAGGCCGGCAAAGCTGTAAATCCTGCTGTCGTAGGTGTGAAAGATGCTGTACACTTCTTGATTTTCTACGGCCTGCAGGGAGTCCCAGCCGGGGCGCTGTAGATATGCCTTAAGGAGATCCTTGGATGAGTCCTGGTTGGCATAGTATCCTAATTTTACGGAATCCGGCGTAGTCACCCAATTAGAACCGGTAATGATGATAATGTCCGGATCGGCATCAATCAAGAACTCGGGAGCTACGGTCGCCGACTCGGAAGTAAAATTCCTGGCAATATTATCACCGCCGGCTTTATCCACAATTGGGCCCCAACCTAAACTGCTGTAGGTCCTGCCGTATTCAGAAGCACCCTTCCAACCGCTTTCAATATATACCTTGGGCTTGGTTTTATTGATTTTGGAAAGTCTCGAATACACAATGTCTGTCTGTTCATCGTAAAAATCTGTGATTTCCTTAGCCCGTTTTTCCTTACCGAGTAGTTTACCCAGCAGCGTGATACTCTTAGTTGAGTTTTCAAGCGTATCCTGATAAAAATCAGTAAAAACCACAGGTATTCCAGCCTGTTCAAATTTGCTCAAATCGTCTTTTGCCCGATCATAATCAAACATGGGGAATATGACAAGATCGGGTTTTAGTGAAACAACCTTTTCGATACTGAAGTCTTGACTCCCATAGTATCCAACTTCAGGTATGTTCTTGATTTCCGGGTACTTTTCTCCAAACTTGTCATAAGTGTCCTTATCAGATTTTCTAAGATCCGGGCCCCAGCCAACTATTTTATTAGAAAAGTTTTCTCCTTCGACAGCAGCAAATTCATGGAGATCTCTTGAACTCCCGAGAACTACTCTTTCGGCTGGTACTTTAAGGGACACCGTTCTTCCCGCCAAATCTGTTACTGTTATTGTATTATTTTCTGTCGATTTATCAGGAGAGACGGGTATTATGAATACACCGGCAACTAATAAAATAATTAAAGCTATAACAATTAAAATTGAATTATTTTTATTCACATCTATGCCTCTTTCATGCCTCTTTCGTTTCAGGTATAGCTTTACTTATGTCAATATTTAGTATGATAAATACAATAAAATATGATATAATAGTTGAATATTTTTATTTTTTCTCTATTTTTTGTTATTATATTGAAAAATAGTATGATTTATTATTTATTATTGTTTAATGTTCATTCACAAATTAATTCTGCAATTTCATTTCAGGCCATAGATCGCGTAATACTCATACTTGTAGGATATCTTATACCTGAACGGCATATGCTTTTTCTGGATTTTCACCAGTTTGTCCAGTCCAAGCGACCGTACGTCTTTGAACCCGGTTTTTTCCATATATTCCCGAGCCTTATCTAACGATACTCCTTTTGCGTTGGGCAGCATGGAGTTCATTTCCGCAGTATAACTGTCTTTAGAGATATCATTCTTTTCAACAATATGTATCATAAGGTTGCCTATTTTTCTCCTCATACGCGTCTCAAAACTGCCATTATCCCATATCCCATCCAGAACGACTACTCTTCCTCCGGACTTCAGCACATTCCGCCAGCTTTTAAGGGCTTTTTCCGGATTCGGCAGCGTCCAGAGCACGTGCCTGGTCACGACTGCATCGAACTTTCCTTCATCGAAGGGGGGATTTTCTGCGTCGCCTCTCCGAAACTCGATACTACCGGAAGCCTTCGACTTTGCTACCGTGAGCATTTTCTCGGACAGGTCTATACCCGTCACCTTATGCCCCATCTCTGCCAGTATCCTGCTCATCTCGCCCGTGCCGCAGCCGACATCCAGAACATTTAGCTTTTCCCCGGGGATTACCTGTCTGAAAAGAGCGGTCCAGGCTGCTGCCTCTTCATCGCTCTTTATCCCGTGACCGTGATATGTATCGTAGTGTTGAGACGAGTAGTCCCACCGCTTCGTGATCTCTTCCTTTATCTTGTTTTCATTAATTGCCATAATAATACCTCAAATTTTATCCTTTTTTAGCAACGGTACCCCGAACCATAAAAATCGGATGATCATTAGCATATTTCAAATACCAGGGTAGTTTCTTTCGCTGAATATCCCTAATTATCTTCAAATCGGTAACGACGATATCGGTTAAGCCTGCTTTAGATACATATTCCATAATCTGCTTTTTTTCAACCCCATGAGGATTGGGGAGACCGACACTTACCTCCTTCCTATAATCGTAGGTGAAGGGATTTTTTCCGTATTTTATAAATCGATAAATATGATAATTCATTGCAGATATACGGGGCAGTAAACCCCTTGTAACCCACTTGCCGTCAATGATGACAATCCTACCGCCAGGCTTTACAACCCTTACCCATTCCTTGAGCGCCTTCTCCGGATGAGGCAGCGTCCAGAGCACATACCGGGCTGTGACACAGTCAAAAGTTTCATCCTCGAAGCTAAGGTTCTCGATATCTCCTTCCATGAACCGGATCTTCGCTCCCTTTTCTAATGCCTTTTTCCGGGCGATATCCATCATTCCTTCACTAAAGTCGACAGCCGTCACTCCATAGCCCAGCTCTGCCAGGTACATGGCGATTATTCCGGTACCGCTGCCAACGTCCAGAATGTTTTTGAGGTCCGGGCCGATCGAGGATGATAATAACTTTTTCCATATCTGGCTTTCCTCGTTTCCCCCGAGACCTGGTGCCGTATCATAAAACTTGCTTCCGTAATCCCAGTATTTTTTTACTCCTTCCTTGGTTCTGTCAAGGTCAAGCTTTCCTGACTCCATCATGATCATCCCTTTATGGCCTTTTTTATCCCGCGTTTTCGCGTTGAATTAATTGGTATGACTTGCGGTATGCCTTCACCGTCGAGCATTACTCTGGCATTGACCCCGTAGACTTCCCGGATCATCGCTTCGGTTATCACAGAAGCCGGACTTCCTGCTGCCATGATCTTACCCCCATTAATCAATATGACTTTTCCCGCGTAGCGGGCCGCCAGGTTGAGGTCATGTAATGCTACGATCGTCGTCATTCCGTTTTCATCCGTGATGTTCTGGATCACGTCAAAAAGCTCGAGCTGCCGCTGGAGATCCAGTGAATTCGTAGGCTCGTCCATGAGGAGCACTTCGGGCTTTCGGATGATCGACTGGGCAATGGATACCATTTGCTTCTGTCCGCCACTTAGCTCATTCATTGGCCTCATCGCCAAATCTTCTATCCCGAGCTTTTCAAGCGTATCCATAGATGCGGACAGGTCCTCGTCCTTGATCCTCCAACCTAGCGAGCTTATTTTTCCCAGCAATGTTGCCTCTAACACAGTCATGAATGCGCTTGTAGAAGATTCCTGAGGAAGGTAGCTAATAGCTTTTATGACCTCGTCCTTCTGACACGCCTTCAGGTCTTTTCCATTGAGGATTATTGACCCTTCAGCCTTGAGTATCCCACAAATACATTTAAGTAAGGTAGATTTTCCGGCAGCGTTTGGGCCTATGATCGCAGTGACCATAGGCTCGGCTACCATGCTTACATTTTTTAATACAGGACTGGAATTATATCCGAACTTGAGGTTTCTAATTTCCAGCTTCACCAATATCCCTTCTTCTTAGACAGCAAGAGCCAGATGAAAAACGGTATACCTATCAGTGATGTGAGTATTCCGATGGGGAATATAATCCCCGGGACTACAATTTTGCTGAGAATTGAGGCAGTGGAGAGTATGAACGCCCCGGATAGGGCTGAACAGGGCAAAAAGTACCGGTGGTCTTCACCTACAAGCATCCGCGCGATATGAGGAGACACAAGACCGATGAACCCGATGGTGCCCACGAACGCCACCGCCGTGGCCGTAAGAACTGAAATCAGGATCAAGCCCTTTATTCTCATCCTTTCGACATCCACTCCAAGGCTTTTTGCCTTATCGTCACCTAGCCGGAGAGCAGTAAGCTTCCAGACATCTATGGCCAGCAGCGGTATGACTACTAAAACAATCCCCACCGTAATGCGCAGAGTGGTCCAGTTCGTCTTGGTCAGGCTGCCGAAAAGCCAGAAAACGATAGCTTGGACCTGCTCCGGGTTTGCCTTATACTCCAGTAACCCCAGCAGAGAATTGAACAGGAACAGCACAGCGATACCGGTAAGTACTATGGTCTCGGAAGTAGCCTTCTTGAACCTGGCAATACCATATATTGCCATGCAACTGATTAGCGAGAACACGAACGCATTGACCGGCACGAATAAGGTATCTGCAAAAGGCAACACTCCCACTCCAAGCACAATGGCCAGTGCGGCGCCGAACCCGGCAGCTGCCGAAATGCCAAGCGTATAAGGGCTGGCCAGAGGATTATCGAGGATAGTTTGCATGTTCGCACCAGCAAGGCCTAAAGCTATTCCGATCACTATCGCCATAAGGGCAACAGGTAGGCGGAAGGTCCAAACAATAACCTGAACTGAAGGCTCGCTGTAGGCAGGGAACAATATCGTCGAAATGACCTCACTTACCGATAAAGAAGCCGGTCCTGTCATGATGTCGATGACAAAAGTGAGGAAGATCGCTGCCGAGATCAAGAGGAGAGAGATATGCTTCCTTCCCGTTATTTCCTTGTATGCCGTTTTTACCTCAACATTCATCCTAAAGCTGCTCCTCAGGTCCACATTTTTTAATAATTTCTATACATGAATGTCCCGCTGTATTCAATGGGCATAAACTTTTCATGATACTCCCGAATGGTGGTATTGGGATCAAGATCTTTGAATTCCTCTGGATAAAACCACTTAGCAAAAGCTTCCAGTGCCACAAAATTATAGATGCTGAAGCAGTACCCATGATAAATGCCGTACACCTGGTGGGTATTGACAGCATTAATCGTGTTCCACCCCGGACGTGCAATATATGCATCCATCGTATCCTTCGTATCTGCAGCGGTTGAAGTATATCCCATCCTGATTGATCCTGGTGTGGACCAGTTCCGACCGGTCAGTATTATGATATCTGGATTCTGGTTGATGAGGTACTCAGGGCTGAGCGCTTTGCTGGTATTTCCTAATAATGGCTCAGCAATGTTTTCTCCACCCGCTTTCTTTACGATCGATCCCCACCCGACATCCCCCTCGGTTATCCCATATGTCTCTGGGCCATTGTATCCTGTCTCTATATATACGCCGGGCTTCAGTCCGTCACTCGTCTCCAAGCGTGAATAGACCGCTTCGACGTGTTGATTATAAAATTCGACGATATCTTTAGCCCTTTGCTCTTTTCCAAGAATTTGACCAAGCAGCAGCATACTCTTTGTGGAGTTGGTCATTGGCTCCATGTAGAAATCCACGAAGATTACGGGGATACCTGCCTGTTCCAGCTTGACAAGGGCTTCTTTAGTCGCGTCCCCGCTCCACATGAATTCCCAGTTGTGCATGATGACAACGTCAGGATTCAACGCGATTACCTTTTCAACGCTGAATGTATTGTCGTCAAGAGAGCCTACGTTGGGAACATCAGCCAACTTCGGATATCTTTCTATGAACTTCACGTACCCGTCACCGGCATTGTCTTTGAAATCATTGTCCCATCCGACAATCTTATCGACGATTGCAGCCCCATCTATGGCGGCCAGCTCGTGTGTTTTGGATGATTCCATTAAGACAATCCGTTCTACCGGGACCTTTACAGTAACCGACCTTCCCTCCATATCCGTAACGGTTATCGTCTTTGCCTGATCATCCATACCTCCTTTTGTGACACAGCCAGAAACTGTAAAGACCGTAAAGATAACCAATATGATCGCAAGGATCGTGAACGTTCTAAATCTATAGCGCATGCTAACCACTATCACTCAGATTATGCCAAGAGCTAATTTCATATCATGGCGTAGAAGTCCCGTTCGATATCCTTATTAGATTGTAACCTGTAGACTCCTACCATTTAGCGGAAAAGATATCTGCCATAATGATTTTATGGATCTGCATAGATCCTAATAACGAGGATCTGTCGTAAGAACTCGTTATCCGGCCTCGTAGTCGTCGTCAGTCCAGTAACAACAAAGTACTTTAGGGGTTTTAATGTATTAATAATTTATTAAATAGTATTATTATATAGCCATCATTAAGAATTTTGTAGTATAAATAATTTTATTTTCTAAATATTGTGTTATTTTATATTAATTCAACAGTGTAAACAGGTATGAGACTCCAGTATCTACCAAAGCCTTTGTCATGAAGCGGAATTACATTTCCCGAGAACTAATTGAAAAACTATGAAAACTAACCGAAAAAGATGACCAAAAAAAGAGCGGTAATAAATTTTAAAAAATAAGAGGAAAGAAAAGAGAAGAGAGATTTACTCTTCTGACTTTTCTCCTATCCATTCGTTAACTTTTTCCGGGTTGTTTGCAACCCAGTTTGCTGCGGCTTCTTCAGGGGCAGTGCCATTTTCGATGTCCATCATTACAGTCTGGATATCGTCATGGGTCCACTGGAAGCGGGTCAGGATGCCGTAGAGGTTAGGTTTTTCTTCTTCAAGGCCAAGCCTTGCAAGGGTTTCAACATGGTCGGCATCGCCATATGCACCTTTCGGGTCATCCAGGTATTTGAGGTCCCAGCGGTTAAATGCCCAGTGAGGGGACCAGAGGGTTACAACTGTCCACTCTTCGGAGTCGATTGATTTTTTCAGGGAGGTGGTCATTGCGGCACTGCTGCCTGAAACGAGCTCCATATCAAGGTCGTAATCGGTGATTGCGGTTTCGGATGCCTGCATGATGCCTGCTCCGGGGTCGATCCCGATAATCTGACCGTTGAACTTATCCTTTTCGGAATTGAGTTCCTCAATGGAGTCTATGGTTACGTAAGATGGCACGACAAGCCCGATCTTACAGTCTTCGAGGTTAGTCTGGACAGAGTCGAGCTGGTCTCCGTAAGCTTCCCAGTAGCTCTGGTGAGTGTAGGGGAGCCAGGCGGAAGTTGTGAAATCAAACTGTCCGTCAGCAAGTCCCTGATAGAGAGGGCCTGCATCAACCGCAACGATTTCCACGTCTTCATACCCTGCCTGTTCGAGGACCTGCTGAATCACATTGGTACTTGCAATCTCCCCGTCCCATAACACATAGCCTATAGTTACAGGTTCGCTTAATTCCGAAGCCTCTTCGGCAGGAGCAGTTTCTGCGCCTTCTACGGTTTCATCTCCCTGTTCTGCACAACCTGCTGCAAAAAGGGAAAGCCCTATTATCAGAACGATTGCCAGAACCGATCCGAGTTTTTTTTCTTCAGGATTTAATTTTGAATTGGTCAAGATATCTACAACCTTTTTGGAGTTTCTTTTTATTTTTGGTTTTTAACCAGGGGATTGAAATGAAAGATGCACCATCTTCTGGAGGATAGAGGGTGCCCCTGTTAAAGTGAAAAATCCTGATTTCTGAGAACCCTGAATACCTGTTTCAGGGCGAAATCAGGAGCGAAGAGTTTTCAGCCAAGGGTTTTCAGGACCCTCAGGGTTTTACCTGGGACTGAGGTGCTGGGTAACGCGGTCGAGGACAACTGCGATTATGACAATGGCGAGCCCGGCTTCGAAGCCGAGGCCGATATCCACTCTCTGGATCCCGAAAAGGACCTGGTATCCGAGCCCTCTTGCTCCTATCATGGCAGCAATGACGACCATGGAAAGAGAGAGCATAATGCACTGGTTGATCCCGGCCATTATGGTCGGGAGAGCTACAGGCAGTTCCACCTTTGTAAGTTTCTGCCAGCCTGTGGAGCCAAAGGCATCAGCAACTTCGGTGAGCTCTTTTGGAACCTGCCTGATCCCGAGGTTTGTGAGCCTGATCGCAGGAGGCATTGCAAAAACAACAGTTGCGATCATGCCCGGCACGTTTCCAAGCCCAAAAAAGAGTAGGGCAGGGATCAGGTATACAAAAGGCGGCATGGTCTGCATGAAGTCAAGCGTTGGCTTTAAAAAGTGGTAAAGCACTTCATTTTTTGCGCTGAGGATTCCCGTAGGAATTCCTATAATAAGGGCAAGGAGAGCAGAAGAAAGCACAAGAGCCAGCGTCTCCATCGAAAGTGTCCAGAGCCCCATATTGTCAATAAGAAAAAAGCCAAAAGCAGTCCCGATTGCAAGCTTGAGGTTTCGTTTCCCTGCAAAGTAAGCAAGCAAGGCAATTACAAGGATAAAGAGTTCAGGAGGCAGTAAAAGCAGAGCGTCTTTTAAACCCGAGATCAGGAAATCAAGCTTATCACTTATGAAATCAAGAAGTGAGCCAAAATTGGCTTCGATCCAGTCCACAGCAAATTCAACCGTGTCACCGATTGGGAGGCGGGGAATCAGCATGTTTTCACCTCAGGGCCCGGAATAGCATCAGACTTTGAAGGGGTTTCTTCCTTTGCTTCTGCTTCCAGAGGCACAGGTTCGCTGCCAATTCCGCTGTTAATTATACTGTGGGAGACGTCTGAGCCTCCGAACGGAGGCCCGGCTTCCCCTTCATTTTTACCGCTGAAAATAGTTTTTTCAGGGGGCTTTTCTTCGGGAGTTTTTCCTGACGGGTTTCCTTCATCTGAAACCTTTTCCTCAGAAACTTTTCCTTCTGGCTGCCCGTTTTCTTCGGAGTTTTCTCCGGACATTGCAAGAGCGCCAAGGACAGTACCCCTGACTATAATTCCTATCAGCTTTCCGGAATCATTGACCACGGCAAGGGGGTACGGGCTTTCCGCAATCAAAGGGATTATGTCGCTAAGGGGCAGGTCCGGAGCCACGCGAGGCGCTTCCGGGATCATCGCGGTTTCAAGGCTTTTTCCGGTCTTCAGGGCTTCAAGGGCGTCCCCTATCATGAGTATGCCTTTTAGACGCCTGTTCTTTCCTTCAACCACGTAGATTGAGGAGATCCCATGGTCTTTCATCAACTGAATGGCAACCCTGGGCCCGGAATTGAGAGATACGAGAGGTTCGGGCCGTTTCATTACCGATTCGGCGGTCAGTACTTTTGATCGGTCGACTCCTGCAACGAACCTCGAAACATAGGAGTCTGCGGGTTCGGTCAGGATCTCTTCGGGCGTTCCTATCTGTACAACTTCCCCGTCTTTCATAAGGGCGATTCGGTCCCCGAGTTTCAGGGCTTCATCCAGGTCGTGGGAAACAAAGATAATTGTCTTTTGCACCCTGTCCTCAAGGGCGAGCAGCTCGTCTTGCATATCGCTCCTGATAAGGGGGTCAAGGGCACTGAAAGCCTCGTCCATAAGCAGGATGTCAGGGTCGTTGGCAAGCGCCCTTGCAAGCCCTACCCGCTGCTTCATACCTCCGCTGAGTTCCGTTATCCGGCTGTGTTCATAGCCTTTGAGCCCTACGGTTTCTATGGATTCGAGAGCCTTTGAGTAGCGTTCTTCTTTAGGTATTCCCTGAATCTCAAGCCCGTAAGCCACGTTGTCCAGGACTGTCCTGTGGGGGAGCAGGGCAAAACTCTGAAAGACCATTCCAAGCTTGCTCCTGCGGGTAGTTCTCAGGGCTTCGGGGCTCATGCCGGTAATGGCCCGCCCGTCGATCAGGATTTCTCCGGCCGTTGGTTCAATAAGACGGTTCAAACAGCGTAGGAGGGTGGATTTTCCGGAACCCGAAAGCCCCATTATGACGAAAATCTCTCCGTCGTAGACCTCAAAGTTAACGCTGTTGAGCCCGACAGTATGCTTTGTTTTTTCAAAAATTTCACTTTTGGATAAACCTTTGTTTAGAAGGGAAATTACTTTCTGGGGATCCTTTCCAAAAATTTTAGTTATGTTTCGTACTTCGAGTTTTACATTTTTGTCCATTATGACACCCCGGTTTAACCGAAGTTTTTTAAGAACTATCGATGTTCGGTAGGAAATGAAAAGAGTTGCCGCAAAAATCCGGGAAATAAAAACTGAATTTTAGTCAAATTAGTTGTGTCTGTACAATTAATTTAAGGCAACTGAAAATATAGATTAAAGAAAACTTTCTATTTTTTACAGCTTAAATGGTTTATTTTCCTGCCTGTTAGTTTCCCCCAATCGTATATAATATTATTGCGGAAAATTAATATATTACAAATATTGAAAGCAACAAAAATGGCATAAACCATATATAAAGCCAGGATCTAAAAGTATGAAATTTGGCTTTACTTTAGCATATTTGGATATCGGGTTATGCTCGTTATTATATAAAAGTGAATCCCCCCATGAAGAAACATAAATAAATTACAGTAACTGTAATAAATTTTGTAAAGATACTGGAACGGTTTCATGTTGACCGAGCTTAAATGAACTTATCATTGAGCTTAAATGAACATATTTTACTGAACACGGGGTTTTTGGACAAGAAATTTTTATACAGTTTTAAGACCGTCGTCTCAAAAGAAATAATTAATTGATAGGTTTATATATTAAAAGACTGAAAAAAATAAAGAAATCCGGAAACCGGGAAAGTCATCGCAACACTTATACATGTCTTATGACATTTACTCGCAGGTTCAGATGATGAAAGCAGTACTAGGATTAGAAGACGGAACAGTTATTAGGGGCACCGGTTTTGGTGCCGAAGGCACAGCTTGCGGCGAACTTGTTTTTACCACTCAATTCACGGGATATGAGGAGGCTCTGACTGACCCTTCCTACAAAGGCCAGATTTTAATGTTCACCTACCCTCTGATAGGGAATTACGGTGTCAGTGGGGAGCGTTTCCAATCCGACAACATCCATGCGGAGGGGCTTGTTGTCCGGGAAGCCTGCAAAAAACCCTATCACTACAAATCCACCCGTTCAATTCACCAGTTTTTGGAGGACGAGGGAAAACCGGGGATCGAAGGTGTGGATACCCGTATGCTCACCATAGGGGCAAGGGAGCGCGGGACCATGCGTGCTGCCCTGATTACAGGCAGTGATGATGGGGAAGAGGCCGTTAAAGTGGCAAGGAATTTCCCCCAGATAACGGATGAGGAACTTATCGCCCGCGTAACATGCAAAGAACCCCACTTCATCCCTGGAGCGGAGTGCGCCTGGAAAGGCAGCGGCAAACCCAAACACGCGGTTGTGGTCGACCTCGGCATAAAGAGGAACATCATAAACAACCTGCATAAAAGGGGAATTGACCTCACCCTGGTCCCTGCAACCACAAAACCGAAGGAAATTGCAGGTTTCGAGCCTGATCTACTTTTTATCTCAAACGGGCCAGGAGACCCGGAAAAGGCAACCGATGCAATCAATGCGGTAAAGGCTTTTGCAGGCACGATTCCGGTAGCCGGGATTTGTTTCGGGCACCAGATTATCTCTCTTGCTATGGGAGCCAGGACTTACAAGCTTAAGTTCGGACACAGGGGAGGAAACCAGCCGGTAAAGGACCTGATTGAAAACAAGATTTTCATAAGCTCCCAGAACCACGGGTATGCCGTTGATGCGGATTCCCTTGAAGGGACCGGCCTTTATGTGAAGTACCTGAACGCAAACGACAAAACCGTTGAAGGAGTATCCCACAAAGACCTGGACATTTTCAGTGTGCAGTTCCACCCCGAAGCCCAGGCAGGACCTATGGATACCGAAGAAACATTTTTCGGCAAGGTTGTAAAGGTCCTCGGAGGGGATCTCTGATGCCAAAACGTGAGGACATAAAGAAAGTTTTGCTTATAGGTTCGGGCCCGATCACAATCGGGCAGGCTGCAGAATTCGACTTCTCGGGAAGCCAGGCCTGCAGGTCCTTAAAAGAAGAAGGTGTACAGGTCGTGCTCGTAAACTCAAACCCTGCAACCATCATGACTGACCCCGAAATGGCGGATTCGGTCTATATCGAGCCCCTTGATGCCAGAATTGTGGAAAAAATCATTGAAAAAGAGCGCCCGGACGGGATAATTGCAGGCATCGGCGGACAGACCGGCCTGAATATCACGAGCGAACTTGCGGAAATGGGCGTCTTTGAAAAATACGGGGTCCAGATCCTGGGAACCCCTGTCGAAGCCATTAAAAACACGGAAGACAGGGAACTCTTCAAAGAGACCATGCTGAGGATCGGGGAAAAAGTCCCCCAGAGCCGTGCAGTCCATACCTTAAAGGAAGCCGAAGAGGTTGTCGAGGAACTCGGCCTGCCTCTGATCGTCCGCCCGGCTTACACCCTCGGAGGTGCCGGCGGCGGGATTGCCCGCACAAAAGAAGAGCTCCTTGAGATTACCGAACGCGGGCTCAGGCGCAGCCGTATCAGCCAGGTCCTTATTGAAGAAAGCGTGCTCGGCTGGGCAGAAGTCGAGTATGAGGTCATGAGAGACGCAAACGATACCTGTATCGTGATCTGTAACATGGAAAACATCGACCCCATGGGCGTCCACACCGGAGAATCGGCAGTTGTTGCCCCTTCCCAGACCCTGACCGACGCAGAGCACCAGATGCTCAGGAGTGCCTCTATTAAGATCATCCGTGCCCTTAAGATCGAAGGAGGGTGCAATATCCAGTACGCTTTAAAGGAAGGCGACTACCGCATTGTCGAAGTAAACCCTAGGGTCTCAAGGTCTTCAGCCCTTGCATCCAAAGCCACAGGCTACCCGATTGCCCGCGTAACCGCAAAGATTGCAATCGGAATGGCGCTCGATGAGATCATTAACAGCGTCACCAAAAATACCCCTGCTTCTTTTGAGCCGGCTCTGGACTATGTGATCACAAAGATCCCAAGGTGGCCTTTTGACAAATTCGTAACTGCGGACAAGACCCTGACCACAGCCATGAAGAGTACCGGAGAAATCATGGCAATCGGCAGGACAATGGAAGAGTCCCTCCTGAAGGCTTTCAAATCTCTTGATATTGACTCCCAGCTCGGAAATAAACGCTGGGACGAGCACGAGGTCAAAACCCTTCTCAAGACTCCCACAAGCGAACGCCTTTTCGTGATCTTCCATGCGCTTGAGCGGGGAATGTCGGTAAAGGAAATTGCCGAACTCACGAGCATCAACCCCTTCTTCATCTCAAAGATAAAGAAGATCGTTGAAATGGAAAAACGCATCAGGACAGAAGAACTGACCTCTGAACTCCTGCGCGAAGTAAAGAAGCTGGGCTTCCCGGACACCCGCCTTGCGGAACTGACCGGCAAAACAAGGGAACAGATCAGCGACCTCAGGCATGACGCAGGAATTTTAGCCACCTTCAAGATGGTCGACACCTGTGCAGCTGAGTTCCAGGCAGCAACCCCCTATTACTATTCCACTTACGAAGATACCTGTGAGACAAACCCCACAGACAGGAAGAAAATCCTCATTCTCGGTGCAGGCCCGATCAGGATCGGCCAGGGAATCGAGTTTGACTACTGTACCGTCCACGCAGTAACCGCGCTCAGGGAAGAAGGCATAGAGACCCATATCATTAACAACAACCCCGAGACCGTCTCAACGGACTTTGACACCTCGGACAAGCTCTTTTTCGAACCCCTCACCATGGAATACGTAATGAACGTAATCGAACGTGAGAGGCCTGACGGGGTCCTTGTGCAGTTCGGGGGCCAGACCTCGGTCAACCTTGCACTCCCCCTGAAAAAGGAATTAAAGCGCAGGACCGATCTTGACACCATGATCATGGGCACTGACCCCGAAGACATGGACCTTGCCGAAGACAGGGAAAAGTTCTACGTCCTCATGCAGAAATTCGGCATCCTCCAGCCGGAAGGCGGGTATGCGACCTCCCAGCATGAAGCAATCGAGGTTGCCCAGAGGATAGGGTTCCCGGTCCTGGTGCGCCCGTCCTACGTACTCGGCGGAAGAGCCATGGAGATCGTCTACGACGAAATCGACCTTGAACGCTATATGAAAGAGGCAGTCAGGGTCTCTCCCGAACACCCAATCCTTATTGACGACTTCCTGGAAGGTGCCTGCGAAATCGATGTGGATGCCGTCTGCGACCGGAAAGATGTCCTTATCGGGGCAATCATGGAGCACATCGAAGAAGCCGGGGTCCACTCCGGAGACTCGGCCTGTGTAATCCCGCCCCAGTCGCTCTCGGAAGACGTACTCGCCCAGGTGAGGGACTACACCCGGAAGATTGCCCTCGGCCTGAGGGTCAAGGGCCTGATCAACATCCAGATGGCAGAAAAAGGCGGAAAGGTCTTTGTGCTCGAAGCGAACCCGCGTTCAAGCAGGACCATTCCCTTCGTCTCAAAAGCTGTCGGCCTCCCGCTTGCAAAGATTGCAGCCAGAGTCATTGCCGGACACAGCTTAAAGGAGATGGGATACACCGACGAGCCAAAGCCCAAACACGTCTCGATCAAAGAAGTCCTCCTGCCCTTCGACAAACTGCCCGGAGCAGACCCCGTCCTCGGCCCTGAAATGAAAAGTACGGGAGAAGTCATGGGCATTGACTACGACTTCGGAAGGGCCTATTATAAAGCAGAGCTTGCAGCCGACAACCTCCTCCCCCTTACAGGAAAAGTCTTCCTTTCGATACGGAACGCAGATAAGCCCGAACTCGTGGAAGTTGCCAGAAAGCTGCAGGCAGCAGGCCTCGAACTTATGGGCACCCGCGGGACCGTGAACTACCTCGCCCAGCACGGAGTCTTCATGGATACCGTAAAGAAAGTCCACGACGGAAGCCCGAACGTAATCGATATGATGCGCAGGGACGAGGTCGACCTGATTATCAACACCCCGACAAGCAAACAGTCCCGCAGAGACGGTTCCAGGATCAGGCGGGCAGCCGTTGACTTCAAGGTCCCCTACATCACCACGATTCAGGCAGCAAGTGCAGCAGCAGCCGCGATTGAGACCATGAAGAAAGGCGAGGACCTTACGATCAAATCCATCAACGAGTACCACAAAGAGATGGGGCTGTAAAGTAAGGTAACTAAGGTAAATTAAAAAAAGAAAAAAGTTTGTAGGAAGCCTGTAAGTAAAGTACTGCTTAAAAATCGCTGTGCCAGCGGAAAAACGGAAGAATCAATGAGAACCACAGCCGGCAGGGTGGCTTTCCGTCCTCCGGCAAAAAATAAAATCAGTTTTTGAACCCGGCAGCCTGTTAGCTGTCGAATTTTCAGGAGTAAACATATCGCTCCCACAAAGATTAAACTTATTTAACTTATTAACCCTACTGGGTTACTGATCCGTTAAAGGTTAATCCATTAAGGGTTAAGTCGTTAAAGGTAAATCCGTTAACAGGTAAATCCATTAACAGGTAAATCCGTTAACAGGTAAATCCGTTAACAGGTAAATCCGTTAACAGGTAAATTCATTCAAACATTAATCCGTAAACCCATTAATCATAAACAAGTAGTCACTATCATTCCTATCACAAATCACCAGAAAGGGGTAGTAAAAGCATGGTAAAGAAAGTTGCACTTGCATATTCCGGTGGGCTTGACACCTCTGTGTGCATCCCCATCCTCAAGGAAAAGTACGGGTACGATGAAGTAATTACAATTTCAGTAGACGTCGGCCAGCCCGAAGAAGAGATCAAAAAAGCTGATGCAAAAGCCGAGAAGATCAGCAACAAACACTACACGATCGATGCAAAGGAAGAGTTCGTAAAAGACTACATCTTCCCCCTGATCAAAGCCAACGGAGACTACGAAGGCTATGTCATGGGCACATCGGTAGCCCGCCCGCTGATTGCCAAAAAAGTGGTGGAAGCTGCCATTAAAGAAGGCGCAGTCGCCCTTGCCCACGGCTGTACCGGAAAAGGCAACGACCAGCTCCGCTTCGAAGCCGTCTTCCGCCAGACCGACATGGACGTAATCGCCCCCATGCGGGAGATGAACCTGACCCGCGAGTGGGAAATCGACTACGCAAAAGAGCACGGAATCCCGGTAGAAGTTACAAAAGCCAAGCCCTGGAGCGTTGACGAAAATATCTGGAGCCGCAGCATCGAAGGCGGAAAGCTTGAAGACCCCTCCTTTGTCCCGCCGGAAGAGATCTTCGAGTGGACCAAATCCGCAGAAGATGCCCCGAACGAGCCCAGGATCGTTGACATCGACTTTGAAGCCGGAGTCCCTGTAGCCCTCGACGGCGAAAAGCTCGGCGGTTACGCCCTTGTCAGGAAGCTGAACGAAATTGCAGGCGAGAACGGCGTCGGCAGGACAGATATGATCGAAGACCGTGTCCTTGGCTTAAAAGCCCGCGAGAACTACGAGCACCCGGCTGCAACCGTCCTCCTCGCAGCCCACGCCGACCTCGAGAAACTCGTCCTGACCCGCGGGGAACTGAAGTTCAAGAAGATCGTCGACGAACAGTGGTCCGAACTTGCCTATTACGGGCTTGTTGACGAGCCGCTTTATGCCGACCTCAACGCCTTTATCGACAAGTCCCAGGAAAGGGTCACGGGTACAGTGAAAGTGAAGCTCTACAAAGGCGCACTTACTATCCTTGCCCGCAGCTCGCCAAATGCACTTTATTCTGAGGATCTGGTTTCTTTTGACAGCCAGACCATTGACCAGAAGGATGCGGAAGGGTTTGCGAAGTATCACGGGTTCCAGGCGAGGATGTACAGGAAAGTAATGGAGAAATAATGTTAGGTTTTGTCTGTTCCTTTTAGAGGAGCAGACTTCTTTTTATCATTTTTGTTTCTATTTGAGTTATTACTATTTCCCTTAACCAAGATTTCTAAGCATTTGTAGATTATCTTTCCGAGGCTACAGTAATAGCTATTTTGAACTATTTTTATTATTGTGGACAGCATGAACTTTTCATAACTGAAATACAGGATATTATACAAATAATGCTATTTTAATTGTGATATAATTAATAAATTTAAAATGGAAATTTCAGAAAAAATCTAATAAAGATCTATTCACACGGTTATTGATTTTAGGTATATATTCATGTTCAGCTTCTATACTCTCATATATCTCAATCTCTAAATTTAGCCCCTTCAAAGATTCCCAATTTTCAGGTGAAAGAGACGGAGTTAGAATAAACAGGTTATCCATTGCTCTACTGAAAGCAACGTAAAATATTCTATGTAAATCATCTTCATTCTCAAGATCTGGATTCAAAACACAGTTTAAATGAGACTCATCATGTAAGTAGACAAAAACAGTCTTAAACTCTGCACCCTTTGCTTTATGTATCGTTCTAATATAACCCAAATCCTCTCCAAGCTTAACACCACTAACAAGGTTACTAAACAAAACAGATTCCGAGAACTTTTTAAAATTTCCTTTTGCTATTTTTTTCAAAAAAATTCCATATTTATTGCCATTGTCCGACAAAAATGAGAAAAGAGATTCGTTGACACGATATAGACTTAAATTAAAAGGCTCAAGATCCAGTACATGTTCTAGAACAGATATAGCAATACTTCTGCTTAAAAGTGGAGAAGGAATTTGTCCTTTTAAAGGCTCTCTTAATTCTCCATCATGATTCGGTCTAAATACATGTAAAAACTCATTTAGTGCATTTTCATACCTATGTTGACGAGCGTATGCAATTGCAACTGAAAGATGATAATAAAATATCTGACGGTTGTAGTCTAGATTTTTGAACTTATCCCATATCTCTAGGCAATTATCTTGAGACGTGCTTTTCAATTTAGTAACAAATGAATTTTTCAAAGTTAAGACACAAAAGTCAGATTCAGGAGTTAAGTTATCGAAAACGTCGTCAATTTTTTGGTATATAATTACACGAACACATTCTCCTTCCTCATTTCTTATGCAATCTTGTTGTACTGGACCTTTTTTCCTCATATGGTTTAAGAGTCTTATAATCTTAGATGTACTCCTTCTATTGTCTTGTATCTCATAATAAGCAATGTCCTGAATATAGAAATCCAAAAAATCTTCTCTTTTTGCACCTTGAAAAGAGTAAATAGATTGAGCGGGGTCACCAATTACGCCAATGGTAGAGCCTGATTTAGCTAACATTTTAACAATCATAGTTTGGATGGGATTTGTATCTTGAAATTCATCCAAAAAAATATATGGGAATTTTGCACTCAAAAATATCAATAAGATGGGATTCTCACATAAAATTCTATAAGAAAAGTATAGAACATCTTCATGATGAATTCGTCCTTCTTGCCAGTATAATTTTTTATAGTCAAAATATGATTTTTTTAATTTTTTTGGCAATCGGTATTCTTTTGGTACATCAAGAAAACACTTACCAGAAGATTCAACTTCCCACGTTAAATGACTCAATGCAGAAGAAATTTTTTTCCCGTTTTCTTGATAGATTAAAAACTTAAGATCGGGGTTATATTCTCCAATCCAAGATTCAATTTTCTTAAAAGAGGGATTATGCTCTTCATGTCCATCAATTTTTTCTACTGCTATTAATTGATTTCCAAGCTCGTCATATAAATGAGATGCGTAAGGTTTTATTATATTTTTATAAAAAAAACTGTGAATTGTTGAGACTTCAACTTTATCGACACATTCTCCTAGATTATTTAAAACTTGTTCCGCAGCAATGTTGGTATACGTGATACATGCTACTTTTGACACTGGATTTAACCTGCTAGAGTGTTTAACTACATTCTTAACATGATTAGTCAACCAGTAAGTTTTTCCCGCACCTGGGCCCGCAATGACTCTAAAATGATGATCAAAATTATCTAAAACATCTCCTGAAGAAATCAAAATAGATTTACTGTGGTTCATTGCAAACTCCCCTACAGACCCATGAAATAGCATTTTTTATGTGCAAAGGCAAATTAAATTCCAACGATCCTTCACTGAGATTAAAATTATTAATTAAGTTATTAGCTAATTCAAAAGCCATGGATCCCTTAGTATCTTCTACGGATTCAAGATAAAAAGCAGCAAAAATAGCCTTAGATTTGTCCTCAGGAGTTAAGCTAGAAGACTCAATAAGAGCACTCACATCTTTACTAATTTCTACGGAACCAGAAACTAATAAAGGTGAATCTTTATTTTCAAATGCTAAGTCGTACTCTAATGTCTTACCTTTTTGAGTTTTATTATAAAAGATTTTTACATTTTCAGTGTTAGATTTACTAAGAGCTTCCTCAAGATTAGTTATTACGCTGGAAATAGGTTTGTACTCATAAGAATCTAAATTTTGTCCAACCTCAAAAGGCCAACATTTTTTCCATCTTCTGTTTCTACCTTCAATAGGAATCTTTTGAGGATCCACGTCGACAATACAAGAAACCCTTTTTGATAAGGTGTAATTCTTATTATTCTCATCAATACCCCCACCAAAGAGTTTTATGAAATGTTTAAATGTAGAACCACCTACGCCTACTACAGCAATATGACATTTATCTAGTGGTAAGCTTCTATACTCAGCTAACCGCGGTACAAGCAACTGCTCTGCAAGACCCTCTACAAAAATGACTCCTTTTGAAAAAAGCATGTTTGATTTTGTTGCATCCAAGTATCTTTCGATATATTTTTTAGACTCAATGTCATCTGGTTTATCTGAAAAAACTAGACTAGGATATCGCGCTAATATATGATCTTTGTGAGATTCCATGCAAATTATTGAATCTAACCCTACAGCAGCGGTTATGTGAGTCGAATGGGTTGTTACAAAAATCTGTCTGCTAATGTTTTTATTTTTGATTTCTTCTTTTAGGAACCTTAAGAAATTATATTGAAGTGCAGGATGCAAGTGTGCTTCGGGTTCTTCAATTAATAAAATGGGAAAGATTTTTGCGTTTTCTCCAAAATGATCAGATGTAATAATTTCTAAATTTGATAACACTAAGGAAATATAAATTAAATTGTTATAACCTAACCCGTTGTTGAAAATTGGAATCTGCATCCCCGAGTTACTCTTTATAATAAGCTTTAATGTAGAAAGTATATCAGATTCGCTTAACTCCCCCTCAATATCAGGCTTTCCACACACAGATGCTCCAGTACTCTCAACTAAACTCAATATATGTCCTGTATCCAATCTACCTCTTATTGAATCCAATAAATCCTTTGATTGTCCTCTAAACTCATTCCTACAACACTCCAATTTTGTTAAGCACTCATCCAATTTTGCCTTCGAATCTGTATCTTCTAGATCTTGTTCCAGTTTCTTTATGCTACTCTTTAAGTTATAGTCAAGGAAATAGTTCAACACGTTTTTGAGTAAAGAGTTCTTTCCATTGTAGATAGAATTCTCAACGTTCCTTAATGCATCTAAAAATGTACAATCAAATTTTTCTAAATATTCAGATTCTACTCTATTTTTTGAAATTGGATTTCCGGCATAGATTCTTGACACGTACCTTTGAAGAAAACGTTCTAAAATATCCCATTCACTTATAAGTGACTGATCTCTTTCATTTAACTCTTTTTTATACTCCTCTAGATCAGTTTCTGGAAGAAAATACTTGTAGGTAAGAGTTGCTTCACAAGGAGAGTTTAATTTAGTTAGCCAAGTTGCAACAACAGCTTTGTCTTCTATTTTTTCAGATTCAGTTTCCTGGATAGAAATAGTAATTGTGATTTGAGGAGGTTCGTCAAAAGAAGATATTCCTTTATAAAAGTCGTCAATACTTAATTTTTTAGATACAGAATTATCAAAAATGAGTTGGAGAGCCTTTAAAACAGTGGTTTTACCAGAGTTATTTTCTCCGATGAATACATTTAAGCCCTCATAAAATTCGACAGATGTGTCACAGAAACATCTAAAATTTTGCATCCTGATTTTGGAAATATACATTAAAACATCCTCTTTAGTAAAAATCTGATACATTTTAATATTTGTATTTCAATAATAATTTTTGAAGATTTTAACAGATAGGGGCATTTGGACATTTATAATTAATGTTTTGATTTAAAGCTCATGTCTCTACACATTAGATAGAAAGTAGTGTGTCTTATATGGACGGATTTATCGAGCTCAATATATATCTGGACAAAAAAGAATTATGCATTAGGTTATACGGTTATAAGAGGCATCTGCGATTATTACGATTCTCATAAAAATGATGATTGGCAGTAGTATTCGGCGGTTGTTGCTGCGGCTTATAAGAAGGCTTTGATTGAGTCGATGCCGTAAAGCCCAGACTCGGTTCGTAAGTGCCGAAAGGAAGACTCATAAAGAAACAATAGTGTAGTCGATAATTCTCGAATTAATTCTTTTAGAGAATACCTAAGCATATTGAAAAGCTTCTTGAAATTATAGTTTTTTTTTGAAAAATCAAAGACACACTTTGAATTCTCTTACTTAGATAACGTAATTTGAGGGAGTTAATAATGTTAGGAATGCCCTCTTCATAAAAAATCTATAGATTCTTAGAGACTAGGTTGCTGACTATACATAAATCTATATGTGAAAAAGTCTAGTTTTTAATGTAATAGACGAAACTATTTTCATGTAAAAATCAGATGATAAAAAAGAATGGTTTATTACCTGTATTATAATGTTTACCTTGTGCAAGCATTGAGTAATATTACTAAAATGCCGAAATATTCATTAATATAAGATTAAAATGAAAACGCTGAGATTCTATACCAAGCCTTGGACTTGATCCCGAGGTACAGTGGTTGTGTGGGAAGATTCATTCTCCGAGTTTCACACCGAGTTTCATATTTATCAATAGAAGGAACTTTTATGGGATTTGGGATAAAAATTAAGGATGAAGAGTTACGAATTCTTGATCATTTAGAGTATAATCCAGCTGTTGTTTTTAAACAACCATATGGAGGGTATTTATTCTTTTTAGTTGGCGGCGCCGACGATGAAATCCTTTCATGGCTTTTAAAAAAAATAGTCATATTAGATTCTTTGACAAGTAAACATGTCGCTTATGCTATTTTTGCCAGAAATTTCAAATTTAAAATGCATATTCCAGTTATGTGGGACTCATATAAGTGGAATAGAGATATAAAAAGTAATAAACAAACTGATCTCTCTATTGAAGAGATAAAATCTTTTTATTCAGTAACCGAATTGGTGAAATCAGGGAAGTGTGGTTGGGTTTTTGATGGAGACGAAATCAACGCTATAACATATGGAACAGATGAAATCGCTAGATCATTTGGTGTTATGGGTGATTTACCATGCATGTTAATATTCGACTCTATACCAAAAAGAAATTACGAAGTATTTCATTTAAACCAAAACAATTTGCAGGCATTAATTCCTATTTTAAGGAGAAGTATTCAAAGTCTTGTAAAGAGACCCACATATATTTCCCATATGCAGACAATCAAAATTGTTACTCAACTTCAACTAGAGCGAAGCAGAATTCAAAGTCTTAAATATGATGAATATGATGAAGAAAAAGAACTTTCAATAATTCGTGAACAATATACCAAACCCATAAACCGGTTACGAATTAAAATCCGCTCAGCACTTAAAAATGGTAATGTTTACAAAGTTATATCAGCATTTTCAGACTACTCGAATGAGTCAAATATTGAAACACATATTATTAATGAAGTTATAGAAGCTTCTAAAATTAATAAAGATATCTTATCGACATTATTTCGAACAATTTATAGACTGCAAACATATTCCACAAATTATAAATGGCCTCTTGAAGAGCCGTGGCGTTCTAAGTACGTCAACGTATATAGAAAATATGTCAGAACTTTACAGAGTGATCTCTCTGTAAATCCAGACCTTGCTACTCCAGATCAATGTATTAAGATCACAGAAATTTTAATATCCCTGCAATCTAAAATTATTGAAAAGATTATCGATCCACTTCCATATGATCCAACTAATGAAACGACTGTGCAAAAGTTAGTAGATGATAAAAAAGTTGAAATTTGTAAAAGAAATGAAGAATTAAATAGAAGAAAATTGGAAATCGAATCACAGTTAGAAAATTATATTAACCAATTATACGAACAGGATCAACCATCATTTATAGAATGTGTTACTAGAGAAATTAAAAAAGAGAGAATAAAATCAACTACTAAGAAACTTCATGATAGTGCAATTATGTATGCAGATAGTTGGTTAAATCCTGAGACTATTATAGATTTTTTGAAGGTGATTATGACCAGATAAGACCATAAAGAAGTCTCAAAAAAACAATATACGTAGGTATAGAAATTATAGACCTCTAGATAGAAAACTTACTCATAACTGATTTTACCAGATGCTAAAAAAACTATACTACAAATTGCCTCGCTAAGCTACTCCTCCATTTGAGTTAATTCTACTTGACATACATGTTAAGTTAAGAAATTAAGAAGGATGTAAGTGAACATTATAAATCAGAAAGTAGAAGGAAAGCATGCAGAAAATATGTATTCTAGTTGATTGAGAGAAAATGCTTTAACATCCCTCTTCAACAAAAAAGATCACTTTAATCTAAAAACAGCCCTGCAAAGTGCCCCTTATAAAGCTGCGAAAATCACGGGTTTTTCAAATTCGCTTTTCTTAACATTATCTCAACAAACTTATTCGGGGTAGATTTAAGTAGACCGCCGTCAGGAAAAATATATTTCAATTGAATCGATTGCGGGGTAAGATTTTCATGTCGTATTTGACGGTTCAGACAGATTTCCATTATCCACAAATCACCTGAAAAAGTCGCTTAAATAAGAAAATTCCCACCAGAGGAAAAAGAATCGATTAATCTAAAGAAGCCCGGCAAAGAGCCCCTTATAAAGCTGTAAAAAATCATGGGCTTTTCAATTTCACTTTTCTTAACATTATCTTAACAAACGTATTCGGGGTAGATTTAAGCAGACCGCTGTCAGGAAAAATATATTTTAACTGAAATTGGTAGATGGAAGGTTTCATTAGCTGTTTATTGGTCTAGTTTTGACAATTTATCATATTCTAAAACATTACTCAATAAAAAGATTCTCTTTGTTTTAAAAGATAAACTCCCGAGGTGCTTTTTTCAAATTTACAAAGACTCGAAAATCAAAGAAAAAAATAGCTTTTTCACATCAGTAACCTGATTTTGTTTAAAAAACCCGAAAGTGTTCTACATCTGTTATCAAAACTATCCAGAAATTCAAAAGAAAGTTCATCCAGAATAGTTATTAAGATTAATGTTATTGATAAGCAGATATCAAATTGTAACTTAACGCTTTTAGCTTCGAGGAGGAGAAATTTGTTCTGGGATGAAGTATATAAGGGCACGCCACCGTGGGATATTGATCATCCTCAGCCTGCTTTTCAGGCTCTGATAGAAAGTGGAGAAATCAGGCCTGGTCGAGCTCTGGACATAGGATGTGGCCGGGGTGAGAATGCGATAATGCTGGCTAAGAATGGTTGTGACGTCACAGGAATAGACCTTGCTAAAGACGCTATCTCCGATGCAAAGGCAAAGGCCATAGAGCGCCATGTTAAGGTAAATTTTATTGTAGGAAATGTACTGGAGATGGACCAGCTTTTCACGGAAGATGAGTTTGATATTGTTATTGACTCCGGCTTGTTTCATGTGATAACGGACGAAGAGAGGCTACTCTTTACTCGACATGTGCACAAAGTGCTCAAGGAAGGTGGCAAATACTTCATGTTGTGTTTCTCTGATAAGGAGCCGGGCGAATACGAGCTGCCAAGAAGAGCTTCAAAAGCTGAAATAGAGAGTACTTTTTCGCCTCTATTTAATATAATCTATATAAAAGACGTGATTTTCGATTCGCTGCTTAACCCTGGTCGCAGGCAAGCCTACCTTTTGTCGGCTACAAAAAGTTAATTAGAGCAAGAAAGTATTTTCTAAAAAACCGGTAAATTGTGAAATAGATCAGCTCTTAAAATTACTATTTCTAAAGCTGAAAAAATCACGGGTTTTTTCAATTTCACTTCTCTTAACTTTATCTTAACAAACGTATTAGGGGTAGATTTAAGCAGACCGCCGGCAGGAAAAATATATTTAAAGTGGATTAAAAAGAGTTTTCAAGTAAGAAATAAAATTATACAACTTCAGAACTGGTAGAGGATTTTTCAGCAATAGCCACGTACTCGGCAAAGGATTCTGATTCCGGAATAGGTAAATTGTCTTCCAGTAATCCCTGAACGTGCATTTCAATGGCTTCGTAGATATTTTTCTCTGCTTCTTCTCGGGTAGAGCCGGTAGCTACACAGCCCGGAAGGTCAGGAGAATATGCTGAATAATTGTTATTTGCTTTTTCGATTACAACGAGGAAACGGTGCATGATTTAGTCCTCTATTTTTAATTGAGCTTGTTTTAATATGCTGTTCAATGTTCCTGGAGCAAGATCATCTCCACTATGACCTGCAATTGTCACCCTACCTGGTTTAGCAGGATGTTTGTATTGCCGGTGGCTGCCTTTTGTTGCAACCAGATACCAGCCATCGGCTTCAAGATGTTTTATGACCTCACGTACTTTCATTTCAATCTGTCTTCATGGCTATTTAAATGTAATTCGAAAACTTGCAGAATCCGGGTAGGTAGAGTCCATTTCTTAATCTGATAACGATCCATTCATCAATAACTTCTTCCAGATTTCCACGGCATTCTTCCAGAGTCTTGCCTGTAGCCCATACACCCTCAAGTTCGGGAACTTCTCCATAATAGGGTTCTTCGTCATCGATTATTTCATATTTTGCCCTTTCAAGAGCTGCGTGGATGTACTGGATAAGCATGATTACACATTTCCGAACGTGGTATATCTAGTTTTATGCTGTTTAAATCTTATATAGATTCTGTGGAGCGGATGATTAAGTTTTGGTTTACTGTTGCTGATCGATGAATAAGATGCCTTTTTCTAAATCATGAAGATTTTTTCTTATCCATAACTCATCTGAAAAAACGTCACTTGAATCCGAAAAATCCCCCACGAAGAGAAAGAATCGCTTAATCTAAAGAAGCCCTGCAAAGTGCCCCTTATAAAGCTGCAAAAATCACGGGTTTTTCAATTTCGCTTTTCTTAACTTCATCTTAACAAATGTGTTCGGGGTAAATTTAAGCAGACCGCCGGCAGGAAAAATATATTTAAAATGAATTGAGTGAAAAAAGAAACTGTAATATCGGATAGCTTAGAAATTTGCCGATACCGATATATACTATGTATACATATCGGATATATAGAATTATGGCCAATACCGATACTTTTCTGATTCAAGAAGAACTTCTTGCACGAATAAATGAAAAAATGAAGCAGCTAAACTCCATGCGGCCCATTCCAGCAGATGCTTTAGGTAGGCTCCATGACGAGATGAGGTTAGTGCACACCTACCACTCGAACGCGATAGAAGGTAATACGCTAACACTCCAGGAAACAAAACTTGTCCTGGAAGAAGAGCTGACTATTGGCGGAAAATCGCTCAGAGAACATCTTGAGGCGACTAACAACGCAAAAGCTTTTGACCGGATGGGAGAGTTAGCAAAGAAAAAACGTGCGATAGACCATGTTATAATTCAGGAAATCCATGAAATTGTAACCAGAGGCATACTTGAGGATGCAGGTAGATACCGTACCAGAAACATAAGGATAACCGGCGCGGTAAAGGCTCCGCCCGATTGGTCGAAGATAGTAAAACTGATGGATGAACTTATCCAAAAGATAGCTGAGAGCAAGAAGCATCCCATTGAAACAGCTTCCTTCCTGCATCACAGGTTTGTAGAAATTCATCCATTCAGCGATGGAAACGGACGGGCAGCCCGGCTTCTCACAAACCTGTATTTGATTGCAAGGGATTATCCCCCTGTCGTGCTCAAAAAAGAGGACTGGGGAAAATATTACAAGTCACTTAGAGCCGCAGATTCTGGAAACCTGGAACCGTTTGCCAATTTCATTGCAAAAGCTGTAGATGAAAACCTGACCCTCTATCTCTCCATATCAGGAGGAAAGGATGAACTGATGCCTCTGAAAGAACTTGCCACGGAAACCCCTTATTCTCAAGAATACCTCAGTCTGCGAGCCAGACAGGGGCTTCTGGATGCAGTAAAAATAGGAAAAACATGGCACAGTTCAAAACATGCGGTTGAGAAATATCTATCCGAGCATGGGAAAAAAGATGTTTGATTTTCGTGTTCTTAACAAATCTATTAGAAAGAGATTTAGGCAGACCACCGGCAGGGAAAATGTGTTTCAATTGAATTGATTATGATGGAAGATTTTCATTGCCTGGACAGGCGGTTCAAAAACTGCTTTAATAACTTTTAACTCCAGAACAATCTCACTGGAGGAAAGGACAGAAACAGTTTTGTTTATTGTCATAGAAACTGTTCCCAGTACCTCGATGCTGTGACATAGCTTTCCCAGAGAATGAAATCGTCCCATTCTTCAAAATCTCCTTCCCCTGCTCTCGACTGGATTCTGTTTTCAAAAGCAGAAAAATCCATTCCATACTTCTGTTCCATTTCAGCTATCTTTTTGCCGTAGTAATCTATCTTTTGTTCAGCCTGGTCGTGAACAAGCCTCTTCAGGGCCTCCTGTTCGTCTTTATACAAACCTGCTTTTACCATGTCACTGATAGGTTCAAAGATTTTTCTGGGAACTTTCACATACTCAATAGCATCACCCAGGAGTACCACCTAATTATCATTTTGTTTTTCTTATCTTAAATGTGTTTGTTAGTCCAATCTCTCTGTTTTCCTCTCTTCTTGAGTTTTCACTTTTTGGCATGGCTAGTGAGGAAGTTTGATGGGAAATTAAGATAATAAGTTTTTAAAACTGCCCAATTTGATGTAAGAAAAGTTTAACTGGATCCAAAAAAAGTTAAACTCGCATGAAGCTCGCTTCAAAAAGGAGTATGCAGTTCGTCTTCTGAGAGGGATTCCAGGCAGGCCTGAATTGCTTCTTTAATATTCTCAATAGCTTCCTCTACAGTATCTCCCTGCGAAAAACAGCCAGGCAAACCGGGAAAGCTGGCAATAAATCCCCCTACTTCTTCGTCTTCCTCAAGGATAATTTTGAACCGCATAAAACCGATTTATAAGGCTTTTTGCTTAAATTCCTATGGGTGAAAGGATTGATACTGGATATATTTCATGAAAATGTAATACCTGAAAACTGCCTTCTTTAGTAATTATAAATACTACAACCGCAGAATACTATAACATATCAAAAGGGACCGGATAGAGCCTGAAAAAATGCTGGAAAACCGAAAAGACACTGAAATCTATATCAGAAAACTCCATGAAATGCTCCCGGAGCTTAAAGAAAAATACCACATTAGTTACCTGGGAATTTTCGGGTCCTACATTCGTGGAGAGCAGAAACCCGGAAGCGACCTGGACATACTCGTTGAGTTTTCCAGAACCCCTACTATTTTTAAATTTGTAAATCTCGAAAACTACCTTTCGGAGGCTCTTGGCGTTAAGGTAGACCTGGTTATGAAAGACGCGTTAAAGCCGAATATAGGCAAACATATCCTGAACGAAGTTGAAGCTGTCTGAAGAGGGATTAATATTCGCGAAGCAAAAGACTATGTCTGGGACATTTATGATGCAATGGAAGTAGCAGAAGAATTTGTCAGCGGCTGGACATATGAAGATTTTGCTGCCGACCGTAAAACCCAGTTTGCAGTAATCAGAGCTCTAGAAATCATTGGCGAAGCAACAAAGAATATCCCATATGAAGTGCGCGAAAAATATCCTTTTGTTCCGTGGAAAGATCTGGCAGGGATACGGGACAAATTAATCCACGCTTACTTTGGAGTGAACCTGAAAGTAGTCTGGCTATCCATCAAAGAAGGCATTCCAGAAGCAAAACCGGATATCAAGCGCATACTGGATGAAATGTAAATCAGAAAACCTCTCCCGGAGGAAAAGAATCGTTAGATCTAAAAAAGCCTTGCAAAGTGCCTCTTCTAAAGCTGCAAAAATCACGGGTTTTCAATTTCACTTTTCTTAACTTTATCTTAACAAACGTGTTCGGGATAGATTCAACCAAACCGCCGGCAGGAAAAATATATTTCGAATGAATTGGTGACAGAAGAAGATTTTCATTTAGTATTCATCTATCCAGTTTCAACCGGCTTTCTTTATCGTAAGCGATGTTTTTATGCAAGGAAGGAAAATCTAAATTATGGACTTCACAGGTACATGGCACATTTATGAAATGGAACTATGGGATGAGGACTATTTTAATATGGACGTTCAGGCTTATATTACGATAGAGCCAGACAACATGGGATATTTTCAATTTGGTTTAGTTTATGGTAATATAGACGGAAGGATCGTTGAATATGCTGATGGCAAAAGATTTGAATTTACCTGGGAAGGAAATGAAGAATGCGACCATGTTTTTGGTAGCGGCTGGGTAAAGATTAAAGAAAAAGACGTACTGGAAGGCGAGGTTAGATTTCATCTCGGAGACAGTTCTACTTTTTTAGCAAGGAGAGAAAAGTAATAAACTGAAGTCTTTAAATTCAACTTTTCTTAACTTCATCTTCACAAACGTATTCGGGGTAGATTTAAGCAGACAGAAGCAGACCGTCGGCAGGAGAAATATATTTTAACTGAATTAGCTATGGAAAAAGTACCCACTTTGTATTCAACAGCCCATATAAATGGTTTTCTTGATCCATTCGGTTCAGTGGAGGCGCATAGCGCCTTCCGCTGCAACCAGCTGGATGCTTTAGAACATGGCCGTTTGTGATTCAATAGAACTACTTCAAGGAAGAAGATTCCTTTCAGATGACTTCTTTTCGTCATCGACAGTCATCGGTTGAAGTTTCCTGATTGTCACTGGCACCGAGCTTGTACCAGACGATGTTTGAATCTGCCGGTGCAAGTTTCGTGGCATTGATGATGTGCGCTTGGAACGCGTACATCAAACTCTTTTGCTTATTTACAACGGGATTCCAGCCTCTTTGTATCAGGTCGAACACGGCGCTGAAACGACCATTGTTGGTCTTCTCGTTTATGGTAACGACTGAGCCATTCGGCCTTGTCATGTCTACACGAAGCTGCTGATCTTTGAAGTGCGGCTTGACGAAGCGATCCCACAAAATTTGGAAACAACACCACTTTTTTACATGATTAGCTTGTCGTGTGGATACGCCGTATATCATTCGGAGATACTGAACTATTCTGCGTCCTAAAATCAGTCTACAGATTCTGACAAGATTTCGAGAAGGCAAAACTGAACGAGCTGAGAACTGTTATTTCTCAACTTATACTGCCGGATTTTTTGCATGAGGCTGCCAATGCTGATCTCCTCTCTTGCGAGATTCGGGAAAAAGGGCGAAAGGATGATGCCGAAGAAGAGAACGAAAAACGAAGTTGTGCTGGAAATAGCCTGCATGACTCCCAGGGGCGCTAGAAGAAGCGTGTAGCGCACACCCAGCCACCCAGGTTAATCAATTCATTTGTTATATTCACAGAAAGCAAAGCTCCTGCATTGGCGTGATTCATCTCTGAAAATTGTTTGCGGTTTTTGGCAGCCAGCATTAAAATCACTCCAAACAATGCCTGGCCAAAGAAGTTCCAGAAGGTGAGGATCCAGAATTCGTCACGTACAGCAAAGAATTTGAAAATAAGCGAACTCAGCGAAATCTCCAAGGCACAAAAGAGCATCAAAATAACCACCTGTTTTTAACGTAGCCGGCGCCTTGCCCAAACCTTAAAGAAAGGATAACCGATCCGGCAATGATCAGCAAAACGCCGATGATTTGGGAATGAGAATTTGTTCTCCAAGGATGAAATATCTCAGGATAAGCCCGAAGAATCCTGCCGCCCGGAAGAATGGTGCGATCGTTGATGCCTCCTCTGTTTGCAATGCCTGGAGGTAGAAATAGATCACATTCATGTAAAGGATTCTCGAGGTTGCTATGACCACCATGGATTCATAGTCCAATGCAACTACGCCAGGCTGAAAAAACAGCAGTGTAAACAATACTGGTGTGTGAAGTTATTTAATTTTAAAAAACATGTATTCCAGAGAGGAAAATGGTAGACGCTTCTTTCTCATTGCTTCAAACAAATCCACAATTTGCAACCCTTATTTTAATTCTGGTGCTGTGGGAGCTCTTCTGGAAGGGTATAGCCCTGTGGAAGGCAGCACGAGAATCTCAACGATACTGGTTTATCGCTATACTCATTTTGAATACGGTAGGTATTTTACCTATCCTTTATATTTTCTTATTTAAGGAAGGAAAAAAGGGAATATGAATCAAGAAGACCAATTGCACATCTCACACCGATATTCAGAGATTTCGATACAACTTAAATATATTGTTTGCAAAGTCAGGGAGCCCCCGGTTACTACATAAATTACAAGCTTCTTTACCGTTTTTGTTTTCAAGTTTGATAATTTTCTTTTCTTTATCAATCCTTTATCTTTTTCAAATTATTTCTATCAAATCCGCATTTTTCAGCTTCTTCAGGAGTTAAAGCCAAAATCTTCTGCTTAATCTCTTCCTCATTAATGAAAACTTGAGCCCCAATAACATCTAAAGGCTGATCCTCAATGTCGTTGGCTTCTGTCCCTATGTAGACCAGACCATCAGCCCGAATATGTTTTCTCTCTAAAGTTCCAACGTCGCCATTAAATTTTGTTTCAATATTTTGATGGAGTGAAAGACAAAATTAAATGCAGTAAAAAAGCAATCGATAGGTTTGTTTTTGTTTGACTTCGTTAAGCGGGCTTATCTGCTTATCCTTAATAGCTATATGTTCAAAAGTGCCTGTAAATGTGCCTGTAAATCAAAGTTGCGCTGGCTCATCCCGCTGCAAGCAACAGGATATGTTCTCCCGTAAGGATTTTAAGTCTCAAAATTCCTGCAGTCTTTCAGTGCTCCTCTCTCCTGCATCTTAGGCTGTACCTTTTCCTGTTGTACAACGTGCCAGGCCTAATGAGATAAATGCCTCTCTTGTCCCAGAGCTTTTTATATGTGATGACTCTTCTTCCTCTGTAATTTCCTGGTGCTAGAGAGTTTCTTTTTGACTTATTGATTCACTCATGAGATAAAATTTGTTACATAGAAGTATACTCCTTCGATCCATTCACTTCTATCGCGCGCAATTTGATTATTCAAAACGTAGGCTTTGATTTCCTCAACCCTTTGATCCGTGAACCTTTTAGCTTCTTTCTGTTCCTTTTGTCTTATTTCTCTTCCCGTACCTATTTGTCTACCCACTCTTTTGTAGAAACCATTTAATGGTAGGTTATTATCAGGAACGGCATCCGGTATATTAGCCAGGAAAACTTCTACACCACACTTTATGGAGTTCATGATGGTTTTATTATCTTGGTCGGTTTCAGCAAAATAGATCACCATTTTATCATTCTTTAAGTAAAGATTAGGATTACTACGGTCTTCTACATTATTATTTACTAAAATTTTAAATGTACTTACATAAGACTTCCAGTCTACACGTTTTTCCGTCCAACTCCAGGTAATATGTTTTGCAATCTCAACTGCCTGCTGCTGTGTTTTGATATTAACAATGATTCTATCTGTTTCATTGCCCAAATCTATATTTGGATTTATTAAATGAAAATAATCACCTTCATCTAATCCATCCAACCTACGAAAATAATTAGCTAGAGTCCAATAATCACTAAAATCAAATGAATTTATCTTCTTTTGAGGTATCAATCCCGCATACAATAACTCGGGACTTAATACAAATTCTTTAGGATTTACTGGTTCGTTTATGTAGTCCTTTTTAGGACTTGTACTTAAAACATGATATATGGCGTTAGTTATATACTCGTTTAACTTTCCGGCTCTTCCATGATGGTCATAGACAATATCATAGACTTCCCCCAACATAAGTAAAGTTTCAATAATGTTAGCATCATTATGAGGTGCAGTTTGGGAGGAAAGATCTCTAAATTTTTTCCCATTGACACGCATATTATTACATATCAACTTCCTGCTTATCAATATTGAGGGTCTTTTTTAAGAGGGAAATGAATGCTTTCCAGAATTACCCCGTTTCTTTCGTCATCTGCAGCCCCGCCAGCAACCCCATCCCCCGATCAATACAAGCCCCTCTAGCAACTCCATCTCTCTGACCAATACAAAATGCCAACATCCCGATCACCCAGCCAAGAGCCTGCAACTCACTGCTCAGTCCCATGTGCGAGATGCTTTTCTGGGTGCTCCGCAGGCTACGCAGTCCATCAGAAAAGAAGAATTCAATCTTTTGCATGCATTGTAAGTAATTCCTTTCGATCTTGGAACACTTCTTCAAGAGCCCTCAAAAAATCCTCATGATCCTCAAATGTAAGATACGTTTCTTTTTCTTTCATATGGGGACCTATCTTCCCGGAATATTTTAAAAAATTAGTTCGAAAGTAGATGATAAAGTTTTGAGTTTCTATTCTCAAGTCTCTACCTGAGATCCAACCCTTCCATTAAGAGGAAATCCTATTATCCTTAATTTAGACACTTTATCAGTACTTTTTATTTCGTGTCAACACATTTATTTTTGTGACGACAAATTAAATAGCCTACACATACTCCTTTAACAAAACCAATTAAACCGGCGCCCATAACAACGCAAAAAGCTATTTTTTCAACTTTTTTGCACACTCTTTTAACCCCATCCATCGATACACCTCTATTATTTTAATTTTCGATTAAGTTTTTCTTTATTTCACGTGTTCTAATATTATAATGCTAGATGCGTAAATACATTTTGTTATGCTTGGCATATTGCTGAGATCTGCGCGCCAACAAAAAATGAGACATATTTTTGAATTGTAAACATATTCTCAGAATTCATTATATCTCAATAAGCCCTTTCGATCTTGGAGATGCTCCCCTTAACCTTGAAGCCCACATTGCAAGATGGAGTCTATGAGGAAATAAAAAACCACACCCGTAGAAGTTGCGGATACTGTAGGAGCAGGAGATGCTTTTTCTGCCGGATTCCGTATGCTTTTTCAGGGTACGGAGTTTCAAAAGCCGCTTTAGTTGACAGCGTGCTTGGGATTTTCGTACGCGACTGTAGAATGACAGTAATCCGGTTTTTAAGATGAAAATTTGTATAACTGTTAAATTATTTTCGTCCAATACAAGATAGAAAGAGTTAATTATACATCAAGTATCTGTAAAAACAAAATTATAAATTCTATCGTAAAATATCATTAGTAGATAAATTAGATTCGAGTTTAGTAACCATGAGTGAATATTTTCATTAATTGTGAATCCCCACTCTAAGTTATAATGAGAGAGTGCCGAAACTGGCACCCCTATCTGGAAAAGGAGAATGGAAACAAGTTTCGGTGGTAAATACATATGAGTGACAACCAGACCCCTGAGCAGAAAGCCAGAAATGAAATTGATAAAAAACTAAATAATGCTGGCTGGATTGTGCAGAAAAAAAGCAAGATAGAGTGGAGTGCTTCAAGGGGTATTGCGGTTAAGGAATATTTGACTGACGTAGGACCTGCTGATTATGTGCTGTTTGTTGATAAAAAGCCAGTCGGGATAATTGAGGCAAAAAGAGACGAGGAAGGCCACCGATTAACTGCCGTAGAAGAACAATCATCCGAGTATGCTTCAAGTAAGCTAAAATACCTTAACAATGACCCCCTTCCTTTTGTATATGAAAGTACAGGGGAAATTACACGGTTCACAGATTTTCGCGACCCCAAACCGAGGTCAAGACCTGTTTTTTCTTTTTTCAGCCCGGAAACTTTTGATGAATACTTAAAAAAGAAACCCCTGCGGGAAAGGCTGCTCGACATTCCTGAACTCCTTACCGACGGGCTGCGGGACTGCCAGATAACAGCGATCTCAAAGCTTGAAAAGTCCTTTAAGGACAACCGCCCGAGAGCTCTTGTCCAGATGGCTACAGGTTCCGGAAAGACCTATACTGCCATAACCTTCATTTACCGATTACTGAAATTTGCGGATGCAAAAAAGGTGCTCTTCCTTGTTGATACCAAAAACCTTGGTGAACAGGCAGAACAGGAATTCATGGCCTATGTACCCAATGACGATAACCGCAAATTTACCGAGCTGTATAATGTGCAGCGCCTGCGTTCCAGTTATATCTCTTCGGACAGTCAGGTGTGCATTTCCACAATCCAGCGGATTTACTCCATCCTGAAGGGCGAAGAGCTGGACGAGAAAATTGAAGAAGAAAATCCTGCCGAGAGGGGTTGGCAGCCAAGGGAGCCGCTTCCGGTTGTGTATAATGAAAAGGTTCCCGTTGAAGAATTTGATTTTATCGTCATAGACGAGTGCCACCGTTCTATATACAATCTGTGGCAGCAGGTGCTGGACTATTTCGATGCTTTTCTAATAGGCCTGACAGCAACACCGGACAAACGCACTTTCGGGTTTTTCAATGAAAACGTTGTTAGCGAGTACAGCCATGAAGATGCTGTTGCAGATGGCGTGAATGTGGGTTATGATGTGTATACCATTGAGACTGAAATCAGCAAAAACGGGGCAAAGATTGCTGCAAAGGAATTTGTGGACAAGCGGGAAAAGCTTACCCGCAAAAAACGCTGGGAACAGCTTGATGAAGAGTTCAACTATGATGCCCGGAAACTGGACCGGGACGTGGTCAACCCAAGCCAGATACGGCATGTGATACGGACTTTTAAGGAAAAGCTGACTGAGATCTTCCCCGGTAGAAAGGAAGTCCCGAAAACCCTGATTTTTGCCAAGAACGACAGCCATGCCGATGATATTATCAATGTAGTCAGGGAAGAGTTTGCGGAAGGCAATGCTTTTTGCAAGAAAGTGACCTATAAAGCCGAAGAAGACCCAAAATCAATATTATCAGCTTTCCGCAATGAATACGACCCCAGAATAGCAGTTACAGTGGACATGATCGCCACGGGCACGGATGTCAAGCCGCTGGAATGCCTGCTTTTCATGAGGGACGTCAAAAGCCGGAACTATTTCGAGCAGATGAAGGGCAGAGGCACGCGGACCCTGGGCTACGATGACCTGAAAAAAGTGACTCCTTCAGCAGTTTCGGACAAGACGCATTTTGTGGTTGTGGACGCAGTTGGCGTTACAAAAACGATGAAAACCGACAGCCGGCCTCTGGAGCGTAAGAAAAGCACATCTCTGAAAGACCTGCTTGCAGCAGTGACTTTTGGCGCACAGGACGAAGACCTTTATGTTTCCCTGGCTAACAGGCTGGCAAGGCTGGACCGGCAGCTAAGCGATGATGAAAGAGTCACCTTTGCGGAAAAAGCGAACGGAAAGACCATCAACCAGACTGTCAGGGACCTGCTCTATGCGTATAACCCTGATATTATCGACCTCCACGCCTCCGAAATCAAACAGCTCCATCCGGAAATTCAGGACGCTGAGGCAAAGAAAAAGGCACAGGAAAAGCTGATTGATATTGCCAGGTCCACTTTTTCCGGCGAGCTGAACGAGTACATCGAAAACGTCCGCAGAGTCCATGAACAGATTATCGATACAGTGAACACCGACACCGTCCACAGGGCCGAGTGGGACAAAGACGCTGTGGTAAGGGCAGATGAGCTGGTCAGCGACTTTAAGACATATCTGGAAGCTAATAAGGAAGAGATCACAGCCCTGAGAATTTTCTACAACCAGCCTTACCAGCGCAGGGAAGTCACCTTTACGATGATAAAAGAAGTGCTGGACAAACTGAAACTCGAAAAACCCCACTTTGCCCCTTTCAGGATCTGGAAGGCTTACGAACAGCTCGAAAAGGTGAACGGAAACTCCCCGAAAAACGAACTCACGGCTCTCGTCTCCTTAATCCGCAGGATAACCGAAATCGATCCCGTACTGACCCCATACGACCAGACCGTGAACCGCAACTTCCAGGACTGGGTATTCAAAAAACAGGCTGGAACCCTTAAGTTCAGTGAAGACCAGATGAAATGGCTCCGTATGATTAAAGATTATGTTGCAACAAGCTTCCATCTGGAAATCGAGGACCTTGATTACACCCCCTTTGATGCTCTTGGCGGGCGCGGCAGGATGTACCAGCTTTTCGGGGACGAGATGAATACGGTTATCAGTGAATTGAATGAGGCACTGTCAGCATGAAAATGAAATGAGAAGAACGGGTTGGATGAAAATTTGGGTGATGGCCGGATGAAAAGTGGGGTGAAAAGTTCTGATACATAATTCAACGAGGCACTGGCGGCGTGAGTATGAATAGTTGGATAGAGGAGATTATTGAAGCTGGAGAAGGGTATCACATCGAGTTTAAAGAATCTCTTGATAAATCGTTTATCGAGGAGGTTTGTGCTTTTGCCAATTCCAGTGGAGGTAAGGTTATCCTCGGAGTTTCCGATAAAGGAATTATAAAGGGAATAAATACCGATAATAATTTTAGATCGAGAATTCAGGACTCCCTCAGACAATTGCAGCCCAATCTTAATGTTGGCATAGAAATCAAAGATAACCTTATCATAGTTGATGTACTGGACGGAAACGACAAACCTTACGCCTGTTCCAGAGGGTTCTTTATTCGAAACGGGGCAAATTCCCAGAAACTTACCCGCAATGAGATTATCGAGTTTTTCCAGAAAGAGGGCAGGGTCCATTTTGATGAGCTGAAAAACGATAAAGCGGTTTTTGAATCAGATTTTGATGAAAAGGCATTTGAAACCTTCCTTAATCTGGCAGGAATCACCCATTCTATTGACAGAATGACTTTGCTCAAAAATCTAGATTGCATAACTGAGGATGGAAAATTTACCAATGCCGGAGTTTTGTTCTTTGCCAGAGACATCGATTTTCTGTTAAATCATGCAATTGTTGTCTGTGTTTTGTATAAGGGAACGGAAAAAGTGAATATCCTTGATAAGAAGGATTTCAAGGGAAATATTGTTGAAAACATTAACAATGCAATTCTTTTCGTCAAAAGGCACACAAATGTGCAGTATAAGATTGAGAAATTGCAGCGGGAAGAGATCCCCGATATTCCGGATGTAGCCCTCAGGGAAGCCATTATTAACGCTGTCTGTCACCGTGACTATTTTGACAAAAGCGGAAACGTACTTATCGAGGTTTTTGATGACAGAGTTGAGATCTCCAATCCCGGCGGACTGCCAAGCGGCCTGAAACCTTCGGATTTCGGACGCAAGAGCGTTGCCCGCAATCCGCTTATTGCATCCCTCTTAAACCGCATAAATTACATCGAAAAGGTCGGCACCGGAATAAACCGGATTAAACAGGCTGTGGCTGAAAATGAAAGGTCCTCGGTGGAGTTCTCTTTTGATAGTGGTTTTTCCGTCATTTTCCGAAGGTTGAAAGCAATTTCTGAAATTGAGTTAAGTGAAGGTTCGGAGAAAAGTTCGGAGAAAAGTTCGGAGAAAAGTTCGGAGAAAATACTCCACTTTATCTCAGAAAATAAATACATTTCTGCTCAGGAACTAGCCACACTATTAGGGATTAGTTCGCGTGCAGTTGAAAAACAGATTGCAAATCTCAAAGACAAAGGACTTTTAAAAAGGATAGGTCCAGATAAAGGTGGCTATTGGGAAGTTAATCTGGAAAACAGAGAACTTAACTCCTGAGAGTAAATTGGGTGAAAAGTTGGGTGAAAAGTTGGGTGAAAAGTTGGGTGAAAAGTTGGGTGAAAAGTTGGGTGAAAATACTCCGGCTCGTGAACGATGTTATTAACAAGTAAAAGAGGCTTTGACTGATTAAGATGAAAACGATTAAATCTTTAACTGAAGCCGAAATTTCTGAATTACCAAAGCTTCCCGAGGGATGGGTATGGATTAGACTTGATTCCGCCGGAGAGCTATTCTGTGGTCAATCCCCTTCAATTGCAGAAGTGAATCAAGAAAAGCGCGGTGTTCCCTATGTTACTGGTCCTGAGCAATGGGATGGGAGTAAAATTAAAGAAACAAAGTGGACTGAATTTCCTAAACGTTTAGTACCAGAGGGTTGCATTTTTATTACTGTCAAAGGAGCTGGCGTTGGAAAAATATTTCCAGGTGTTTCTTGTGCAATTGGCCGTGATATTTATGCCTTTTTGCCATCTTCTAAAGTTGATTTCAAATATACACTTCACGCTATAAAACATCAAATTGATGTGTTGATAATGAAAGCTCAGGGTGATATACCTGGCTTGTCAAAAAATCATATTCTTGATCATGTTATTGGATTATGTTCATTAGAGGAACAACGCGCCATAGTCTTCAAAATCGAACAACTCTTCAGCGAACTGGACAACGGCATTGCCAACCTCAAACTGGCACAGGAACAGCTCAAAGTTTATCGGCAGGCGGTGCTGAAGAAAGCATTTGAAGGGGAGCTTACGAAAAAATGGCGGGAGCAGCAAGTGGATTTGCCGGATGCGGGGGAGTTGCTGGAACGAATCAGGAAAGAGAGAGAAGAAGTTGCAAAGGATACCGGCAAAAAGGTGAAAATAATTAAACCTCCTACTAATGCGGAATTGGTAGAGTTACCAATGATACCAAAAGAATGGATGTGGGTAAAGTTGGATTACCTTGGGGATTTGGGGAGAGGGAAATCAAAACATAGACCAAGAAATGACAAAACACTTTTCGGAGGGAAATACCCTTTTATTCAAACCGGTGAGGTAAAAGCAGCCAATCATACTATCAAATCTTTTGAAAAAACATACTCCGATGTTGGGTTAGCTCAAAGCAAGTTATGGCCAAAAGGAACATTATGCATTACAATTGCTGCAAATATTGCTGAAACTGCTTTTCTTGGTTTTGAGGGATGTTTTCCCGACAGTATCGTTGGTTTTACAGCTATAGAAAGTTTAGTTGGTAAAGAATACGTGTACTATTTTTTTAAGGCTAATCAATCAAAAATTGAATCATTCGCACCAGCAACTGCCCAGAAAAATATCAATTTAAACATCTTGGAAAATCTTTTAATTCCTCTTTGTTCTCTTCCCGAACAACAAGATATCGTTCAGGAAATCGAAACCCGCCTTTCAGTCTGCGATAAGATAGAGCAGGATATTGAAACAAATCTGGAAAAAGCCGAAGCACTGCGGCAGAGTATTTTGAAAAAAGCGTTTGAGGGGAAATTGCTCAATGAAAGGGAACTGGAAGAGGTTCGTGGGGCAGAGGATTGGGAACCGGCTGAGGTTTTGCTGGAGAGAGTAAAGTCGGAAAGAGCAAGAAAATAATTATCGAGTGATCTAAACCGGAAGTAGTTCTTATGAGAGAAGATGAGATCAAAAAAGGTATCCAGCTAGTATGTGATACATCTAAAGAGATATCCAAACTTTATGAGGATAAAAATGCCTTAATCGAAAAACTCAATAGTCTATCTAATGAGGATCTGGCTCCACTAGATTATGAGTATAGATCGAAATCAGGGCCGGTTACAGATCTACGTAAAGATGTGTTAAAATATCTGCTAGATGGGAATAAACTGGATGAACAAACATTTGATGAGTTTATTCTTAAACATCGTACCGGAAATGAAGGGAAATTTGTAGCGTATCAAAAGCCATTTTCTATATTTCATCCATTCATTACTTCTTACGGGCACAAATCGGTCAGGGAATTTATAGAGCAATTCATAAATGAGATAATCGAACGATTACAGTTAAAAGGAAAAGTTAATCAAAAGTTTGTCGACTTTCAGGGCGCCAGATATTCAGGGACCGATAGATTATGGTTGGCAATTTATAACAGTAAACACAAATCACAGTCTACAGCAATACAGCTTTTTGTCAATTTTCTAGATGGGAAGATTGAGTATGGTGTTTATCATCATCCTAATAATTATATAAAAGGGCCAGAAGAAAGAGATTCTTCCAATTTTGACTTTGAAGCATTAATTTCTCTTTTTGAAGAAAATAAAGAATTGGTCCTGAAAGATGGGCCTGAAGAAAATATATTAACTGTGCCGTCAGCAGGTGAAAATAATCAAGACATATTAACGATTCCATTAGAAGGTAAAAAACTGTATAAAATGTCTCATGGGGAATTTAAAGCTAAAAAATATGCAAGTATTCTTAATACATTTAAACAAAATAACTGGGCTGTTCTTCATGAAACTACTAAAAAGGGTCAAGCTGAGAGATTTAAAAATGGACTACATGTGGGTGATTACTTATATATCACTGTAGGCGGGGATGAACTTTTTGCAATAGCAAAAGTCAAATCCGACTCATGGGAATATGTTCCAGAATATATTATAAATGAGAAGAATTGGCTCTACAGAGAAGTAGAATACATTAAAACTGCAATAAAGACAAATCCGTATGAGTTGAAAGAACAAAGAAAATTTTTCTACCCCAGCGCAAATAGTACTTTATTTGAAATTACTCCTGAAAATCTCAACGAAGCAAATGAGAATCTTTTTAAGCCTTATTTTGGAGTGGAGTTTGTTTCAGATAATAAAGACCCTCCCGAAATAAATGTAAAATTTCCAAAGTTCCCCTGCAACATCATATTATATGGGCCTCCGGGTACTGGAAAGACATACAATACGATCGACCTCTCAGTTGAAATTATAACTGGAAATAAAGCAAGTCACCAGGAAAATAAAAAAGTATTTGATGTTCTGAGGGAAGAAGGACAAATTGAGTTTATTACTTTTCATCAAAACTACAGTTATGAAGACTTCATGATTGGCATTCGGCCTGACCTTGATGAAGCTTCAACTTTGAAATTCCGGCGCAAAGAAGGCATATTCTACAGGATTTGTAAAAGGGCAAAGCAGAATTATCTGCAATCTCTGGATCAGCCAGAAGTTCCCTTGGAGAGATATGTTCTCATAATTGATGAAATCAACAGAGCCAATATCTCAAAAGTATTTGGAGAGCTCATCACATTGTTAGAGGAAGATAAACGCCTCGGGGCTAAAAACGAACTGAGGCTCAGTATCCCTGGGGAAGAAACAGGTTTTGGAATCCCGCCTAATGTTTACGTCATAGGAACCATGAATACCGCCGACAAATCAATAGCAATGATTGATATCGCATTGCGAAGGCGCTTTGAATTCCAGGGTTATTTCCCTGATTACAGTAAAGTAGACGGGCTCAGCGGAGAGATTCTGAGATACATCAATAATGAGATATATAACCGTAAGAAGTCTGCAGATTACTTAATTGGCCACGGGTATTTCATGAACGGTGACGAACCTCCGGAAACTTCCAAAGTGCTTCAGAACAAAGTGATACCCCTGCTTATGGAATATTTCTCTGGCAAAACAGAGATTGTCGAAGAAATATTCAAAGGGAGTAAATGGTTCGTTAAGTACGATACTGAGAAATATGGCTGGGAAATCAAACCGCAGATCAAGCAGTAAATTAAACGGTAATCATGAATACTACATTCGAATACGGCAGGCAGTTTGTCGTTGATAACCGTAAAGATCTTGAATCGTATTTATGCTCCTTATGGAAAGAGTATAAAGAAATCTGGCCAGCCCAGCATGAAGATGAAAATCCGGATTCAGGCTCAAATTCAGGTTCAAGTTCAAAATATCAGCCTTTCCTGAGTTTTGACGGAAACTTCGCCAGAGCAAGGAATTACATCGGGTTCATTCACTTTGAAAACTCTAATATTGAAATATATCCAAAGGTTTTTCAAAACGAGCTTAAAGAGCCTGAAACAAGAAAAATCAAAGAGCTGATGCACCGCCATTTATTCTACTGGTTCAGTTACTGTAGAAAAGTAAAGTTCCCGTTTAATCAGGCATCTCTTGACCGTTTCGATTTTGAACTACCTGAGTTAATTCTGTATTTATTCGCAAAACAGATTTGTGAAGTAATCAGCCTTCGGCCTTATTCTGCTTATGAAGAGGTACAGGAAGCTTTGTTCACGCCCAGAGGGAGAATAAACTTTGACCGGTATGCGGCCAGAATGTCCTGCGGAAATTACCATATGATTGACTGCGACTATGAGCCGTTCATATTTGATAACCTGTTAAACCGGACAATCAAATACTGTACCAGGTTAATGCTCTCTAAAACCAGGGTCATCGAAACACAGAGAATCCTGAATGAAATCATCTTTATGCTGGACGAAGTGGATGACCGGGTCTGTTCCGTACAGCAGCTCCAGACTATCCGGATACCTTCGATGTATAGCGATTACGAAGATGTAATTCAGATCTGCTGCATGATACTGAAAAATCAGGTGTATTCTTATCAGGAGTATGAGTTCAAAAACTGGAGCTTGCTATTTCCGATGGAATATATTTTTGAAGATTTTATCTCGGGCTACATCCGGAAACACTTCAGTAATACATTCAAAGTGGAGCCTCAGAAGTCAGACCTTTACCTGCATACCAGCCCGAATACGTTTAATCTTCAACACGACATCCTGCTCACAAATAAAAAAACAGAAGAGCAGATAATTATTGACACCAAATACAAGCCGAGGTGGAACCTGGAAAAATGCGATTCAAAGAAAGGAATAGCTCAAACTGATATGTATCAAATGATTAGCTATGCCTACAGGCGGGGAACAGATAAAGTACTGCTTATCTATCCGAATACCTCTGATAAGCCGGCAGATGATTCTGTGTTTTTGATTTATAAAGGAACTAAGGATGAAACTATCAAAATCAAAGCTGTAGATGTTCCTTTCTGGTCACTTGATGGTCACTTATCTGTTGAAAAAAAGCTAAAAGCTGAATTAAGAAGTATATTATCTGATGAGTTCTGAACTTTGATTTGTAAAATGATTACTCCTGTTGCTGGTGAGAAAACTGAGGGTGCAATTGAGGGTGCAATTGAGGGTGCAATTGAAGGAGCAATTGAGGGAGCAGGAAACAAAAATGCAAACTACAGAGTCAAAGGATATCGCCTGTTGATTAATGATACTGTAAGTGATACCGTAAATGATACCGTAAATGATACCGTAAATGATACCGTAAATGATACCATAGATTACCCCCTCAAGCTACCCCTCAAGCTACCCCTCAAGCTACCCCCCAAGTTACCGAGCAAGTTACCGCGTAAGCTACCGCGCAAGCCGGCAATAGATATTGAAAATCAAGTTTCGTAAGGAAGCAAAAACAAAAATATTATTCCAAACCCAAGAGTCCAAACCATGTCTGAAAACACCTCATCCATCGTTTCCAAAGTCTGGAGCTTCTGCAACGTCCTGAGGGACGGGGGCGTGAGCTACGGAGATTATCTGGAGCAGTTGACCTACCTCATATTCCTGAAAATGGCGGAAGAGTACAGGAAGCCGCCGTACAACAGGGATATAGGCATCCCGGAGAAATACACCTGGGATAATCTGAAACAGCAGCGTGGGGCTGAACTCGATACCCGCTACAAAGAGCTGTTAGAAGAACTCGGGCAAAAGCCGGGGATGCTCGGGCAGATCTTCCTCAAAGCCCAGAATAAGGTCAGCGACCCTGCCATGCTCTACAAGATCATTGATATGATCGACAAGGAAAGCTGGGTCATGATGGGTGTGGACACAAAAGGAGAGATTTACGAAGGGCTCCTGCAGAAGAACGCCGAAGATACGAAAAGCGGAGCCGGGCAGTATTTCACCCCGAGGCCGCTCATCAAGGTAATGGTGCAGTGCCTCCGGCCCGAGCCCATGAAAACAATAGGGGATCCCTGCTGCGGCACAGGCGGGTTCTTTTTAGCAGCCTACGACTTCCTGACATCAAATTACCGGCTGGACCGGGAGCAGAGCCGCTTCCTGAAAAACAAAACCTTTGGCGGAAATGAAATCGTTGCCGGGACCAGGCGGCTTGCTTTAATGAACATGTTCCTGCACAACATCGGGGAAATAGACGGGGAGCCCATGATCTCCAATTCCGATGCACTCATAGCCGATCCGGGCTACCGTTACGATTACATCCTCACAAACCCGCCTTTTGGAAAGAAAAGCAGCATGACCTTCACAAACGAAGAAGGCGAGCAGGAAAAAGAAGACCTCACATACAACCGCCAGGACTTCTGGACAAGCACAAGCAACAAGCAGCTCAACTTTTTGCAGCACATCCATACGATCCTCAAGACCGGCGGGCAGGCAGCGGTGGTACTGCCGGACAATGTTCTTTTTGAAGGCGGAGCAGGAGAGACCATCCGCAAAAAACTTCTCGAAACTACCGACCTGCACACAATCCTGCGCCTGCCGACAGGCATTTTCTATGCAAATGGTGTAAAGGCGAACGTGCTTTTCTTTGAAGCAAAACCCGCATCAAAAAACCCCTGGACAAAAGAAGTCTGGATCTACGATTACCGCACCAATGTGCATCACACCTTGAAGAAAAACCCTATGAAATATTCCGATCTGGAAGACTTTATTAAATGTTACAACCCTGAAATCCACTTCAGCCGCAAAGAAACCTGGAGTGAAGAAGCTACAGAAGGCAGGTTCAGGAAATTCAGCTATGATGAAATTGTAGCAAGGGATAAGACGAACCTGGACATCTTCTGGCTCAAAGACAAAAGCCTCGCTGACCTCGATAACCTTCCTGACCCTGATATTCTCGCAAATGAGATAATTGAGAATATGGAGGCTTCACTGGCAAGTTTCAAAGAAATAATGGCTACAATTAACGGTGAAGATGAAGGGAATTGAAATATCAATTTCTTCTTTTTTCCCTGCCATATAATGGGCTAACCCCCCTGACCTTAAAGAGCAGGGTAGGCCCAAGAAGTCTGTATATCTCCATAACCCACACCGTGATTCATCCTGCTAAAAAACTCGCGATCGGATCACAGGAAACAAGTATATAGTAACGGACCAGTAAACAAAAAACAAGATTAATATCTATAGAGTGGAATCTACTGAATATTATGATAAAGTCCTCTTTTAGCAGCACGGAGTTGGCTAAAAATTATCCCCAAAAATAAAAAAATCAAAATTCTGTCAGTTTTACTAACAGTACTTATTATCACAGCCTTATCCCTGTTCACATATTCTCAAATTACCTCTGATTATTGTACGGACACCATACCCCCAGGCAACATCATTGCTATCTATCAGGCAGACTACACATATGGGGACCTTAATGCAGTTTATGTCAGAGGGGCCGGATTGAATATCGATCCCGAGAACTATGATCGGATGATAGCATACGAAGACATACCTGATATTGCTTCAATGGATGGGGTTGAAAACGTAATTCTTTATGATACCGGTTATTTAGATCCCATTATTTATACAGCTGCAAGCGAAGGCAGATTACCGGATAAATTGAATCTCATTGCAGTGCCTGAAGCTATAGCACAGGATTACCTTAATCAGACTGTTATTCCCTACGGGACAGAAGACCTGGAAGAAGGCAGGCTTCCTCGGGACGGAGCCCACGAAATTACAATTTCAAAGAAATTGCTGGAAAAGCACTTTGCATACACCGATGAAATGCTGACCCGGACAATCGGCAGCAAGGTAAACTATGAAAATGAAACCTATACCATCGTGGGCATAAACAGCTATGATATCTGTTACATCTCCTTTGACGCAAAAAGAAACTACGGACTCTATCAGTATGATGCGGAAGCTTTTAATGAATTTGTAATAAGAAATATCGACTACAAGAAAACGAATGAATATTTTCATCCGGAATATGTAAATGAAATCTTTATCTTTACAGCGGACGGCTCGGAAAAGTCGGTGCTGGACAGGCTTTTTCAAGAATATCCTGCTGAAAATTACATTTCCGGCGAATATGTTTCCGTATGGAAAAAGACATTTAACGGAAGTGTTCTGCGAAAAATAATCGTCATCGATAGTATTTGTGTTGCCTGGCTGGGCGTTCTCCTTGTGCTCTTAAACAAAAAGCCCGTTTCAAAAGTATAAAATAGAACCTCGTACAAAAGTTGTATAACAGGGTCAGACTAGAATAAATGTAATATCCTGAAAGAAATCTGAAGGAAGTCTGAAGAGGAGAATAAGAAGAGAATAAGAGGAGAATAAGAGGAGAATAAATCATGCAGAGAAACTCAGAGGAAAAAGAATGAAAAAAAGATATGAAAAACCGAATACTCTGACAGCAGGACTTTACCTAACAGGCTTCATAATATGCGGTTATTTCATCGTTAAATTCATTCTGACCTTATGAACTGCTTTTTTACGACCTCATCAGGGCTTTTCTCTTTCAATATTTTCATGACTTTTAACTCAATATTACCAGAGTTCTTCTCTTCCGATCTCAGCAGAGTTTTTTTCTTCCGATCTCAGCAGAGTTTTTTTCTTCCACACTTTCAGAGTTCTTCATTTCCAATCAATTTTTTCGACAGGTAATAAGCAAGAACGAACCCTATTGCCAGGCCCAGGATTTCAATTACATGGCTTTGCAGAAAATCAAGGTGGAAAGAGGCTTCAAACATATCCAGAAGGTGTTCCAGTCCGATATAATCCCTGGATTCTCTGGGAAAACTCCAGCCGAAAAGGGGCCAGAGGAAAGTTTGAGGATCGAACCACATCTGGTCTTCAAAGAGATGTAAGAAGGAGCCGGCCGTAAGAGAGAGACCCCGGATGTCCCTGTTTCTTTGGTATATGTACAAACCTATCATAAAGAGAAGAAGGGAAAAAAGCAGGGTATGACCTATAATGCGGCCACTTGAAAAAGTTGAAGCAAAGATTATTTCGCCTATCGGCTTGTCTATCAAATCGGGCAGGATAGCTCCGATTGCCAGATAGCGCGGATCTATGATAGTCCTCAACCTAGGTATGAAAATCCCAAGCCCGAAAAATATACCGAGCGTAACGCCCAGGTGTCCAAAGAGAAGCATCGGAAACCAGACTGTCCTTTTTTATTAAAATATATCCTGTTTGTATATAAACTTTCATTTAATAGAAGCTAAATTTAAAGCTTTAAAAAGTAAAAGAAAATTTAAATTCCTCCAATTCTTCAGGTCTGCAAATTATAAAAGTCTGACCGTAAAAGTCTGACCGTCATTAAAAGGGGATTCCCCAGAGAGGGTACCATTTTTCCACGCTTTTTTCGACAGGCATTTCCCTTTCCATTGCGGATCTGAGCCTGAACTCAAATGGACTGTCCCTCTGCCTGTTGGAAAGCGGAATAAAGGGGTAGTAAGTCCCCTGTTTAAAGTTATAGATCCAGTAAACTGCTTTTCCGGCTCCTGTTTTTGTCCCGTGCCCGGCTGTTCCTGCTTCAGGCTCACTGTCAAACCTGTAAATGGCACAGAGGATCTGCTCACCAAAGCCGCGGTCTTCGAGGGTCTGGCTTACGAGGTAGATATTTGCAACCAGGTCTTCGAAATCAGGGTCCCTGAAAATAGCCCAGAGGAAATCGAACTCGTCTTTTTCCATCCTGAACTCGGTTTGTGTTTCCTTTGAGCTGTTCTCCAGAAGCTCTTCGATCTCATTTCTGGCGGATTCATAGGATGTAGCTCCTATCGACTTGAAACAGATTCCTGCGTATCCTGAGGGTTTTAAGCCCAGACTGCTTTCAAGGGTAATCCTGGCTGTTGAGATTGCAAAAAGTTTGTCACTTTTTGCTTTCGGAAGCCTGCTACGGCCCATGACCGCATCCATAAAATCCCGCAAACCCATTTTAACCTATCTCCTCTGAAAACCATATCATTTGTTGAATATCTTCCTGTCTGTTATTCTTAGCTTCCTGTCTGTTATTCTTAGCTTCCTATCTGTTGTTCTTAGCTTCCTGTCTGTTATTCTTAGCTTCCTGTCTGTTATTCTTAGCTTCCTATCTGTTGTTCTTAGCTTCCTGTCTGTTATTCTTAGCTTCCTGTCTGTTATTCTTAGCTTCCTATCTGTTGTTCTTAGCTTCCTGTCTGTTATTCTTAGCTTCCTATCTGTTATTTTTAGCTCCCTGTCTGTTATTCGATTCATATTCTTCTTGTCTTTTAATGCTTTTCCTGTTTAACTCATTTCCTTCTGCATCTTTTCAAGCTGGGCTAACCTCTTTTCCACGGAGGGGTGAGTGGAAAAGATGTCCATGAACGAAGAGCCCGAGATTGCGGGGATAATGAAGAAGGCATTCATGCCCTCGACCTTCCTGAGGTCCTCACTCGGCACTCTATCCATAAGCCCGCTTATCTTCATCAGGGCAGAAGCAAGGTTTGCAGGCTGCCCGGTGATGATTGCCGATCCCCTGTCTGCGGCAAATTCCCTGTAGCGGGAAAGGGCACGGATCAGCAGGAAACTGACAACCCAGACTGCAATTGAGACCAGCCAGACAAGTAAAATGCCTCCGCCGTCCCGCCGCCTGTCTCCTCCCATGCCTCCAAAATAGAGACTGTAGCGGACAATGTAGAAAGCTATGGTTGAGATAAAACTGGCAATTGTCAGGACAGCCATATCCCTGTTCTTTACATGGCTCAGTTCGTGGGCAAGCACTGCCTCAAGTTCGGCAGGCGTGAGTTTGTCCATAATCCCTGTTGTGACCGCAACAACGGCTTTATTCGGGCTCCTGCCCGTGGCAAAAGCATTCGGCACCCGGGTCTGGACAATTGCTATCTGCGGTTTAGGGATGTCGGCTATTACACACAGCCTGGTGACCATATCATGCAGCTGCGGGGCTTCGCTTTCGGAGACAATATGCGCCCCTGTTGTCCAGAGTACCATTTTGTCCGAATAGAAGTACTGAATGCCCATGAATGCACCTACAAAAAGCAGCATAAACACTGGCGGGGTCCCGCTGTACGAGAGAAAAGCTAGGAAGAAGAGGTAAACTGCCGCCAGAAGGAACATAGTAAAGAGCATCCGTCCCTGAAGTCCCAGGTCCCGTTCCCATTTTCTTTTCATATGCTATTGCTCCTGCCTACTATGATAGGCTTATAAGGCAGATACGAAATAAGTATCTGATAAATTTTCAATAAGGTAAATCAGCTGTAAATCAAACAAACAGCTTCGAAAAAGTAAAAATCCAGATATCAGCAGTACAATCTATCAGCAATACCAAAGTGTGACCGATATCCTGTCAAAAACCTGAAAATCAACTCCTGTTATCTTCAATAACACATTTCTTCAAAGATTTAAAGCCTTTCCCTTCTGAAAAATAAAAACAAAGCAATAAACAGGTTTGAATATACATGGTACCCGGAAACAACTCCACTTGATAATGATAGATTGGAATCAAAATGGGATTTCCGGAATTGAAAGGGGATTTCAATAATAGAATTTATAAGTAATGTCTTCATTTCCAGTAACAGAAAATATTTTCTATATAAACTCCAGCTTAAACTGCTCAAACTTTCAGGAGCAGGATGCCTTTAATCTGAAAATATAACTCCTTTGATTTAAATGTAACTTAATCCTTTCCTTATTGAAAAAAGAATTTCAGGTTCAGTCATGCAAAACATACTCTCAGTCAAGTCCCTGACAAAAAAATTTGATGATCTTACCGCAGTGAAGGGCATCAGTTTTGATGTCGAAACAGGTTCGATCTTTGCTTTCCTTGGCCCAAACGGAGCAGGCAAGTCCACAACTATCAAGATGCTCACAACAGTCCTGAGGCCCACATCAGGAGAAATCCTGATCAACGGATATAACGCCCTTAAGGAACAGGACAAAGCCCGCTCTTCTTTTGGCATAGTCTTTCAGGACTACAGCCTGGACAGTGAGCTTACTGCTTACGAAAACATGGAATACCACTCCGTTATCTACAAAGTTCCCAAAGCCGAAAGGGAAGAGAGGATCAAAACTGCTCTTGAGATCGTCGGGCTCTGGAACAGGCGGAATGATTTAGTGAAAAAGTACTCAGGTGGGATGAAAAGGAGGCTTGAGATTGCGCGGGCGCTTGTCCACTACCCGAAGGTCCTTTTTCTGGATGAGCCCACGGTAGGGCTTGACCCACAGACGCGGATGTCCATCTGGAACCACATAAAAAGGTTGAATGAAGAAAGGAAAATGACGATTTTCCTTACCACTCACTACATGGACGAAGCCGAAGCGATGGCAGACAAAATAGCAATCATCGACCACGGGAAAATAATCGAATCCGGGACCCTGGCAGAGATAATGGAAAGGACGGAAACCGAATCCTTAGAAGAATCCTTCCTGAAACTGACCGGAAGGGACATCCGGGACGAAAACGGGAACGGAGGGGATAAAATGCGGTTTATGCGGGGAATTGGCAGGAGGCACGGGCATTGATCGAGGTAATCTACATCCTGTGGCTTCGGCAGCTCAAGCACTACTGGCGCTCAAAAGCCCGGCTGCTAGGCTCCCTCGGGCAACCCCTCCTCTTCATGATCGCCTTCGGTTTCGGCTTCGGGCCCATGTACACTAGAGCCAGCGGAGGTGGAAACTACATGGACTTCCTGGCTCCGGGAATAGTCTCCATGTCGATCCTCTTTACAGCCATCTTTTCCGGACTTGAGGTAATCTGGGACCGGCAGTTCGGGTTCCTGAAAGAAACTTTCGTAGCCCCGATCTCCAGGACGGAAATCATGGTCGGAAAAACCCTCGGAGGCGCAACTATAGCCATGATCCAGGGCTTGATCGTGCTCAGCCTGACTTATGTGCTGGGCTTCAGAATTTCCAGCCTTGCAAGTCTTGGGATGGGTTTAATTTTCATGTCTCTGATAGCCATTTTCTTTACGGGCCTTGGCCTTACGATCGCTTCCTCGATGGAAGATATGCAAGGTTTTCAGCTGATCATGAACTTCCTTATCATGCCTATCTTCTTCCTTTCAGGCGCCCTCTTCCCCCTCGAAAACCTGCCCCCGGCAATCTACTTTATAAGCAGAATCGACCCCCTGACTTACGGCGTGGACGGGCTCCGGGGAGTCCTTTCCGGGATGAGCACGTTTGGAATCTACAGCGACCTTGCAGTAATAGGCACACTCTCAGTACTTGTCTGCATAATCGGAGCTCTCCTTTTTTCGAAGGTTGAGGCTTAAGCGCCTTTTTTTCTTCCGGAAAGCTCGGTTTAGGGCTAAAGTCCGGGTTTAAAACTAAAGTACCGTATGAAATCAAAGGATTATATATAGCATTAAAGTATTTCTCATATCATTATTGTACAATTATGTACTTTCTAATCGGATGTCCGGATTAGTATCTAAAGTGAAAAAAGAAGCGATGCAAATGCTTGATCTTATTGAATATTTAGTCATGGGAGCTTTTCTTGGTCTTGCTGCAGGGACATCGCCTGGCCCACTCTTAGCTGTAACTATTTCTGAGACTCTGCAGCACGGCAAGTGGGAAGGAATAAAGGTTGCAGTATCTCCTCTGATTACGGACCTGCCAATAATTTTAGCCGTACTGTTTGTTCTTTCCCACCTGACAGGCTCTGATTTTGTTATTGGAATTATTGCATTTTTCGGGGCTTCATATCTGATATACTCAGGAATCGAATCTCTGAAATCCAGAACGGACAGCTTTGAAATAAAAGAAGCAAAGAAAGACGCCCTTAAAAAAGGAGTTATTGTCAACTTCGGAAACCCGCACCCGTACGTCTTCTGGCTCTCCATAGGCGGGCCAATAATTTATAAGAGCTTCAGTATCCACGTCTGGGCTACAATCCTATTCATAGCCGGGTTCTATATGCTGCTTGTAGGGTCAAAGGTGGGAGTCGCACTGATTGTAGAGAAATCAAAATTTTTTATCAACAGCAAGTATTACTTATCCATTATCCGGGCTCTTGGAATTGCACAGATTGTCTTCGGATTGACTTTTATTAAAGTGGGCCTGGATTCATTGAACGTAATTTGAAGCCTCCCCTTTTGGAGCCGTTCCCATTGAATTTTTATCTCCGTACGTCTCTAATTTAAGCTGGGAAGGAGAAAAGAGGAGAAGAAAAAGAGAAAACAAACAGTAAAATGAAGAATAAGAAAAAAGAAAAAGATAACGTGTGAAGACTTCACCACACACTCGATGTATATCTAAACTCGAACTCATCAACCTTTTCAGCGGGAAGCCCCAGTTTTTCAAACATCTCCTTAAACACTGCCTGATATTCATCTTCAGGAATTTTTCTTCCGGCGCTGGCTCTATGCATTAGAATGTCTGCACGTACAAATCCGGAACTGCTCACATGAAGTGTATATTTGTTAAATTTGTGGCTGGTGCTGACAGTAATTTCAGGAATAACATAAGCTATGTATCCTATTTGCGTTCCGTTCCTGTAGAATTCTTCATCATTCCACATACCGGATTCGACAACAGTGCTCGTACTGCTTTGATTCAGGTAGGCATAGACTGCCGGAAAATCTACACTTTCGTTTGTGCTCACTTCTGCACCCCACTCTCGCTTTGAGCTTTCAAGCTTCAGTCTCTCAAGTAACTCCTGCGAACCGTTTTCGTTCAGCCCTAAACTCAACCTCAGCATTTCAAGCATCCACGAATCATCCGGAAAGTCGGATACATCAGGATGATCGGGGTTCCAGAGTGTAATTATCACTTCCGGACCTTCATATTTACAAAATTCAAGGTAAGTGTCATCGAACGTATTTTCGTTGTAGTAAAACACAACCCTGTACACCATGTAATCGCTCTCAAACCGCTCTTCAAGGGCTTCGACATTCCCGGGCTCTATTAAAGTTGATTCGTTGAGCCTGTCATCACCGCTAATATCGTATCCCGATTCCTCTGCTTTTACAAGCACCGACTCAAAATCAATAGGTCCTACGTAAATTTCATTTCCGTCATAAGAAGCCTGGTCCATACCGATAAGGAGTGCAGCAAACCCCCCATAAAAAAGTACGATTAAACCCACAGGAATTAATACTATATAAAGTAAAATTTTCAAGGTTTTATCCATATTCCCAACCTCACGGTTACAAACCTCTGATTTCCCAAACCTCTAATTTATTCCAGACAGCAAGATACCCCGTAATTGAAAATCCAAAATATCAGGAAAGAACTTCAGGACTCCTGATATAATTATGGTAAAATATTATCTGTATTTGGCAGGGGGGTCTCTTCTAACTTTTATTAGTAGTTCTTCTACTTTTTTATATTTTTTGATTATTTGCTTAGCTCGTGTTTCTTTATATTTTCGTAAACAGTACAAAATGAATCAAATATCTGAATACATATCAGCAAAGGTCTGGATAAATTCCTAATCTTTTTATATAAGCGGAAAGAACTTTGATAAAAGATTTTTAGTAATATGTATTTCGAGGGTGAAAATGCTCGACCTGAACGAGTTCCAGACAAGGAAACTAAAAATAGATATTTTACTTAAGGAACAGGGCTGGGACGTAAACGACAGGTCAAAAGTTGTCCTCGAAGTTGACACAAAACAATCTGATTTTAAAAAACAGGACTACAAGCAGGTTAACGAAACCCGCAGAAATGATGCTGAGAGCAAGTATGCAGATTATCTGCTGCTGGACAGTACCGGAAAACCACTTGCAATAATCGAAGCCAAGCGAACAACTAAAGACCCTATTCTGGGACAAAAGCAAGCTGAAGAGTATGCTGATGATATAAAAGCACAGACAGGGAAAGAAGTTTTCATTTTCCTTTCGAACGGCTATCAGATATGGTTATGGGACAGAGAACGCTACGGACCCCGCCAGCTAAAGGGTTTTTATTCCCTGAAAGATCTTGAAAGGCTGCTCTACCAGAGAAAAAACTCGGAGCTGGAAGCCGAAATAGATATTGACGGAAGCATTGTAGACCGTGCAAAAAGCATAGAGGTCGCGACAAGGGTTGTCGAACACATACACAAAGGGCACAGGAAAGCCCTTATTGTGATGGCGACCGGAACTGGAAAAACCAGGGTTGCAATGGCGATTATTGATCAGCTCATTCGGGAAGGCAGGGTTCAGAGAGTCCTCTTTCTAACGGACAGAAAAGCCCTTCGAAAGCAGGCTTATGAGAAGGGATACCTGCGTTTTTTCCCGGAAGAAACAAAAGAAATTATCCTTTCAGGAAACTACAATTCCAACTGCAGGCTGTACGTTTCCACGATTCAGACTTTTCAGGAGATTTACAACCAGAAAGACAGAAACGAGATGTACAGGATTTCTCCCGGAGCGTTTGACCTGATCTTTTCTGACGAAGCCCACAGGTCAATTTATTCGAAATGGAAAGGGATTTTTACCTACCTTGATGCAATCCAGATAGGACTGACAGCTACGCCTGCTGATATGGTGGACAGGGACACCTTCAGGTTTTTCGAGTGCAACGACGATATCCCGACTGCCCTTTACTCTTATGAGGACGCTGTTCGGGACGCCGTGCTTTGCGATTTCAGGAAGAATATCTCAGGCGCCAGGACATATTTCCAGATAGAAGGCATAAAGCCTGAAAACCTGACCGAAGGCGAACGGGAAGAACTGATAAAGAAAGGCATAGACCCTGATGAAATCAACTTTGAAGGCACGGAGCTTGAGAAAAAAATTGCAGTCAAGGGCACTTCCGAAGCAATTGTGCGGGAGTTTATGGAAAACTGCCTTACCGACCAGGCAGGAACGCTGCCCGCAAAAACTATCTTTTTTGCAATCTCAAAACTGCATGCAAAGAGGCTCTGGGAAGCTTTTGAGAAGCTTTACCCCGAATATAAAGGAAAGCTGGCAAGGATTATTGTCTCTGAAGACTCAAGAGCCCAGCAGTTGATCAAGGACTTTGAAGAAAAGCCGTTCCCGAGGATTGCAATATCAGTTGACATGATGGACACCGGTATCGATGTCCCCGAGGTCTGCAACCTGGTCTTTGCAAAACCCGTATTTTCAAAAATCAAGTTCTGGCAGATGCTTGGCAGAGGCACGCGGGCAGACGGGGCCTGCGAACACAGGGAATGGTTGCCTGACGGAAAAAAAGAGTATTTCAAGGTCTTTGATTTCTGGAACAATTTTGAATACTGGAATATGAACCCCGAAGGTGTACAAAATGAGTCTGCCGAAGCGATTACAAACCGCATTTTCCTGACCCGGCTCAAACAGCTCGGAGAACTGATGCAGCACAGAGACCCTGCATCGGAAAAAGCTGCCGAGCAGGTGAAGGCAAAGATTATTTCCGATATCGAATCCCTTCCCCGCGATTCGGTAAACGTGCGGGAACACCTTCAGGACGTGGAAAAAGCCCTATCCCCTAAACTCTGGGACAATATCGCAGTTGACCCGGTCGAGTTCTTGCAGAAGAAAATCATGCCCCTGATGAAGTTCAAGCCGGACGTGAACCTCAAGGAAGCAACCTTCACTCTGCGCTGCGAAAAGCTGGCTTACGCGCTTCTGGAAAACGATAAGGCAGAAATCGACCGCCTGAAAACTTCAATTGCCGAAATGGTAGACCGCCTCCCCCGCACCCTTGATTCGGTCCGTGCAAAAGAAGCCCTGATGGACAACGTGCTTTCTCGCTCCTTCTGGGAAACCGTAAGCTTTGAAGATGTGCAGCTCCTCCTCTCCGACCTCGCTCCCCTCATGCCCTATATGGCAAAAGAACCCCGCGAAACGATAGTAATCGATATGAGTGACATCATTGCAGAAAGAAAAGAGTGGCAGATCTCCGGCGGAAATGACCCCTCCTATGTGGAAGCCTACCGCCGCGAAGTCGAAGCATGCATCAGAGCCCTTGCCGAAACCCACCCCGCCGTCCGGAAAATCAAAAATAACGAACCTCTTACCGATTATGACCTTGAGCAGCTTGAAGAAACCCTCCTGAACGCAGACCTCACCCCTGACAACCCGAAGCTTTCCAGCCTCGCCAGCCTTTCCAATCTCTACCCCAGCCGGCACGCTTCGCTTGTGGACTTCATCCGCCAGGTGCTGGGCCTCTACTCCTCCCCTGCCCCTGACGCCCTGATCAAGGACGCCTTCCAGACCTACATAATCGAAAATAATAAGCACTACTCCTCAGACCAGCTCAACTTCATCCTGACTCTCCAGACCGTCTTCCTGAAAAAGAAACACATCGAATACTCCACCCTCTGGCAGCCCCCCTTCACCAACTTCGGCACAACTTCCCCCTTCCCGATGTTCACTCAGGAAGAATTAAATTCCTTCATCGACATCTGCAAAGGCGTTGAAAAAGATCTGTTTATGTGAAGGGTTGAAAAATGGAAAACAAACTGCCTGAAGGATGGGAATGGAACAAACTGAGCGAATTAGCTAATTTTTTTTATGGTGGAGCCTTCGAGTCTTCATATTTTAATGAAGATGGAAAGGGTGTAAAAATAATTAGGATTAGAAATTTAAAACAAGGATTCACAGAAACTTATTACGCGGGAGAGTATGATGAATCATATCTGGTGCAAAATAGTGACATCCTAATTGGTATGGATGGAGAATTCAACATTGTAAAATGGACTGGTGAACCTGCTTTATTGAACCAGCGAGTTTGCAAACTGATTGTAAAATCAGAGTCTTTTTAATTTTTTCTGGTTTTTCTTCAATTTCAAGACAACCACAAAATTTCATCCCAATTTGAGCAAATCAATTCACTCATTTAAAAATGTTGATTCATTTACACAAGCATTCACCAAAATTTTCCAAATTGTGGAACTATTTTTGTGGGAATTTCCGACAGCTACAGCTATAAGCCATCAAGTTTAAGAACTAATTATTCTCCAATTCTAGCATTATCCATATTGGAATCTTGCTCTCATTAAAGGTGAGAAACCTTTCCATTTTCCAGTGCTGAAACACCGTTTGTTGAAAAAAGTAAATAGATTGTAACAAAAATTAGTTAGTCCATTATCGGTTTTGAATGACCTTACTTTGTCTACTATATCACATATCAAAGAAAATATTTGTTCCATTGTATTATCTGTCTCAGGTGTAAAACCTTTTTTCAAGAAGCTCACATTCTTGCTGAAAATCTCTTCGGCATAAGAAATCGCTTTATGAGACGCTTCAGAAAGTTCAAGATCAGAGTTAAATTCTCGTATCTTCTGAATATGCGCAACAGCACTGATAACCGTATCAGAAAGTATCAATTGAGATATCTCATTGTAGGTAATCTTATCGTTATCTGGAATCTCTTCAACAGAACTGAATTCCTCATAATACCTCTTACTAACGTTTTTTAATTGATGAAACACACAAAAAGAATGAGTCACTTCAGGAAAGACCATTTTTACGGCTCCAATGATCGCTTTATCCTCATCAGAAACAATCTTTTTGATTTTATCTTCAGGAAATCGGTTCTTTATTCGTATAAAAAGAGGCATCAGAGCCTCAATTGTTGGTAACCTCTCAGTTACTTCAAAATCTAAAATGACCTTCTCTTTGGTAGCAACAACGTAAACAGATTTATATCGCATTTTTTTCCATTCTTTCTTTGTGAGTTTCGTTCCAATAAATTCTTCAAGCTTTTTTTTCCATCCATTCTTGATCCAATTCCCATCAACATACAATGTTTCTTCAAAGCTAACTCCTTGGTTCAAAAGTTCTTGCTTTGAAAGTTTTGCTAGTTTCTGTTCATATAACCACAATGAAGTGGGACAAGGAGCTCTTCCACAGACATTTATTACTCCTTCTGTATATGTTTCCCCAATTCGCCGAGAATTGTGCAGACTGCATCGTCCATCGTATCTGACATTTATTTGTGTATCATAATATTCAGAACTGTAATTTGCAGAACCCTGAACACCAATAACCCGATCATGATAATGTTTCTTACAAGTGGGACAAAGCCAGTATGTAACATTGAGAGATATAGTGCCGTAACGTGATATAATAAAACGAGTGTGATGAGAGTTAACATGTAATTTACTTCCACAACTATCACACTGAGTAGGGGAGAATATAGAGAACATAGGATAGTATCGATTTTCAACCAAAACTTTTGGCAAAGGAATTATTATTTTGCCGTCAACTATCGTTTTTATCATTGATTTATCTATTGCAATGTTTCCTTTTCCCATAAATAGAAAAAATATATCAATATAATTAAAATTTTATTGTTTTGCACGATATAGAGGGAAAACGAAAAACCAGAAAATAATAAAAAGTCTCTAAAATCAAATGATCTTTTGCCGGATTTCGCTTACCGGTCATTGGTGAAAATTCTAAAAGACATTGAAGATAGAACCGCGTTTGTAACAGTAAAACACCTTTCTGCAAAACAGCTGAATACAATTAAAATCCCAGTTCCTCCTCTCGAAACCCAGCAAAAAATCGTCTCCATCCTCAAAAAAGCCGAAGAAACTAAAAAACTCCGGGCACAGGCGGATGAGTTGACGCAGAAGCTTCTTCAGAGTGTGTTTTTGGAGATGTTTGGAGATCCGGTAGTAAATCCTAAAAATTGGAAAGAAATAAAGTTGAAAGATGTTTCTGAAATCGTATCTGGAGTTACAAAGGGAAGAAAACTTGCTGGAAAGCCTACTGTTTTTGTTCCTTATTTGAGAGTGGCAAACGTTCAGGATGGTTATCTGGACTTAACAGAAATTAAAGAGATTGAAGTTTTACCATCAGATGTAGAAAAATATGCACTGCAAGGTGGGGATATTTTACTAACCGAAGGTGGAGATCCCGATAAATTGGGAAGGGGTGCTGTTTGGAACAGACAAATTCCAACCTGTATACATCAAAACCACATATTTAGAGTAAGAGTCAACAGAGAATGTCTAGTTCCTGAGTATTTGAGTATGCTTATAGGTAGCACCTATGGAAAAATGTATTTCCTCAAATCTGCAAAACAAACTACGGGAATTGCAAGCATAAATTCGACTCAATTGAAAAATTTCCCTGCTTTGATTGCATCTCTTGATCTTCAGCTCAGATTTGCTGAGATGGTACACCAAATTGAAAAAACAACTGTATCTCAACAACAATCCTCTTTCAAAATCAATAACCTCTTCGACTCCCTTATGCAGAAAGCCTTCACAGGAGAACTGTTTTCATAAAAATGAAGTTTTAAGAAATTGAATCCTGAACTCTGACCCTTACAACCATATTAGGCTTACTGAACCGTTCTTGTCACGCTCGATGAAGGAGAGCGGCGTGTCCCATAAAAAGACAAAAAAGAAGAGAATCAGCAAAAGATCGTCAGGCAAGATGGCAGGGGCGTTTGTTACTCGGTTATCATTTACTACTAACAGCAATCATCGGAAGGTCTTTTTAAAGCGGATGGATACACAAAGATCGATTTACTTTGGATCATTGTGAATAAATATGAATGAAAAAAGTTATCATTTTTCTTACTTTTCCTTAATAACTGTTTCACATCGTCAAATATTTATATTATGTAAACTTCCATTTCTTCAGTTGCCCTCAGTTTTGAATTAACTCTCGCCAGAGAGTTATGTGTGGTGTTACACCATGCAAATGCCATACTTAGCAAAGGTAAACCTTTGGCCGAAAACATGAAATATCCGCTCCGCCGGTACCCTGGCTGCACTGGATATTCCATGCAGTAAATCGCCCAACGATTTAGTGAGGGCAACTAAAACATATTTATCAATATATTTTTTTAAGTTGGTTATAGTGGTGTCTGTGGAAAATAAACTAACAGAAGATGAAAAATTACAAATCTTGTTTAAAAATTACACAGAAGAAGGCATAATTCCAAACCTAACTGAAGAGGAATACGAAGAACAATTCAAGTCCTTCAAACGATTAAAATCAAAAAATTTACCTTACATATATGACATCAACCACTTTTGCAAACTAACAAATTCTTCGCTTAAACAAGTTAATCTTTTTCTGTCAAACAAAAAGAAAGGATATATTACATTTAAACTACCTAAGAAAAATGGGGATTTTAGGGAAATCAATGCACCATCTAAAAAAATGAAATATATTCAAAGATGGATTTTAGACAATATTTTATATAAGTTAAATTCTGGCGATTACGCACATGGATTCATTCCTGGTAAGACGATTTTTACTAATGCTAAAGTGCATGTAAATCAAGATCTGGTATTAGGTGTCGACATTAAAGATTTTTTCCCAAGCATAAATTTCAGATCTGTTTATTATGTATTTAAATCGGCTGGGTATACTAAAAAAATTGCTTGGACACTTGCTGATCTTTGTACTTATCATTGGAAATTACCTCAGGGTGCACCTACAAGTCCAATGTTAGCCAACTTGGTCGCTTTAAAACTTGACAAAAAGATAGCAAAATATTGTGCAAGACGAAATTTTAGGTATTCAAGATATGCAGATGATGTCACGATTTCTGGCTCATATAAGCTTCCCATGCACAAAGAAAAAATTATTGGGATCATTGAGGATGATGGATTTGTTGTGAATCATGAAAAAACTAGAATGTTTTCAAAAGGCTCAAGACAAAAAGTTACAGGGTTAGTGGTCAACGACAAAGTTAGTATTGGTAGGAACAAGAAAAAGAATCTAAAAGCAATTGTTAATAATATCCAAACTAATGGTCCAGTTGCAGAAAATAGATCAAATGATCCTTTTTTTAGAGAAAGAATATTTGGACACTTAGGATGTGCCAATGCGGTTGATCCTGAATTTGCGACACCTTTAATAGAATCACTTAAAAAAATTGATTGGTCCGAATATAATGAACATATAAAAGAAATAAAAGAGAGCGAAATTAACACAAATCAGTTGAAAAGAGTGTCTAAAACTATTTTAGTTAAATTTGATGAATTAGGATTCTTTACAAAGATTGTAGAACTTCCAGAAGGTGCATTTACAGAAGAGTTTAAAAAACAGTTGAACAACCTGAAAGAAAAATGTAGTACGAAAATACACGGGGTTGAAGCTTGTAGCGACTGTTTGGATGTTAAAAATGAAATATATAAGAAATGTATGAAATACATTATAGGTCATTATACTGGAACGACGGGTGGACATCATCATGGTCATGAAATTTATGACATGAAAGCTACTACTGAGTTTTATGGTGATACCATAGCTGTAGCATTTGTTATGAAATCAAGTGATATATCAGACAAGAATGAAAGGAGAAAAAATACTGATAGCGAAAACAGTACATTCAGACAGTTTTTTAAATGTACATGCTATGAAGATTTGGATTTAATTTCGATAGTAACTAATTTCAATCTGAACAATGAATTATGTGAAGAATTAAAAATAATGATGAGAAATAATAATAAGGCCAAAGAAAAAGATCAATTTTATTGTCTAATTATGAGAGACGAAATGAAGAGAATATTATATGATTTTAATAAAAATTGTGGATAATAATTTTTGTATTATCACAAAATGTTTCATTTTATCCCAGCATGTCCATCACTTTGTTCAGGTTATATAATTTTCAGCCTCTCACACTCCAAGAAAAATTCCTGATCTTCTTTAAATTTTTAGATTCTTGTCCAAGATCCTCAAATTAAACAAATCCAGCTAGCTTTTCTAGGTTTTTCCCGAAAATTCTATATTGAAGGGGGATAATATTTCAACTGTTTTGAGGATTGTATTGGGTTTATTTTCAGGTTTCTGGGATGGGTTTTGAGTTTCAGATTCCGACTTTTTACCACCTAAGGTTAATTTTTATGAAAAGATCGAATCTTTCCTTCATCTTAATTTCGGCATGTCGACATTATAAATTAAAATATTTTTCCCGATGCCGTTTAAAACATAATATGACTATTATTATGTTTAAAGCTGGTTAACGTGTGATCCAACTCTCACAACCTATATAAGTATTGAATCATTTTTTTTCTTTAAAGTTTAGCATGAGTGATTAATAATTGGTCATATGTAAACTTAACAAATACACACAATTATTGAACATCATTTTCAAAATTGCCATCAGTAAAAAATTATTAAAAATTAAATATCGACCTGCCGAAGGTAAGTTCATAACAAAGCACAACATTTAAAGCCAGATACCCGAAACTAATGCTCAAAACAAGTTAAAAAGAAGATTAAAAACAGATTAAAAACGAGCTAAAAAATAAATTAAAAATAAATGATTAAGTTAAAAACAAGTGATCACATGAAACTCCCACCCGAAAAAGCAAAGTAATAGACGCTCTCATGCAAAAATCCTTTACAAGAGAGCTGGTTTAATAAGCATGAATTGCAAAAAATTGAATACTGAACTCTGACCCGTACAACTATATTCGGCTTACCGAACCGTTCTTGTCACGCTCGATGAAGGAGAGCGGCGTGTCCCATAAAAAGACAAAAAAGAAGAGAATCGGTAAATTACAACCCAATTAAGTAAAAAAATTGACAAATAACAACTTATTCCTTCTTTTATCTCTCTTTACTGCTTTTTCAAGCTTTTTCTTTCGGCATTCAGCCTTTTTACTCCTTCTTCCTTCAACTTTTTTCTTCTTATGGGGAAGGGCCGCCAGACAAGCTGGCGGAGGCTTTCGATACCATGCGAATTTAAAAACCCTTTTCGAGGATAGGATAACACTTTTTCGGACATGTGCAGTCATATTGTAATGCTAATAGTTTCTGCCACGCTCAACGAAGGAAAGTGATCTTTTCCAAAAGACAGAAGAGATCGAAATAAATTTTGATTCGATTTTTCAGGAACTGCTAATTAAAAGTAATTAATAGTAACTTATAAGTCCTTATAACTTTAATAACTTAAAAGAGCATTATGAGTGAAGCTACCACAATTCCGGTCACAAAAGACGTAAGAGACAGGCTAAAGAAGTATGGCATGAAAGGGGAAACCTACAACGAAATTCTCAAGCGCCTGATGGATGAAGTTGATTATGAGGCATTCATGGAGCGCCAGTACAAAAAACTTGAAGAAAAAGATAAGTTTGTAAGCCTGGATGAAGTCTGATGAGTTTCAGAGTAGGGCTGCATCCTGACGCAGTGAAGTTTCTGCTCGATTTGAAAGCGGAGACGAAAGCTACATATTTATTTTTTTGAACTGGAAACCTGTAACTGAGGAAGTATTTTCACCCAACTCGAAACAGTGAAGAGCCGTCTTCTTCCTTTATATCGCCGGTATACTCGCGGTATACTACGTATTTACCATTTGCTTTCTTTATGCATCTGGCCCCAAGCCCGCTCTTTTTGATCATTTTTTTTCTTTTCTCGGCATCGGATTTATCAAGCCCGAAATAGCTCAGTTCGTCGAGCATATAGGTTTTGCCGTTAAATTCTCTGAAGGTTTTGTGCATAAAATCACGGATCTACATGGCTCTTAAAATTCATTTTTATTCATTAATGTCTCCTTCATCGCTGTCCTCTTCAGCCAGTTTCCGGTATATTTCCTCGGATTTTGTGCTGTAATCCTCTGCTTCCTCACTTCTGCCCAGTTTTGAGAGTAACTTTGCATATTTCTCAAATGTTTGCGCCTGGTTTATCTTGTAGAGGGAGTTATCCGGTTCTTCCTCAAGAAGAACTGCATTTATGGTCAGGGCTCTTTCAAAAGCCTGCTTTGACTTTTCATACTCCCCGTTAAGAGAATATACTTCTCCAACATTAGTATATGTAACTCCAGCATTTTCACGAGCTTCTGGACTTTCCGGGTTTGATTCGAGAAGTTTTTCCACAATAGGAAGCAGGGAATCAAAGCTTTTAGCCGCTTCTTCGAAGTTTTCCAGGGCTCTTTGCAAATTTCCGTTCTGGAAGAGGGCTTCACAGATGAAAGGATAGTTTTCTTCGTCTTCCGGGTCTTCTTCATACAGGTTTTCAAAGAATTCCAGGGCAAGATCCAGGGCTTCTTTTGCAGCATTATATTTTCCGGATTTAAGGAGGGCTGTTCCATGTGACTGAACTTCAACAGCCAGCACTTCTTTTATCTGATGCTGAAGGTTTTTATCGTGCAAAGCTCTTGAGTAAAGTTCCGCAGCTTTTGAATATTGTTTCCTCTCAAGTTCCACTTCTTCAATCTTACCATAATAGGACCCCAGCTGATATAGGAAATTAGTCAGAGAATTTACAGCCAGCCATCTCCGGGGGTCATCCCTGACCACCTGCTCCTTGATCTCGACAATGCGCCGGTAAAATGGAATTACATCTTCGTACCTGTCCTGGACTGCAAATGAATCTCCAAGCTTGCCAAGAGTCCTGATAAGCTCGTCCTGGCATGTTAAATCATCAGGATACCGTTCAAATTCTTTTTCATTCAGTTTGAGGGCCTTTTCGTAGTACTCCCGTGCAGTTTCGAGTTCCGCATCTTCAGGTTCCGTTTCTTCCTCTCCCACTTTCGCATACATATCTCCAAGAGCGGTGAGGATGTCAGAAATGCCAATCTCAAAATCAGTCGACTCCGGGTTTTCGGAAAGCAGCCGTTCGTATCCCTCAATCGCTTTTTCATAATATTTTTTTGCCGGCTCCGTATATCCTGCTTCAGCATAGAGGTTTCCGATATGCATTAAGGTGTCGATATTATCCATTTTGACATCTTCATCCTCTGGATCTTCTTCAAAGAGTGAATCATAGATTTCAATTTTATGCAAATAGGATTTTGCTGCATTTTCGATGCGATTTATTGTTTCGAAACGCTCCCCTAAATTGGCAAAAATTTTTCCAAGTTCAGCCTGATAATCCGGGTCTTCCGAAGCCTTTCCTTTAAGATTCACAAAGTTTGCAAGCGCTTTTTCATAATATGAGTTTGCTTTTTCCTGATCTTTCGCTTCCGAATAAGTGACCCCTATTTTCTCGTGAATTTTACCCAGGTTCTCAAGAAATGCGGTATTTTCAGGGTTTTTACGCAAGTTGTCTTCTACTATTGAAAGGGCTGGCCGGTAAGTCTCTTCAATTCTATCAAGGTATCTCTGCCTCGAATATAGATTCCCAAAATACCCATAGGAGACAATAAGATAATGAAGTACAAGCTCATTATCGGGATAGTTTTCCAGAAGGCCCCTGTAAATTCCCTGTAGATGCTCATAGATTTTTTTCGCATTTTCAAAAAGCTCATCATCCAGAAATTCTTCTCCCAGATCCTTCACAAATTCATCTAATTTTTCAAATATTTCCGGATTTTCGGGCTGGATATTTAATATTTCCTTGAAAGTTTCCAGAGTACTGTTGATAAGCTGGATTTGCTTTTCAGATTTACCAACATTTAATAAATACCCTCTTAAATTCTTCACTGTTATTATATAATTTATTAAGTAATAATGGTTTTCAGGATATTTAGCAATCAGCTTTTCATATGTGCCTATTACTTTTCCAAAATATTTATTAGTGCGTTCATAGGACTTCTCTGCGACCGAAACATCATCTATTTTATTAAGAATATTTTCCATGAGATCAATAGAATTATAAAGACATCGCTGAGAGGAAGAATCCTGTGGATCACTCATAAAAAAGCGTAACGAAATCTCCAGAGCTTTTTCATACTGCAACAGCGCTTCACGTGACTTCTCCATGGAATCCAATATCTCTCCTTTATGAAGCAGGACTCGACAAAAAAGTTCCGAATTTTTTGCCTTTTCAGCCAATCTTTCAGCTTTATTAAGTTTCTCAAGGGCCTTTTCGTACTTTCCTTTTTTAACAAGAGAGGAAGCATTCATCAATTCCCTATCTATTAAGTCTTGAAGCTGTTTGGACATAAAGGAAATTTGGAACACAGAGTATTAGAACCTATATTCGGCAGGTCGACATTATGAATTAAATATTTTTGCTGATATTGTTTTTAAAACATTCTGCAAATTTGTAATATACTTGAAGCTGGTTAACATATGACTCAAATCTTACGTCCTATATAAGTAACGAACCATTTTTGCAGTAATGTTTAATGTGGAAGAAAATGTGTTTTCCCACAAAAACGCTATCAATAAAAATACTTGGAAAAAATCAAGTTACCTGCCGAAAATAGGTTAGAATAAATCGCTTCTTCCAGAAGTTCACGGTAAAAAAAGTATAACTTCTCGTTATTATGAAATAAAGGGTACGTCAGTTTCTACCTTCGTGACAAAGCACAACATTTAAAGCACAATGCCCAAAATTAACGCTTAGAATAAGTTAAAAACAAGTGATCACATGAGACTCCCACCCGAAAAAAAGTCAAAAATAGATGCCCTCTGGGACAGGTTCTGGAGCGGCGGGCTGTCCAACCCCTTGCAGTCCATTGAGCAGATGTCGTACCTCATTTTCATGAAGAGACTTGAGGATATGGACGTACTGGAACAGAGGCGGGCAAATGCTACCGGAAAGGCTTATGTATCTATTTTTGAAGGGCATGAGGAGTGCAGGTGGTCGGAATGGAAACACAAATCTGCTGAGGAGATGCTGAAACACGTCAGAGACGTTGTGTTTCCGTTTATCAAGAATATTCATGATGGGGAGAAGACGCTTTTTTCCCAGCATATGAAAGATGCCGTGTTCATTATCCCGAAGCCTTCCCTTGTGCAGGAAGCGGTAGGGATTATTGACGAACTCAATATTTCAGGGCAGACTTCGGATGTGCAGGGAGACATTTACGAATACCTCTTAAGCCAGCTCGCAACTGCAGGGAAGAACGGGCAGTTCAGGATCCCCGGCACATAATCAGAATGATAGTCGAGCTTGTGGACCCTGATATCAATGACAGGATCTGCGACCCGGCATGCGGGAAGGCAGGTTTCGTTTATGGCTTACAGGTACATTTTTAAGCAGTAGACAAGCCTGATATGGTGAAGGCTTTGATTTTGACTCTACGATGGTCAGGATCGCGCTCATGAACATGGTCCTGCACGGGAATGTTCGGCTTAATCGTAAAAGCAGCCCACCTTCATCGGCTGGTAGAGTCCCTGTACTCAACAAGCAATCCGATAAACCATCCCGGCTTTCTGCAAGACTAAGGAGTTGTCACAGAACAAACTATGCACAGGCTTCAATTCGATGCCTTGATTTTCAAGATCGATATCACCAATTGAAAATCAACTTTATGAAAAATCTGCCTAATCTGTTTTGTGACAGTTACTTAAAGGGGATGTTGGAGAAAATTTATGAAGCTTCATTCCCCCCCCCTCTTAAGCCAGTTTCCCCAATATTTTTTCCGATTTTGCAGTAAACTCTTCTGCGTCTTCATTCCGGTTCAAGTCTGAGAGAGTTTTTGCATACTCCCTGAAGATTCCAGCCAATTCAGACAGATAACCGGAGTCTTCCGACTCTTCCTTATCTCCTTCTCCAAGAAAAACATATGTTAGGTCCAGGGATTCTTTTGTGCTGTCTTCCAGTTCTTCTTTATCTACTCCTTCAAGGAAATCGAGGGCCATATCCATAGAATCTTTTGCACTCTCGTATTTCTTTGAAAGGAGGAGGGTCTTTCCGCGTTCCATGAGTTCGGAAGCCAGCATCGCCTTAACAGAAAGGGGCCAGAGTTCATCATCAAAAATCATCTCATAATATTCAAGGGCTTTTGAATACTGTTCCTGTGCAAGCTCCTCTTTTCCTATTTCCGCATAAAGGGAACCCAATTTGTCATAGGTATTGCTCTTGGCTTTCAGGTCCTTCCAGTTTGCCAGAAGATCAATAAGTTCCTCCATGACCTCAACAACGCGTTCTTGAAGTTGGATCGCGGATTCGTAGTCCTGCCGAATTATATAATAATCAACAAGATTTCTAAGGGCATTGGCCAGACCATATATATAGGTCTCACTATCAGGAAGCAGTTCAAAGGCTTTCTCCCTTATGTCCAGAATTTTTTTGTAATACTGCCTTTCAGTTTCGGGGTCCATCTCTTCTGGCTTAAAATACTCATATAGATCCCCAATAGCTTTGAAAATTCTGGCAATTTCCAGGTTTGAGTCCTCATCTTCGGGATCCTTCTCCAGAAGAATCTCGTAGACTTTTATTTCGTTCATGTAACACTTTTCTGCATTTTCGATACTATCTGTCATTTTAAAGTGTCTTGCAAGCTCACTAAAGGTATTAGAAAGGGTAGATTTAAGAACAGAACTCTCTGGCTCATTTAAATCGGAAGTCCTGAAAATATCCAGGGCTTTATCGTACAGGTCCTGGCCCTCTTCCGGCTTACCCATGGCAGTCATTATCGCTCCCTTTTGCAGTAGAACCCGGCACAGGATGTCCGTCCTCTTTGTTTTTTCCGCCAGTTTTTCGGCTTTATCAAGTTTTTCAAGGGCTTTTTTGTACCTCTCCTTTCCAAATAGAGAAGACACATCATTTAAAGTCCTAACCAGTAAATCCTCAGCTTGTCTGGACATGAAGACAAATTGGAACTAGGGATATTTAGAATTTAGGGATAATGGAAAAACAGTTTCCCTATTTACTCTAATTACCCGAATTACCTGATGGTAACTTTAGCTCTGCGGACGTCCCTGTAAGGTAGGTGATTCCGGTAGCCGCTTATGCATATGTATATATATCGTTTCATATTTACTATATAAATAAGCACAGTAGGTATAAACCTAAACTGGAATTTCTATGGTCATGAAAGACTTTTTCCCTCATGTAGAGTTCAGGGGACATCAGGGATACGTTTTAGATAAAATTCAGGAAGGACTTGACAGGGGAAAAATAAATTTTATAATTCAGGCTCCAACGGGTTCGGGAAAAACTGCGCTGTCTATTGCAATTGCCAGGTATTTTAAAAGTGCCTACATCTGCACCAACCAGAAATCTCTCCAGAAACAATACATTGAAGATTATCCCCAATATGTAAATGAAGTTACCGGAAGAGGGAACTGGACCTGTAAAGCATTAAAGGAAATGGGAGAAAAAAGAGAGGATGGGTCCGGTTACCCTTGTTCTGAAGGCCTTTGCAAGCTTTCGGTAGATGAAGAGGAAGACGAGGACAGCGAAAATAAAAAGCATAAAATGCTGGAAAAACTGGAGGTAATACCGGAATGTGACAGAAAAACCGTCAAATGCGATCTGGTTTATGAAGAACAAGGTAAAGACAATCAGAGTAGTCGTTTTGCAGGCTTTTCTTCCAGCAGAGGGGGTTTGTGCTGGAAAACTGCGGAACATGAGAGATGCGAGTATTATGTCCAGAAGATGAAAGGTTTAAACTCGCCAATCACGATTTTTAACTATAATTATTTTTTAATCGAATCCAATTATGTGGGCGACTTTGGGGAACGGGAAGTCTTAATCGCTGACGAAGGACATAACATAGAATTCCAGATCGCGAATTTCATAAAATTCACGTTTTCGAATAGGAATTTAAACTTTCTTCCGGGTTCTAACTTCCCGGACCTCGGGGACATAGAGCTTACAATGAAGGAAAAGCTGGAAGTATATTCGTTCTGGTTGGAAAACATTAAAAAAACGATTCCTGAAGAAATAGCAAAAGAAGTTATCAACCTGGAAAAATTAAATTATCCTGAAAAAGAGCTTCACAGGATTGTAAAAATTATCCGGAACAAAGTTGATAGCAGAATTGAAGATTTAATTGACGTTTGCAAAGCAAGGCTAAAAGAAAAACAAGGTAATGAAGATAATATTTCATCCCTGGTTGCCAGATCACAAAAAGACCGAAGTGAAAGGCCGAAATATGAAGCCCAGCTCAGGGTTGAGAGGCTCAATAAATTAGTAAACTTGCATAGCAAAATTGCGAGATTTTTGTTAGAATACTGGAAAAATCCATCCAACTGGATAATAGACATCAAAGAAAAAGAAAAAGATAAGGAAATCGAGTCCGTTAATTTCAGACCCATTTTCATTAACGAATACGCTGAAGGCAAATTCTTCAGGTTTGGAAAAATCCGTGTAATACTGTCTGCCACTGTCCTTGATTGTTCTTACTTTGCCGGGAATATGGGACTTAATCCTGAAGATACGGTTTTCATCCCGATTCCTTCGACATTCCCCCCGGAAAACCATGGAGTATATCATCTTTCCATAGGCAAACTGAATTTTGAAAACCTGGTTCTGAATAACGACCGGATTTTGTGGACAAACCTGGTAGCGGCTGTGGATGTCATATTATCAATGTTCCCGAAGTATAAAGGAATCATTCATACATCAAATTCCGAGATCTCGAAATACTTAAAATCACATTGTAAAGAAGGACATTCCCGAATTTTAACACACAACCAGCAAAACAGGCTCGAGGTTCTGAGCCACCATCTTGAATCCCCTGAACCTACCGTGCTTTGCACCCCTTCAATGACAGAGGGCGTAGACCTTGCAGATGATTCCTCGAGGTTTCAAATTTTGATTAAAGTTCCGTATCCTGATATAAGTGATCTTTACATTTCAACAAGAAAGGACAAAGACAAATTTTTTTATCAATACAAAACTGCTATTTCAGTGTGCCAGAGTATTGGAAGGTCCATAAGATCGGAAGAAGACTGGGCTTACACATTTACCCTGGACTCAAGGTTCCCTAAATATATTTCGGACCATAGAAGCCTGATAAATGAATCCGTGAGTTTTTACGAGAAAAGAATTCTTGATTTTCCTTCGGAAAAATCAATACAAAAATTGAAGAAAGAAATATTCCGGAATTTACCTTTTTGAAAAACGTTGAATCAGAATCGAGTGAGATTCACACATGAATAAATCAAGTATAGAAATGTCATAATAAAGCAAGTATTTTTACCCTACCCGAAACAGCGAAGAGCCGTCTTCTTCTTTTATATCGCCGGTATATTCGCGGTATATTACGTATTTGCCATTTGCTTTTTTTATACATCTGGCCCCAAGCCCGCTCTTTTTTATCATGGCTTTTCTTTTCTCGGCATTGGATTTATCAAGTCCGAAATAGCTCAGCTCATCGAGCATGTAAGTTTTGCCGTTAAATTCTCGGAAGGTTTTGTGCATAATTTAGACTTAGAGCGTGTCTTAAAATTCAATTTGATTATACAATTGGGATAGGACTCATGTATTTGGATTGAAAAACGGTAGAATTGAACCGTTAAATGTCTAAAGTTTAAATTTTAACCATGATGTCTAATGCATTTGATATTATGCATCGAGCGAATAAGTAAGATCTAATTAATTTGTGGAGTAAACTTAAGATCAACAATGCGTACCACCCAAATGTAGAAATGATTTGAATTTTAAGACAGCCTCTTAGGGATTGATGCTATGAAGATATGAGAGGTTGAATTGTGAAGATAGCAGAGCTCAAAAATGACAAGTTCATATTAAAATGGTTATCCAGCAGAAGAGCAGCAGATTATTACCTTTTAGATAACGTATCATGCTCAGATTTGATATTGATTAATATTTATTACAGTAAAGAAGCAAGAGATAATTTTTCACAAAATCCGTTATGGAAAGACAAGATTCCTGAAATTATGAAATTAAATACATTGGTCATCGGTTAAGGAATTTTCTTGCCTGAAAGCTATCGATTTTGCACCAAAAGGCTGCCTTAAATTTTGGCCTTATTACATGAAATCGATACCCAGTTCCAGTCCACAACACATTAAAATTATTGACAATTGTTGTGAGAATGGAGGCAATTTATCACGATTCCTCACTCAACCGAAGATGCATGAAATTAAATATAAGTGAAATTTTGGGCTTTTGACGACGACGAAGAAAACCGCTGCATAGTATATATTACGAGCTTATCCCAAAACTCAAAATCAGCACTCCGAATCTTGAATCTGAAATAGTCAATCAAGTCACAGAATGAAAATAATTCTGAAATTTTGACCGATGCAGGGATAGAATAGGTTTTGGGATGAGCTCAACACGAAAAGATAAAAAAGGCAATATATCCATCAAACTAAGGAAAAAAATAATAACAGATGTTCGAAAACAATTATTTTTGTGTTTAAAAATCAACCATGTGTTAGAATTTCCACTATTTTATTGTGTAGCCACCTAAAAGTCATCGTAACCACTGCATTTCCAAATAGTCCTACAATGAACCTATGAGAATACCCCTGCAAAAAAACCTTTTCTATCTCTCTTTTTTCCTACAAATGAATAATTATTTATATTACGATGGACCATAGTAGTATTGACCATACTATAATAATGCATCTTCAATTCAGATAAACGGGAGAACAAATAATATGTCGCCTATCGATCTGATAATACTCGGACAACTAAAAAAAGAACCGATGAGTGCTTATGAGCTTACAAAATTCGTAGAACACATCTGCGTGAAGAAATGGCTTAAAGTGGGCACTCCGACCATCTATCAAAACTTAAAGAAACTTTCATCAAAAGGTTACCTTTCCACAAGTGCAGTAAAAGAAGGAAATATGCCGGAAAAAGTGATTTACACTCTTACTGAATCAGGTTCTGAATACCTTTTGGAATTGATGGACCAGTTCTCAGAGAACCCGGGAAAGATCTACTTCGATTTTAATGCTTTTGTTTTCAATTTGGACCTTGTTGATAAGGGTACCGGATTGGAAATGTTGAGGAATCTCAGACAATTTTTCTACAGTGGAAAAAGAGATGTTGGAGAGGATATTGCTAGTTTTCCCAATGTCCCCGTAGGTCCTGAATCTATTATGAGGCAATATGAACTCCTGTTTGACAGTCTGATTCAGTGGGTAGATGAACTGATCGAGAAGTACCTGGAAGATGAAAAACTTCCGAAAGGTTCGTCGAGGCTCAACACTGAGGTGAAATGAATATGAAAGACAATGTAAGTGAAATGAACATGAAAGGCAATGTGGGTAAAATGAACATGAAAGACATTGTTAGTGAAGCTCTGAAGATAGCCTCCGTGGGAGGAATTGTAAGCGGATTAATCACAGCCGCATTGAACTACTATGTTATCCCTTTCCCGGAAACCATTATCTCTAATGTTATAGGACACGGCGTGGGAGGATTCGTCGGGGCTTCAACAGCCGGCTTTATCGGGATAATGATCTATGCCCGACAAATTGAATCCAAAATCCAACGATATGCTATCAGGAGAATTACATGAAAATTGATGGAAAGAACATCGTGATAACCGGTGCTTCTAAGGGTCTTGGAAGGGAACTTGCACTGCACCTGAGCCGGAAGAACGCAAATGTTATTCTGATAGCCCGTACCGAATCACTTTTACGGAAGGTACAAACGGAAATAGAAACACTGACAGCTCATGCACCCTGCATCATCCAATGTGACATTTCTTCCGAAAAGGAGGTGCTTCGGATGAGATCAATAATAGAGAACAATTTTACATGTGTTGATGTCCTTATCAACAATGCAGGATTTGGAACCTATGAAGTCTCTGAAAAACTGTCGAATCAGGAAATGAGAAAGCATTTCGAAGTCAATTTCTTCGGAGCTTATTATTGTACAAAAGCGTTACTTCCTTTGATCAAAAAGAGCGATTGTGGATATATCCTGAATGTCGGGTCTCTTTTTAGCAAAATATCACTGGCAGAGAACAGTGTTTACGCTGCAACCAAATTTGCTTTGGCAGGCTTTACCGAAGGTTTGCGTGAGGAGTTGAGACCCTGCAACATCAAGGTAGGACTATTACTCCCTGGGTCAATGGCAACATCATTTCAGGATAACAAAGACAATAATATAAGAGCTCCTGCTTTCATGACCCTGAAACCTGAAAAGGTAGCTAAGGCATCAGAGAAAATGATCCGGAAAAGAAAAAAGCAGATGATTATATACCGTTGGATGATGTATTTGATTAAGATTCGACAATTATTCGCATGAATATCTTTGGAAAAACTTAGGGCTAACGGCATTAAAAATCCCTGTTCCCAGAGAAGCGGATACGGTGTCAACTGCGGTTTACTTTTCCCCACTTCGGGCGGTTTAAAATTCCCCACCTTTTGATATAAAGTTTGCTCAATTTTTCAAGAACTTCTGTAGAATTAAGTGTATGGAATTACAGTTTTTATTCCCTGTTTCTTCCTTTCTTTTAGCCTATAGCTCCCTCCTTTTATGTTAATCGTAGTGCAATGATGGAGTATACGGTCAAGTACTGCAGCAGCTATTACATGATCCAGGAATATTTCTCCCCAAGCTCCATTCACAGTCACTTCTGAATTTCTTTAGCACCTATGATGGTTATCCATAGCACCCAAATAAGCTCACCCATTGTGAAGGCCTCAACGTAAGCTGGCACAAATCCTATAAGGAAAAATGAGATTGTTCCCCCTAAATATCCTAAAGATCCTAGATATAAAAAATATCCCACCCATTTTGGGAACATTCTTGATCTGATAACTAGCGTACCAATGGGTATAAGCCACAGTCCCCAGAACACCTCTGCTAAGTGTGATGCTTCAGGAATGAGTATTCCCATCAATGCGAGAGGTACTCCTAAGAGACCGAATATGACAATCATCGATGCCTGTACCTTATCGGTCTTCTCGAAAAATTCATACAGCAATAATGCAACCGCTATCTGGAACAGTTGTACAATTATCTGACCTAATTGACCAAGTTTGAAAAATGTAGATTCGTTAGTGAGTGTCGGTGCGTATAGCAATGAGAATATGCTTATAACAGTCCATATTGGATAAAGAATCCTGAGCTTGGTTATGGTCTTCATGATAATATTTGCGCTGATTGAATATATGTGACTTTCCGCAGGTGCGACAAGAAGCTATACCACGAATTGCGTATACGCTACCTTCTCCATTTGAGGTAATCCTATTGGGACATGCATAAATGGTAACGTTTGTGTTTGAAGCTCACATGACAATATCAAGACTCAAGGGCAAAGTATTAGGCTGTTGGTGCAAACCTTATGCATGTCACGGGGAGTTTTTAGCTGAACAAGCGGATAAAACATGATTTCTTAAATATTTCAGCCTATTAAAACCTTCCACACGCTTAATCGTTATTCACAGTAATCGGAAAATAAGGCTTAATCCTGTTTATTCAACTCACCACCAAAACATTTAACTCCCAAAAATTGTATAATATCTACTGTTAACCCTAAATTATGTGCATAACATCACAGGTCTACATGGTTTTTAAAATATCATTTTTATTCATCTTTATCCATTCACCTAAGAGCCTATCCGAAAAGTGTTGTGACCTACTGTAACTTACCATTAGCAATATGCAAAACCGAAGAGGACGCCCTGCTATTATAGACCTGCTGTAACTTTTCGATCGCATTACCGACTTTTCGGATAGGCACTAAGAGCCTATCCGAAAAGTGTTATGACCTATTGTAACTTACCATTAGCAATATGCAAAACCGAAGAGGATGCCCTGCTATTATAGACCTGCTGTAACTTTTCGATCGCATTACCGACTTTTCGGATAGGCACTAAGTTTAAAATATCATTTTTATTCATCTTTATCCATTTCACCTAAGTCCTCTTCAGCCAGTTTCCTGTGTATTTCCTCGGATTTTTTGTTGTAATCCTCTGCTTCCTCACTTCTGCCCAGTTTTGAGAGTAACTTTGCATATTTCTCAAATGTTTCCGCCTGGTTTATCTTATATATGGGATTCTCCGGCTCTTCATCAAGGAGAGCTATATTTATTTCCAGGGATCTTTCAAAAGCCTGCTCTGACTTTTCATACTCTCCGATAAGAGAATACACTTCTCCGGCGTCGGTATAACTGATTCCTGCTTTTTCCCTTGCTTCGGGATTTTCGGGATCTGATTCAATCAATTTTTCCACTATTGAGAGCATCAAATCAAAGATTTTAGCCGCTTCTTCAAAGTGTTCCAGGGCTTGTTGCAGCCTTCCGCTCTGGAAGAGGGCTTCACAGATGAAAGGATAGTTTTCCGGCTCTTCCGGGTCTTTTTCATACTGGCTTTCAAAAAACTTAAGGGTAGTGTCCAGGGCTTCTTTCGCACTGTCAAATTTTCTGGAATTAAGCAGGTTTATCCCATGGAACTGAACATCAGTAGCCAGGATTTGTTTCACTGGAAGCGAGAGTTTTTCATCGTGCAATACTCTGGAGAAAAGTTCAGCAGCCTTTGAATATTGTTCCTTTTCCAGTTCCGTTTCTCCAATTTTTCCATAAAAATACCCTAGCTGATACAGGTAATTAGTAAGAGTCATTATATAGATCCATTCATCGGGATTATCTTTTACTGCCTGTTCCTTGATCTCGATAATGCGCCGGTAAAATGGAATCACATCTATGTACCTTTCCTGAGCTGCAAATGAATCTCCAATTCTGCCCAGCGTCCTGACAAGCTCATCCTGGCATGTTAAATCGTCAGGATATCGTCCAAATTCTTTTTCGTTTAGTTTGAGGGCTTTTTCGTAGTATTCCCGAGCAATTTCAAGTTCTGCATCTTCGGCTTCCTCTTCGGGTTCCATATCTTCGCGCCCCACTTTTGCAAACATGTCCCCAAGAGCGGTAAGGACGTCCGAAATACCAATCTCAAAATCAGTTGACTCCGGGTTTTCGGAAAGCAGCATTTCGTATCCCTCAATCGCCTTCTCATAGTATTCTTTTGCCGGCTCCGTATCTCCTGCTTCAGCATAGAGGTTCCCTATCTCCATTAAGGTGTCGATAATCTCCATTTTGAGGTCTTCATCCTCGGGATCATTTTCGAAGAGGGAATCATAAATTTCAATTTCATGCATATAGCATTGTTTTGCTTTCTCGATGCTCTTTATTTTTGCAAAAAGTTTCCCAAGGTTGCCAAAAGTTTCTATAAGTTTAAACTGATAATCCGGGTCATCCAGGTATTTCCCTTTCATATTTTCAAAGTTTGCGAGCGCTTTTTCATAAAACGAGTTTGCTTTTTCGGGGTCTCCTGATTCAGAATAATCGATCCCGATTTCCTCGTAAATTTTACCTCTGTTAACGAGAAATGCAACGTCCTCAGGGTTTTTGCGTAAGTTGTCTTCTACTATTGAAAGAGCCTGCAGGTAAATTTCTTCCATTTTTTCAGGGTACCCCTGTTTCGAATGGAGGTCTCCTAAGTACCCATAGGAGAAAATAAGATAATGAAGTACAAGCTCGTTATCAGGATCTTTTTCAAGAAGAGTCCTGTAAATTTCCTGTAACTGGTCATAGACTTTTTTCGCATCTTCAAAAAGCCCATTTTCCAGATATTCTTCTCCAAGCTTCTTCACGAATAAATCAAGTTGTTCTAAAATTTTCTGATTCTCGGGCTGGAGAATTAATATTTTCTTGAAAGTTTCCAGGGTACTGTTGGTAAGCGGAATTTGCTTTTCAGGTTGACCGATAATTAAAAAATAAGCCCCAAAATTTTTCAAGGTTTTTAAATAATTCAACAAATACTCAGGATTTTCAGGCTGCTCCGCAATCAGTTTATTATATGCATCAAGTATCCCATCGACTCAGTCCCAAAATCTAGTGATAAAAGTAAGTGTAACATCACTACACAAAATTATAATCCTATAATTATGTAATGATGTTACGGCAGAAGCAATGGTGACTATAAATCTTACACTTAATAACTTTTCTGAGCTCCATGCTCTCTTAGACGTTTTTGGTTGTTTTGGAAACGATTATGAATATACTACACGAGGAATTTTTCGTAGAAAAATTCCTCCCGTCTGTTCAATTTGTAATACTCCAATGGTTCATAATGGCTATAATCCCCATACCAAAGACGGTCTTGGGGAAATCAACATTGGTCGGTATAAATGCTCAAACTGTGGTAGTACACACGAAGAAGATTATAGTTTTTGGGAAGATATGAAGACTTTACTTTTTGATACATTCAATGATTTTTTCCAGTTACTCAGATACCATAACGTTTCATATGATGGAATTTCTGATCTAATGGATTTCATATATCCAAGATCAAGAAGCACGATTTTTAGAGCATTCTACAAAGAAATGGAACAGGAAACTATTCCATATTCAGAAAATATACATATGGTGCATTATGACGAACAACATCCAAAAGAAGGAAGATGTCAGAAATACCGTTTAACTTTACTGGATGCAAAAGCTCAAAGAACGATAGCAGATGAACTTTTCAAAGATAAGAGTCCAGAAACCATCAAGAAATTTCTAAAGAAAAATCTTGATGCATCAGAGCCAGTGTTTATCGTTACGGATTTTGATAAGAGATACCCTGATATATTAAAGGAAATTTTTAGGGATAAGTTAGTCCATCAATATTGTTTGATGCATTTAAATAAGCTTATTGTTAATGATTTTCCAAAGAACACAACGATAGAACAGGAACTTTTGAAGTACAGGTTATTAAGTATATTTTATAATAGAGAGAATGAGATTAAATTTCTGCAAAAACTTCAATCTGAAGAACTCAACGTAATTAATAACAAAGAAAAGCATCAAGAATGGATTAAAAAAGCAAAAAAGGAATTTTGCCAGTATAGACATAAATTAAAGCTTGAAATCAGAAGAAAAAAGGAAAATCTTCCACGTAATAGTCTTGAAAAAGCAAAATATAACTTTGATAAATTAATGGAAAATATAAGAACATATGATGAAAAGGTTCAAAAACGATTGTGGATGATCAATAAACACTGGTTAAATCTTACTTTGTTCCATTATCTTCCAGGAGCGCCAGCGACAAATAACCCTATCGAAAGCTATTATTCAAAAAGTCTAAAAACGGATAACAAGAAGAAGTTTAGAACTGACAAAGGAATTGAAAATCGGATTAAACTTACTCAGATGAGAAGATTAAATTTACTTAAGAAACCACAAAAGTCATTTATGGAATTGTTCAGATTATTTTCTCCATTTAAGCTTTAGTAATATCTATTTTTGAGAGAGTAGTTCAGAATGACATAGCGGAGCGTGTCGATTTTAGTCAATAGGTTCAGTGAAAAATTACAGAAGTAAAAGAATTCTTTGGCAGAAACGCCAAAAAAATTGTTTCTCAAGGGTTATATTACAGTTTATTTAGGAAGTTAGCAGAGAAATTGAAGTTTAAAGGATGGAAAAAAATGAGAAATCACTAAATTATGGAATTGTGTCATCCCATCAAAATATTTATTTGTACGTTCATAAGACTTCTCCGCTGCCGAAAAACTATCTCTATCTTCAAGATTTTTCCCAATAAGACCAATGGAATTATAAAGATATATCTGATAGGAGGAATCCTGGGGTTCATTTAAAAAAAGATTTGACGAAATTCCCAGAGCTTTTTCATACAGCATCAGCGCTTCGCCTGGCTTATCCATGGCATCCATAACCTCTCCTTTGTGGAGCAGGGTACGGCACAAAAGGTCCGAACTTTTTGCCTCTTCCGCCAGTTTTTCAGCTTTATTAAGTTTCTCAAGGGCCTTTTCATATTTCCCCTTTTCAAAAAGAGTAGATGCATTCATCAATTCCCTGAATGTTAAATCTACGAGCCGCCTAGACATAAAGGTAATTTGGAGCTCGGAGTATTAGAATTAAGTGTCTCTTCCAGCAGTTCCCGCAAAAACAGTTAACTTCATAATATCTCAGGTAAAAAGCACTTGATATACATGAACTTCTCAGCTGCTTCACGCTTTCCCAGTAACAAACAGTCTTATGTTTCTATTTTTGAAGGGCATGAAGAGTGCAGGTGGTCGGAATGGAAGAGAAAAAGTATCCATATTTATTATTCTGAAGAATTTACTAACCCTGGGGTTATTTTATTCCGTAGGGGCTGTAAGCGTATTCAATTCCGAAACCTTCTTCACAACTTGTTCAACATCTTCAATTTCTTCCGGCATCTGGAGCAGCTTTACAAAATTATCGCGGAGAGTGTGGAAAGGGGCTTCTCCGATTTCACCCGCGATCAAAACATTGACACCCTGATCCTTCAGAAATTCTGCCGCTTTAAGACCTTTTTTCTTCTCCAGGCCTGCGGCAGGGTTCTCACTGACATCCCAGCTTATTATATCATTATTTTCAAGTTCGATAAAAATAAAATAAGGAGCTTTGCTAAAATGCCGGGAGACTTTTGAATGCAAACCTTCCTGCATCAGGACAGGAACTGCAATCTTCATTACCGATATCTTTTCGGGCTTTACATTGACAACCAGATGTTCCAGGTTCTTTACCTCGTTTTTCACCGTCTTTTCTATTTCCTCGAAAAGCATTTCTACTCTTTTAAGGCTGGCATCGCCCTCTATTTCGATCTCGATTTCCCCGAATACTACAAGACCGGATTTTCGAAGTCTGATTTCATCAACAGTTTTCACGCCCTGAATACTACCCACATTCTGCCTGATTCTTTCAATCGAATCTTTATCCAGCCATGCGTCCATCAGTGTCAGTATTGAGTCCTTTGCCATACCGATTCCAAGCTTGAATATCATTAAAGAGATGACCAGTACTCCGGCACTATCGAGCCATAACACGCCTAAGAGTGAACCGATAATTGTAATAGCAACTATCAGGGAACTGAAAACGTCTGTATAGGAGTGGAGGGCATCGGCAATCAAAGCCTGAGAATCTATCTGTTTGCCGACTTTGAATTTGTATTGAGATAGTGCATACATTGCTATTACTGAAAATACAGCTGTACCAAGTGCGATTCCCTGCAGTTTAATCTCAACAGGACTTGCGATGTTCAGCAGCGCCTCACGTACAAGTTCGACTCCGGAAAAGAGGATTATAATAGAAACAAAAAGTGAAACAAGGTTGTCTGCTTTGTAGTAGCCATAGGGGAATTTTTCTTCACTGCCCCTCATGCTGAGCTTGAGCCCTATCCAGACAGCAAGTGATGTGAAAATATCCAGGGACGTGTGGATAGCATCTGCGATCAGAGATGCGCTTCCGGAATAAAAGCCGACGACGCCTTTTAAAATTGAAAGAAAAACCAGAGTAAGAGTAGCATTCTTTGAAGCCTTAGCTCCTAACAATAAGTTCTCCTGTACAGCCATTTTCTCACATCATTTTTGAATATATACACAGAAAAATATACACAAACGGAAAACACATAGACAATGAATTTTAAAATTTTTTAGAAATTGGTCCGGAAATTAATATTCAATCCCTTTCCTTGCAGGAACGTTTTTCTCAAATGGATGCTTCACAAACTTCATTTCAGTAACAAGGTCCGCTCTTTCGATCAGTTTTCCTGGAGCCCTTCTTCCTGTCAGGACGACTGTTGTCTCTTCCGGTATATCCTCCAGCAATTTCAGGATATCTTCGGTCTTCACAATTCCGAAATGAGCTGCAAGATTTATCTCGTCCAGTATCAAAAGTCTTGGCTTTCTCTTGAGAGCTTTTTTTGCAAATTCGAGCCCTTTTGCCGCCAGTTCATAATCCAAGGGCATAGGATTCTTAAAGTCTATAAATTCTTCCCTCCCGAACTGATGAATCTCATATTCCGGAGCCAGCCTATCCTTTACCCTGTATTCTCCGATGTATTTTCTACCTTTCATGAACTGGATAATTATGGCCCTGTACCCGTGACCTACCGCTCTGAGAGCCAACCCAAGGGCATTCGTGGTCTTTCCTTCCCCTTCCCCAGTATAAATATATATCATGCCCCTGGTCATTTTACACCTCAGAAGATATTCTCCTGTTGACGAAGAGTTATTTGCAGAACCATACATTATTTTGTTTTCATATTATATCTAACAATATTCAGTTCCATCTTTTCTCTAAAAACTTTTTGTACTCTCTAATTGGCAGACAAAAAAATAAGAATAAAAAAGGAGAGGGTGTGTTGTGAAGATCTCTGTACAGTGAGGATTGGTGTACAGTGAGGAACCTTACTCTACAAAGATCTTCGTATATTGAGAGCCTGGAAAATAAAGATGCTTTTGAAGCGAGTAAGAATAAAGAAAGTTCGTATATAAACGAATAATATATATTCATTTTTAGGAAATTTCAAATATTAATTAATATTATTTTCATTATACAAAACAAAAGGAATTTAGGTTATCTCGGATTTTTAGAGTCTTTTTAATTTTTTCTGGTTTTTCTTCAATTTCAAGACAACCACAAAATTTCATCCCAATTTGAGCAAATCAATTAACTCATTTAAAAATGTTGATTCATTTACACAAGCATTCACCAAAATTTTCCAAATTGTGGAACTATTTTTGTGGGAATTTCCGACAGCTACAGCTATAAGCCATCAAGTTTAAGAACTAATTATTCTCCAATTCTAGCATTATCCATATTGGAATCTTGCTCTCATTAAAGGTGAGAAACCTTTCCATTTTCCAGTGCTGAAACACCGTTTGTTGAAAAAAGTAAATAGATTGTAACAAAAATTAGTTAGTCCATTATCGGTTTTGAATGACCTTACTTTGTCTACTATATCACATATCAAAGAAAATATTTGTTCCATTGTATTATCTGTCTCAGGTGTAAAACCTTTTTTCAAGAAGCTCACATTCTTGCTGAAAATCTCTTCGGCATAAGAAATCGCTTTATGAGACGCTTCAGAAAGTTCAAGATCAGAGTTAAATTCTCGTATCTTCTGAATATGCGCAACAGCACTGATAACCGTATCAGAAAGTATCAATTGAGATATCTCATTGTAGGTAATCTTATCGTTATCTGGAATCTCTTCAATAGAACTGAATTCCTCATAATACCTCTTACTAACGTTTTTTAATTGATGAAACACACAAAAAGAATGAGTCACTTCAGGAAAGACCATTTTTACGGCTCCAATGATCGCTTTATCCTCATCAGAAACAATCTTTTTGATTTTATCTTCAGGAAATCGGTTCTTTATTCGTATAAAAAGAGGCATCAGAGCCTCAATTGTTGGTAACCTCTCAGTTACTTCAAAATCTAAAATGACCTTCTCTTTGGTAGCAACAACGTAAACAGATTTATATCGCATTTTTTTCCATTCTTTCTTTGTGAGTTTCGTTCCAATAAATTCTTCAAGCTTTTTTTTCCATCCATTCTTGATCCAATTCCCATCAACATACAATGTTTCTTCAAAGCTAACTCCTTGGTTCAAAAGTTCTTGCTTTGAAAGTTTTGCTAGTTTCTGTTCATATAACCACAATGAAGTGGGACAAGGAGCTCTTCCACAGACATTTATTACTCCTTCTGTATATGTTTCCCCAATTCGCCGAGAATTGTGCAGACTGCATCGTCCATCGTATCTGACATTTATTTGTGTATCATAATATTCAGAACTGTAATTTGCAGAACCCTGAACACCAATAACCTGATCATGATAATGTTTCTTACAAGTGGGACAAAGCCAGTATGTAACATTGAGAGATATAGTGCCGTAACGTGATATAATAAAACGAGTGTGATGAGAGTTAACATGTAATTTACTTCCACAACTATCACACTGAGTAGGGGAGAATATAGAGAACATAGGATAGTATCGATTTTCAACCAAAACTTTTGGCAAAGGAATTATTATTTTGCCGTCAACTATTGTTTTTATCATTGATTTATCTATTGCAATGTTTCCTTTTCCCATAAATAGAAAAAATATATCAATATAATTAAAATTTTATTGTTTTGCACGATATAGAGGGAAAACGAAAAACCAGAAAATAATAAAAAGTCTCGATTTTTAGGATTCTTAGGATTTCAAGGAATAACGGGTATAGCAACCGAAAACCACGGAATGGCTGGATATGTGGCTTTTTTTGTTTCTTTATCTTTTTAAAGTAATATAAAGAAAAATAATTTTAGACTTCAGCAACAGGATCAAAGATTAATGTCAATGTAAACTGGAATACAGCCACGAACCGGCATGGGTAAGGAAAAATCCGAAGAAGTAATGAAGGAATACGCAGATTAAAATGACAAAAACCTTAGAATAGTTTTAATTTCATAAAACTCAGAAATAACATGCTTACGTTGATTAAACGGAAAGTTTTGAATTTATTTTCGTTAGCTGGAGAAGGGAAAAATGGAAGGAAAACTGAGAAATTCTGGTATTGAGATAATTGGAAATGTGCCCTGGGGGACGCACTTTTGCCAATTTTACCAGACAAAAGAAGACTTGATGGAGATACTTGTTCCTTATTTCAAAGCAGGGCTTGAGAATAATGAAAATTGCATCTGGATCACGTCACAACCCCTGGAAGTAGAAGAGGCAAAAGAAGCCCTTAGAAGAGCTGTTCCTGATTTTGAAATTTATCTGAAGAAAGGACAGATAGACATTTTTCCTTACATCCACGGATACATAAATGAAGGTGTTTTCGATTCGGAAAGAGCTGTAAACGGATTGAAAGAAAAACTAAATCAGGCTCTGGAAAGCGGTTATGAAGGACTCCGGGTAACGGGGGACGCCTGCTGGCTGGAAAAAGAAGGCTGGACCGATTTTGTTAATTATGAGAATAAGGTAGATTCTGTTATTGAAAAACATCAGATGATATCTCTGTGTTCATATCATCTTGAGATGTGCAACGCAACCGAAATTCTTGACATCGCCTTTAACCACCAGTTCTCTTTGATCAAAAGAGAAGAACGATGGGACCGGATAGAAAATTCCGGGAGAAGAAGAGCAGAAAAAGCAGTTTTTCAGGCAGCAAAAGACTGGGAACGGACATTTGATGCCGTACCAGATCTCGTAGCCATAATTGACAATGAATGCAGGATTGTTCGTGCGAACAGAGCCATGGCAGCAAGGCTGGGAGTGACACAGGAAGAATGTGCAGGATTGACATGTCATCGTGTTATGCATGGGACAGATGAACCTCCCTCTTTTTGTCCGCATAAGCAATTACTTAAAGATGGACTTGAGCGCATAACAGAAGTTCACGAAGAACTTCTGGGCGGCGATTTCTTATTAAGTGTTTCGCCATTATATGATCCGGATGGAAAAATTATGGGATGCGTGCATGTCGCTCGTGACATCACAGAACGCAAAAGAGCAGAGGAAGCTCTGAAAAAAGCACACGAATGTTTGGAAGAAAAAGTCAAAGCACGTACTGTTGAGCTTGAAGAGGCTTATAAGGCCTTAAAGGAAAACGAAGGAAGGCTTTCCGAAGCTCAAAAAATGGCTCATATAGGAAATTGGGATTGGGATCTCGTAACCAATAGATCGCACTGGTCTGATGAAATGTATCGTATTTTTGGGCTTGAACCACAAGAATCCGGCTTAGATTATGATAAAATTCTTAATTATATTCATCCCGATGATCGAGATTACCTTGAAAATTCCATTAAGAGAGCTTTAAACGAAGGGTCCTGTGACAGTGATTATCGGATCATCTCAGATAATGGTGACGAGCGAGTAGTTCATGCACAGGGTGAAGTAGTATTCGATGAGGAAAATAACCCAATTCTGATGAAAGGAACGGTTCAGGATATTACTGAGCGTAAGAAGACTGAAGAAGCCCTGGAAAAAATGGAGAGAATCCGAATAAAAGAAATTCACCACAGAATAAAAAATAACCTTCAGGTAATCTCTTCCCTGCTGGACCTTCAGGCTGAAAAGTTCAGGGATAAAGAGGTACTTGAAGCTTTCAGGGAAAGTCAGAACCGTGTAGTTTCAATGTCCCTGATTCACGAAGAACTCTATAAAGGGGAGGGAACCGATGCACTGGACTTTTCTGCATACCTTCGAAAGCTATCTGAAAAACTTTTCCAGACATATAGCCTGAGTAGTAAAAATATCCGCATGTACATGAATCTGGAAGAAAATACATCGTTTAACATGGATATCGCAGTCCCGCTGGGTATAATCGTTAACGAGCTAGTTTCCAATGCTTTCAAACACGCATTTCCCGAAAAAGTAGGAGAAATTCGAATCCAGCTTCAAAAAGAAAAAATGTGTAATGAAGTAAACAGATCCCTTTTCAGCCTGATAATTTCAGATAACGGAATAGGAATTCCTGAAGGCGTGGAACTGGCAAGTTTCGAATCCCTCGGAATGAAATTAGTAAACACTCTTGTTGACCAGCTGGGTGGAAAAATCGAGATTATACGAGCACATGGAACGGAATTCAGAATCACCTTCAATGTAACGGAACGATCACAAATCCCTGTGGGCGTCGAGTAGGAAAGTCCGCACCATAAGGGGCCAGATTTGGAATAGAAGAGTAGGAATAGAAGAGTAGGAATGCAGATTAGGAATGCAGAATTAGGAATTTTAGTCAAATACCCGTAATTTCTATCGACAAGGTGCAGAACAAACAAAATGAAATAAATTTGAAATCAATTACCTTAAAAATAGTTTAAGTAGTGTTTCTTAAGTTTAGTCTAGAAGTAGATGGTAGGGTCCGAGTCCCTATTCTCGAGGTCCCTACCTGCGATCCAACCCAAGATTAAGAGGAAACCCTATCACCCTTAATCTGCACATATATAATAACACGGTCATATATATCATGATTGATACGAAAAATTAGCCCTCACTAGAAATTTCAATATATTAGAATAATTATATTACATTGAAAATTTTAATGCCATTGAAAATGATCAGAACTGGCGTACGAAAAGAACAATAATAGGCTTGAAATATTTTACGTCGAATTAATTTTTGTTTGGAACCGATTTTTTGTATAATTAATTTAAAATAATTTACATTACCAGTATATTATGTAGTGGAAAGTAAGATGGGGGAAAATCTACCACATAAAGAATCACCTTGGAGTTGCTGATTCTCTCTTCGAATCAACCTGCTTGGGGGAGCGTGAGATTCGAAGAGGCTGTATTGGGGGATACAGTAAGGATGCAGTGACTCCGGGTTTCTTCTTACATTACTGATTTTTCATGAAACCTTTCCCTACAAGCATTTTATTTTTCAGTTGCCTTTGCACGTTCTTCATTGCTCATGCCAGCAAGGCGTTCGACTTCCTTTACTTCAAGTCCGAGGCCTTTTGCCACCCGGCTGCCGTAGTCGGGGTCGGCTTTGAAGAAGAGAGCTGTCTGCCGGAGCTGGATACGTTTCTGGGCGCCTGAGAGATGGTAGACGATGTTGCCTACCAGATGCTCTCTGTCCTCTTCAGTCATGACATCACGGTAGAGGTTTCCGGGCTGTACAAAGTCATCGTTGGGGTAATTGTAAGGTGTACGGGCTGCCAGTCCCGGGACCTTGAAAGGCGGTTCCAGAATAAAGGGATTCGGAGCAGACCCGCCAAAACTGTTAGGCCAGTAATTCGGTCCGCTGCCTCCATTGCCGTCAACGCGCATGAACCCATCCCGCTGGTAGCTGGTTTCAGGAGAGTATTTTGGCGCATTCACCGGGATCAGGTGGTAGTTGGGTCCAAGCCGGTGGACGTGGGTGTCATGATAGGAAAAGACCATCGCATGCAGCATCTTGTCCGGGGAAATACCAATGCCCGGCACCAGGTTTGCAGGACTGAAGGCTGCCTGCTCAACTTCGGCAAAGTAGTTTGTCGGGTTCCTGTTCAATACAAGTTTTCCTATCTTCATGGTCGGAAAATCACCGTGAAGCCAGACCTTGGTGATGTCTCTGATATCAAACCGGTAATCTTCAGCCTGCTCCGGGGTCATTATCTGCATTTCAAAGGTCCAGGAAGGATAGTCACCTCTTCTGATAGCCTCATACAGGTCCCTGGTAGCATGATCCGGGTCCGTTCCGCTTAATCTCTCTGCTTCTTCTCGGGTCAGATTCTTCATACCCTGATCGGTCTTGAAATGGTACTGTACCCAGAAATATTCACCCTTTTCATTGTACCACTTTATTTGTATGGCTTGAATAGCCATTCATGTTCCTGAAGGCAGCAAGAGTACCCCTATCAGAGAAAAGGATAGTGACCTGGTGAATCGATTCCGGGGTCAGGGAAAGAAAATCCCAGAACATGTCCGGATCTTTGCAGTTTGTTACAGGATGACGCTTCTGCGTGTGAATAAAATCAGGAAACTTCAGAGAGTCGCGGATGAAAAACACGGGAGTGTTGTTTCCTGTCAGGTCATAATTACCTTCCTCGGTATAGAATTTCACGGCAAAGCCGCGCGGGTCACGGGCTGCATCAGCCGAGCCCTTTTCTCCCCCAACAGTTGAAAAGCGGACAAAAACTTCGGTCCGTTTGCCTACTTCAGACAGGAACTTAGCCTTTGTGTATTTGGTCACATCCGCGGTTACTTCGAAATAACCGCCGGCACCTGCACCTTTGGCGTGCACCACACGTTCCGGAATTCTTTCCCTATCAAAATGGCTGAGTTTATCCAGCAAATGAACATCCTGCATAAGTACAGGCCCACGTTCCCCTACTGTAAGACTGTTCTGGTCATCCCCCACAGGAATCCCAAATCCGGTAGTTTAATACTTTAGAACGCTCTTTTCATTCATCTATATCACTCCTCATTATACAGGGGGCATATTGCTAAACTAATTGAACAATAGCCGCACTGGATTATTTATTACAACTCACCAAAAAAGTAAGAATAGTTACGTTCTTTTTTTATAAATTATTTACTTATGTAGCAAATACTCCGGCAAAGTATGAATTAGTATTAAGAAATAAGAGCCTGATAATGCAGCAGCACAGACATTTGAATCTGTTTTTGAAGAATCAGGGAGTGAAAGGGATCGAAATGGAAGCGTAAAATGTCTGAGGTAAAAAGATTCAGGTATGACAGCAATACCTGCTGTCAACGGCGGTTAAGAATTCCCCATTTTCGGCGGATTAAAATTCCCCAATTCTCAATCCTTGAGAAAAGTTCGAGGATTGTGAATCATGCTGAAAAAGGAGGATTTATTCTTGATTCGAGATTTAAGTTCACAAAACTTGAGCATTAGTGAAATCGCCAGACAAACCGGTTTTGACAGGAAAACTGTGAGGAAATATCTCCAGCTGAAAACCTTACCTGAACCCCAGAAACGTCCCGGAAGAAAGAGCAAGCTTGATCCATATAAACCTTATATACTCAAAAAGCTTGAAGAAGGCTCCTACACTACTGCTCGGCTCTATCGGGAAATCAAAGAAATGGGTTTTGATGGAGGAATGACCATCGTCAAGGACTTTGTAAGAGAAGTCCGACCTCAGCAGGGAGTCCCTGCTGTATTCCGCTATGAAACAAAACCAGGTGTACAGGCTCAGGTTGACTGGGCAGAGATGGGAACAGTTGAGGTTGATGGAAAGATAAAGAAACTCTTTTGCTTCAACATGATTCTTGGATATTCCAGGATGAAATATGTTGAATTTACACTGGGCATAGACACTTCCACTCTTATCCAGTGTCATCTGAACGCCTTTGAGTACTTTGGAGGATTTACACAGGAGATTCTCTATGATAACATGAAACAGGTTGTTATCAAAAGAGCCTTAAAATCATCAGATTCTGAATGGAACTCACAGTTTGAGGATTTCTTCAAATGCTTTGGTTTTATTCCACGGTTATGCAGGCCTTACAGGCCTCAGACAAAAGGTAAAATTGAAAATACGGTAGGCTATGTCAAGAGGGATTTCTTCCTTGGAAGACGATTTACCTCTCTCGAAGACCTGAACGCCCAAGTTCACAGGTGGTTGGAAAGGGTAAATTCAACTGTCCACGGAACAACCTATCAAATCCCCCTTGAACGTTTTAAGGAGGAGAAACTGATCCCTCTGGATCAGGTTCCTCCTTACAAAGTTGTCCATAAGGAGACCAGAAAGGTCTCCAGAGACTGTTATATTTCGTTCCTTGGAAATAAGTATTCTGTTCCTTACAGGTTTGCAGGAAGAACTGCAGAGCTTCAGATTTTTGAAGGAATATTCGAGGTCTATGTTGATTATGAGAAGGTTTGTGAACATGAAATTCTTTCAGGTAATTGTAGGGTTTCCAGAAAAAAGGAACATTTTCAGGGCCTCCTGAGTGAGATTCTTAAAGAGAATTCAAAATGCAAGAAAGAATTACAGATTCCGTTGAAGTTCTCAGGTCCTGAAGTTGAAAAGAGGTCTCTTGACATCTATGAAACATTCAGTGACGGTGATTTTGAATGAACAATTTCAGCTATGAGAGACTTCACAGTAACCTGCAATACCTCAAACTGAATACTATTGAAGAGGTTCTGGACAACTATCTTGAAATTGCTGCAAGAGATAGCAAGACAACAATGGAAGTACTTGATTATCTGTTTGAACAGGAAAAGAAGCACAGAGAAGCTGCTGCAATTGAGAGAAGGATGAAAAGTGCAGCATTTCCTGTGAAAAAGACGCTTGATGAATTCGATTTTGAGTTTCAGTCATCTATTGATAAAAAAGTCATAGAAGACCTTGCAACGTTGAGATTTGTTCATAACGTAGAAAACGTTGTTTTCCTTGGTCCTCCCGGAGTTGGAAAGTCTCATCTTGCAATCGCTCTTGGGATTGAAGTAGCAAAAGCAGGGATTTCGGTTTACTTTACCAATACAGGAAACCTTATCGAGAAGTTGAAAATAGCAAATCGAGAAGGAATGCTTGAAAAGAAACTCAAAGGCTTTATGAAATTTAAAGTTCTGATCATTGATGAAATGGGTTATCTCCCATTTGATGAGGAAGGAGCTCACTGTTTATTTCAGTTGATTTCCAGACGTTATGAAAAGAGTTCGACCATCTTTACGTCAAATAAATCATATGGAGAATGGGGAGAGATATTCAAAGACCAGGTAATAGCGGCTGCTGTACTTGATAGAATTCTCCATCACTGTACTACAATTAACATCAGAGGAGAAAGTTACAGGCTGAAAGAAAGGAAGAAACATGGTATAAAATCAGGAAATATCTACCAGTAATTTCTAACAAGTTTATGAAAAATTGAGTAAAATTTATATCAAAAGATGGGGAAATTTAAACCGACCAATGTGGGGAAAATTAAACCGCTGTTGACACCTGCCGGCATCTGTACCCGACAATGGTAAGTAATAGATGCAAAAATAATAATTAATGGGGGGATTGATCCGGATGCAAACCAGAGTTCTTGTGGCTTATGCTACCAGGTATGGCTCAACACAGGAAATAGCCGAGGTAATTGTAGCTACTTTGCGCGAAAGTGGCCTTGAGGTAGATATCGAGCCCGCAAAAGAAGTAAAAGCCCTTGAAGGATACACTGCAGTAGTGCTGGGCGCACCAATTTACATGCTCCGCTGGCACAAGGAAGCAAAAAGTTTTCTTTCACGGTACCGTGAAGCCCTGATGAAGCGGCCAGTTGCAGTTTTTGCACTAGGCCCTTTCTATGATGAGGAAGAGGAGTGGAAAGAAGTGCGTGCCCAGCTTGACAAGGAGCTTGAGAAGTTTCCCTGGCTTACACCCGTTGCTATAGAAATATTTGGCGGCAAGTACGATGAGGAAAAACTACGCTTCCCTGACAACATACTTGTCAGGTTGCCGGGAAGCCCCTTACACAATATGCCAGCAATCGATATCAGAGATTGGGATGCTATCCGAGACTGGGCGAGCAAGCTGGTCGCCCAGTTCCAACCTGCTCTGGCACACTAAAAAAATTCGATAAAAGATTAGATAGAAGATTCGATAAAAGAATTAGAAAAAGAATTCGATAAAAGAATCAGAAAAAGATTCAAAAAACTTTGAAAAAAGAAGAGCAAATAAAGTGTTTGACTGAAAAAGTCAAACCTGAAATTCGAGTTCAAGCCCCACCGGACAGTGATCGGAACCTGTGATTTCAGGGTAAATCGGGGCAGCTTTTACATTATCCCGAAGGTTTTCACTTACGAAAAAATAATCAAGACGCCAGCCAACGTTTCTTTCGCGGGCCCGGGTTCTCAATGACCACCAGGAATAGTTTCCGCCTTCACTGTTGAACAGGCGGAAGGTATCAAGATATCCGGCATCAAAGAATTTATCCATCCAGGCTCTTTCTTCGGGGAGGAAGCCCGAGGTGGTTTCGTTTTCTTTGGGTCTTGCGAGATCTATTTCTCTGTGGGCGGTATTCACGTCCCCGCAGATGACAAGCTTTTTGCCCTCGGCTTTAAGGGCGTTTGCATAATCCAAAAAAGCATCATAAAAGGACATTTTGTATTCCAGGCGTTCCTGAGAGGCTTTTCCGTTTGGGAAATAGATGTTCATCAGGGTAAAATTCTCGTAATCGACCCGGAGAAAACGGCCTTCTCTGTCAAACTCCTCGATTCCCATTCCGGTTTCTACTTTGAAGGGCTTTTGTTTTGAAAAAGTCCCGACCCCGCTGTACCCGCTTCTTTCAGCAGAGACGAAATAGTTGTGGTAGCCAGGAATGTTCTTGACTTCCCTCGGGAGCTTTTCCGGGGAGGCTTTGGTTTCCTGGACACAGATGACATCGAATTTCTGCTCCAGCAGCAAATCCAGAAAGCCCTTTTTCATTGCAGCCCGGAGACCGTTTACATTCCAGGAAATAAGGTTATAATTTTCCGGCATTTTTTACCTCCTTTATCCATTTAGGGTCTTTTATTCACCTATTATTTGGTTTTTTATTTAAATTTCAATTTAACTCTTTTTTCGGCTCTTTAATAGCTCTCTTTTGCTATTATCAGCTCTTTTTTGGCTTTTACAGCTTTTTTGGTTTTTACAGCTCTTTTTTTGGCTCCTTTCGTCGGCTATATGGGAGCCTGAATTTTCGAGTAATATCGATATAAAGTTATTCAGGATTGAACATAGGGTCATAGTGCCGTAAAGAAGTCATTGATTCATAAGTCGCATAGGATAGAATTGTCTGTCACAGTACAGAAACATCTGATTTACTATGAAATTATCTGGAGTTTCAGTAAATAAATGCTTGTTTAAGCAGTTTACGGCATTAACAGAGTGAAAAAAATAAAATAATACTTCCGATAATTATTAGAAGTATGTATTTAAGAAAATTCTGAAGGCAGTTTCAGTAGAGCTGAATAATAATTCAAAAAAATAGGGAAGTCGTATGGATTTAATAAAAATTATATTCGTAATGCTTGCAGTTGCTCTTTTGCTTGGTATTTTTACCTGTGGCAGCCACGACGACCGGGCAGCAGTTGCAGAAGAATTCAAAAATGAAACTTTAGGCGAGCCCGCCTCAGGGGTGACCGGGGAATCCCTGGCTGCAGAAGAAAACATAACAGAAGAACAAACTGTCCAGGGACCTGCCCCGCCAGACTCTCTTATTCTTGCAAAAGGAGAGAGTAAGATGGCGACCGAAAGGAAAACTATCGAATATAAAGTCAGGGCTACAGCCAGACTTATCGAGGCACAGGGAGAAAAGCTCTTCCCCTCATTCCGAGAGCCAAAATCCCCCTGGTACAACGGTGACTTCTATGTTTTTGTCTGGGCAATGAACGGGACTCAGGTAGTCTGCCCTCCGGACAGGGAACGTGAAGGAGAAAACATGAGCGGGCTTCTGGACGCAGAAGGAAAGCCCATAGGGGAACTCTTCATAGAGGCAACCCGGAGCGGAAGGGGCGAAGGCTGGGTGGATTACAGCTGGAAGGAGTCAGAAAGTTCCGAACCTGTCCACAGGTTCACCTTCGTTAAAAAGGCTACTTTTGAAGGGAGGGCTTATTTAGTCGGTTCAAGCTTCTATGCGGATGACTATATCCTCTGCAAGAACCTGACCGAATGCGCCTATCTCGAAGAACCAGGGAATATCCATGTTGCCGAAATGCTGAACCCCGGAAATACCGATAAAAACCTTGATCTTAACTACAGCATAGCTCATTCGGTTATCGAGCCCGGAGAAAATATCGCCCCCCACATGATGAAAAATTCGGAAGTCCATTATATCCTCGAAGGAGAAGGCATCCTCTATATTGACGGAATCCCGGTCGAACTGCAGCCGGATCAGCTCATATACATCCCCGCAGGGGCAATCCAGACGACATACAATACCGGAAACAGCACCCTCAAATTCCTGGCCATAGACCAGCCCGGCTGGTCAGAGAAAAACACAGAAGTCTTTGAATAAAAACCAAACTGGTAGAATAAACAAAAGACTAGTTGAAAAAAGATCAGAATCATTGAATAAACAAAAAATTAGTTGAACAAATATCCAAATATTTGAATAAAGCATCCATAGGGACAAACCTTAAAGAAACTCCGGGTCACTCTCGTATTTAATGCACAGCCCCCAGATGTCAAGGCTTCCTTCATTTCCTGCTGCCTGGTCTGTAAGCTTCAGAGTCCAGACCCCTTTCATCTCTTTATTTACAGCAGGCAGCAGGACCTCATCAGATTCGGTACTGAAGGTTTTTTTGAGGTCTCTTTTTCCGTATCCTGTCCTGTTATGCAGCAACAGTTCCTCTCCCGACGGCATGACAAGTACGGCTTTCAACTCCCCTATCGAAGGGTGGGTAATTTCCAGGGACACTTCAAAGCTTACTATTTTTCCCCTTCTTTCAACCTCAATGAAGCTTTCTAAGCCTTTGGGGTCATCATCGGGCACATTGAGAAAAGGAAAAATCTCCCTTTTAAGTTCCTCCTTTTCAACCTTCCTTATCAGAAATTTAATTCCCCAGCTGTGGAAAGAACCCGTATGTTCCCTTGCAAGATCCTCAACCTTCAGATTCCACCTCCCCCAGGCCCGCTCTCCTATACAGGTTTCAAGGGCAGGAACCGACCCCGGATTATATGTCCTTACAAGGCTCCGGTCCCTTCGGGCTAGCCGGTCGTGCAGAACTATCCTTTTTCCGACAGGCGTAAACAGCGTGAGCCTCAGGTCTCTGAGATATGGGTGTTCAATGTTTACACTGACTCTGATGTCTTTTACAAGCCCGTCTTCCGGAACATAAATGGAACTAAGGATTCCGTCAGGGCTCACATCAGGGATAGGGACTCCGGGAAAAGCCTCTTTTTCGACCAGAAACCGATCACCAAGGTCTTCCGGCTTTCCAAGGCCGACCGCAGCCCAGGCATTTTTTATAGCCGCGTACTCGGGCCCTTTTTCCCCGTAAAGCTGGCGGCAGGCATTCAGGAGGGCATACCTGGCTTCCCGGAACCTCCACCTGCTCAGGGTTGCACTGCAGAGGTATGCAGTAAGAGCAAGGTAATAGATCTTTTCGGCTCTCGCCCTTGAAATCCCTTTGACTTTTATCCCGTAGTGGGTCCCGCCCTTAATGGTCAGGTAAGCAGCTTTATTGAGGATTCCACTGTTCAGGTGAATATACCCTGCCTGGTTCTTATGCAGATCAGGAATTTCGCCGGGAGCAAGCCGCACGTAATTGTCAATATGATCGGGCTGCCCGAACCTTGGAGGATCGGAAAGGTCCCGCAGGGCGTCTCCCGGATGAAAAGGGGTGTAGACTCCTTCCCCTATTTCCCAGTTTTTTATCTTTCCTTCATTTGAGATAAAAGTTGCAAAAACGTCTGCAAAGGACTCATCAAGAGCTCCTGCCTCTTCACTGTACACAAACCGGGCTGTCTGACCTGCAACGGCATGCGTCAGCTCATGAGCCACAATATCGAGCGCAAAGGCCATGGGTCTCCAGCGAAAACCATCCCCGTCTCCGAAAACAAGCTGTTTGTGATAGTCGCTCCAGAATGAATTATTGTAGTTCAGTAGAAAGTGAACCGAAGAAACGAGAGGAGAACCCTTATTATCATAACTCTCCCTTCCGAAGGTGTTTTTGTAGTAATCGTACACTATGCCCATATTTTCATGAGCTGCCCTGGCGACCTCATCCGTAGCCATCCGATTTTCGGACAACAGTTCTCCAGGCAGGATGGACTCATTCTTCGCAGTGTAGGTCTTTCTAAAAAGGGCAGATCGGATCTGGGAAAATGTGTAAAGCTGCTCTCCGGTATGGGCGTCAATGAAATGGAACTTCCCCGCAAACCCTTTGGCAAAGATGGACTCAACCTGCCAGACCAGATGAAGTTTATTCAGACGAGGTTTTTTCAGATGAAGCTTATTCAGCTGGAAATCGTTTGTGGGAAACCGTGTTTCACCATCCCGAAAAAGCATCAACCTTGAACGGGGAACTGTTACAGCCCGTTCCGAACCGATATCCCGACGGACAATTTCAATGGCTTCTTCTCTTTTGATTTTCGGCTCAAGAACAACCGGCACCTCTGTCAGGCGAAAGTCCTTGTATGCGATAACCTCCCCGGCAGGGTTTATGTGGACCTGGACAGATCCTTCAAAAACCGGGATCCCTTCTACATGCTGGAGGAAAATAACATGGTGAAATCCGGAAAAATCGGTATCGGCACAGAAAAATTCCAGGTTCTCATCAAGCCCGGGCTGCATGTCCGGAAGCGCCCTGTATTCTTCCAGAAACTTCGTTGCTATTGTTTCAGGATTTTCGGCTGAAGGTTTTGAAAGGGTGCCTTTGATGAATTTAGGAATTTTCATCCGGGAATCCCAGAAAATTTCGGATTCGGGGTCAATTTCCTTTAGTTTCTCGACAGATTTTGCCTGTTTTTTGCTCAGTCCTCTCATATTTGCCACAGATCTTAATTTTCCTTCTCAGTATATTCCATATTCATCCTGAAGTTATTTATAAGGTGGTTATGAACCTGACTTCCCATCGAATTAGGCACATATTCCAAGCGCATCTAATATTTCTTTTTGCTTTTTTGTCCTTTCCATGACAATTTGTTCTCCTTCTGACAGAAGGAGAATTTTGTTCTTTTCAAGTTGCACGATCAAGCTTTCAACAGAGAACTTCTTGTTGAGTTTTGCCTCTTTCATTTCCTTCATCAGCTTCATTCTAATGATCAAAGAAACAAAGCAGATGAACAGATGCCCTTTTAAAGTGCTGTTTTTCTTGACATTTGCCGGTGGAACTTCTATGTAATTTTTAAGGAAATAAAATCCTTTCTCAACTATATCTTTGCTTCTGTAAAGTGAAAGGCACTCATCCCACTCCAGATTTCCCCTATACAGCAGGATGAATTTTCCCATCTTGTTTACTCGTTGTGACACTGCATTCTTCTTTACTTTAATTTCAAACTTATTGTCCTTGACTTTCCATGTCAAATAAGAAGCATATCTCTTTGCCAGACTAATAAACACCATTTTAGGATCCATCCAACGTCTTAAATCTACCTTTTCAAGCATCTCAAGCGTTGCATGCAGACCTTTGAAAAAACTATTTCTTTCCTGATGTTCTCGCTTTTGATCGTAATAGGCATAACCTTTTACGTTCAACTCTCCAACGTTAATGTCGACTTGCATCGTGAATATAGGTTCACCTTCGTAGACATCGAGATTTTGCGGGTCATATATCGTTTTGTGTATCTCGGACGTTTTTTCCTTCACACTTTTAATCGTTTGTGAAGGTGGGACTATGAAAGAAAGATCGTTGGACACAAGTGATTCTATGTTAGCTGTTGAAATGAAGCCTTTGTCCATGATTAAAGTATAATCATGGACTCCTTCCTCCTGAAGCTTCTTGATCGTGTTTTTTAATGTAGTTACATCCGATATGCTTCTTGGATAAAGATCGTACATCACAGGAATCCCTTTTTCCTTATCCACGATCATCGAGAAGTTTATTTGTGGCAAATCGAGATTATCTCTGTTATAACCGTACTCCAGTAGGCTGATCATCTGTGAATAGGTCGAAATGGAGGTGATGTCATAAATGAGAGTATTGGAAGTGCATACCTCTTTTATCAAGGACTTTGAAAAATCAATGTGTACAGCACTATTTCCAATAGAGTCCAGAAGGTTTGAAATGGATTGAGAGGAAAGAGGTAGTTCAGGATGATCCTTAGAGAGAACAGTACCTTCATACCAGTCTTCAATGTGATCATAAGCTAGCGGTTTTATTATGTGATTCATCGCAAGAGTTAAAATCGACCACGCTTGTTTTTCTGAGAAGCTTTTGCTAAGCAGCAGATCAAGTTTTAACTCTTCTACGATTTTTAAGAGGGGAAGGTACTCTCCATAGGAGAGTACCTTTTCAGGGATAGATATCAGTGGTTTCTTTTGAGAGCGAACTTTTATTGGTTGGTCGTTCACAAGTTTCCCAAGATACTTGCTTTTCTGTCGGATTTTCTTTTCTACAGGATCGTAATAAGGAGTGATCTCATAGAGGTATTCGTTTCCTTTTATTACTTTGACTCTTGTAAATGGCTTCATTATGCATAATAATTAGGCACATAAAGATATATACTTTTCGATAGATAGAGCACTGAAATTAAAGCAAAAAGAGGAGTTGTGCCTAAATTAGTGGGAAGTCAGGTATGAAAGTTTCGAAAAAATTGTTTATACGAGATACGAAAAACAAACAGAAATTCTACAAAAATTGAAAAAAGTGAGAGAAATTTAGATTGAACTGCGTTCTAATAATTCCTTCAAATTGAACTGTTCATATCCTCCGTACTGTGCCGGAAAATCATTGATTGCGAGCCAGAAATCTCCGGTTTCCGGATATGCCACCAGACTCCACATATTTGCTATATGTGCTTTAAACTGCCCCACCGGTTCTTTTGCTTTATAGGCAAAGTCAGGATACAATGCACAAATAGTACAGAGAATATTATTTGTCCAGGAAGGGAAAAGTACGTCGCGGGTCTGGCGTGTATAAGGGTCATAGCAGTCGCTCAAGATTTTTATTGCATTTTCAACCGTAATATTGCTATAATACTCGTGAATCAACTGCTGGTAGCGTTCAAAACGGCTGGGGGCCTGGACATAAAAATTATAAGGTTCTTTCAGGCTGTTCTGCCAGTTTTCGATCGTTGAGATGTCTTTTAGCTGGTTTACCGGGACCTGATCAGCTACCATGTTGTACCCGGAATAACCCATCCAGCCCGGATAACAGTTGGAATGGTTCGTCTGCCACAGGGCTTCAACACCTGGCATAGGGTAACGGCAGCAGACTTTCCTGGAAGAAGTTTCGACCACGACTGCCTTTTTAGCCCTGGCATCAGCTACATGATAGGCAATCCCGGCACAGCGAGGATGCTCCTGGAAAATCCTGATCGCATCCTCAACCGTCCGCGCATGAGTCAGGAGCAAACGAGTAAATGTGGCTATCCCGCAGCCTTTCATACTTTCATGCTGCATGGAACTTAACTGGGTCATCATCGCAAGCCCATCCGCATTTATACCCCCGTCAAGCCCGATCATTCCCGGATAAGTCAAAAAAGCATGTCCAATTCCATCATCGGGACTTGCTACAACCAGCATTCGGTTTGACAACTGTTCCGGCATATTGAAATTGTCTTCATTTTTCCCGAATATCAGTTTTCCATCGCCTCCAGCCCACTCTCCCCAGGCAGAAAAACTGCTGCAGCCCCCACCTGCAGGTTTACTTATATTCTGCCGGGCAGCTCCATTACTTCTGTTTTTCCCGACAACAGGGTTTTCACCCTGATTATCGTCCTGATCGGCCTGATTATTATCTTTTTTATCTACCTGATTATCACCTTTCCAGTAATCAGGATGGCAGTAAATACACCACTGATCATAATTGGTGTTCCAGAGCAGGATCTGCTCGAGGCTTACGTTTATTCCGGCATCTTTGACCCCATCGGCAATTCCAACCATTTCTTCTTTGAATTCCTGCGGTAAAAAAGGTTCAGCTGCCTTTTGCCCCATCCATAAGAGTTCCTCTGCCGTATCAATATCTGAGCCTGTCTGTGCAGCAACATAAGCAGCGGTGGCTAAAAGAGTCCTGTTAACCATCAAGTCTATTTTATCCGCCAGCAAATACCCATGCTGATACCCCATTTCATACGCTTTACCTTTAAGGCGAAGGACTTTGACTCCCTTTATTTCCTCAAAACAAGCCTTACTAAGAATTTCATCTTTTTTCATGGTCTAAAATATAATCTTAAATTATTTAAGACTGTTTGGCTCTTTGGTGCAGGAATGTGGGAGCACCCTTTCAGGCAAGACGCAGATCTCTTCTTACCGGCTCAGTCTGAAAAACGCATATGAAATTCTTCGAATAACAGGCACAACCAATGAAAGTACTCTATGGTCTTCCTTTTTTACCTTTTAACTCCATTATTATCTTGGGCAGGAAGGTTGTACTGATTTGGGTTCTTGAAGCCGTCAAAAAACTAACCAGTGAATTGCTATCGAAGGCGTAACTGTGACCTTGATCACGGATGCCAAATTGCCTTCGAGACAATCACACTGCCCATACAAAAATATGGGGTAATGTAACTTGGCAGGAATAATAAACAAAGCTTGCGTTTTAGATATCCATAAGAAATTTTTAATTACCACAATTCTCAGCATATTCGGTGAGAAAAAGCAACTGCGCTTTGAGAGGACTGAAAAAGGCATTTTAGACCTTAAAAACTTGGTTATCTCAGAGAAATGTGATGTTGTTGCATGTTAATCAACAAGCGATTTTTGGGTTCCGATTTATGAGTCACTGATAAACCATCTAACTGTTATTGTTGGAAATGCTCGTGACATGAAGGCTTTTACCCACAAAAAAACGGACAAGATCGACTCTGAGTTTATTGCACAACTTGCCTTGAATAATATGATCAAACCTTCAAGAGTTTTTTCGAAAAATCAAAGAGAATTTAGATCATATATTCGCCTTCGTCACAAACTTGTGCAAAAAAGGACAGATATAAAAAATGTGGCTCGTGCAATTCTTGCCTCTGAAATGTTTCATCTAAATGATGTGCTTACCGATATTTTTGGTAAGAATGGAATCATAATTCTATCAGAAATTTCTTCAGGTAAGAATGTCGATCAGATCATAGAGAGTCTCTCCCCAAATGTTCGCAAAAAAAGTGATAAGATAAGAGAGGTTCTTGATCGTGAAATGTCTTTAAGCGCTGCAATCAGGATTCAAACCTGTTTAAGCCTTATCAAAAATATTGATGAACAGATCAACATCTTAGAAACAGAAATTTTCCGGTACGCCTATACAAACCATAACCGTGAAATGAAAATTTTATGTCCTCTCCAGGAGTTGGCGAGATTAGTGCCGCAACTATCATCGCCGAAGTAAGCGATTTCAATGACTTTTCATCTGGTGATAAACTTGCTTCATGGCTTGGGCTGGTACCTAATGTTTACCAATCTGCAGATAAATTCCATAATGGGAGGATTACAAAGAGAAGATCAAAGGTTGCAAGATGGATTTTAATTCAGGTTGCTCAGGCAGCAGCAAGAAAAAATGGAAGCATGTTAAAAGAATTTTTTGAACGGAAGAAGAAAACAATTGGACACTCAAAAGCAATAGTTGCTCTAGCAAGGAAAATTGTGACAATTCTGTGGCATCTTATAACAAAAGATGAAATGTACGAGGATGAAATGGAATACAAAAAGGGAGAAGTTCAAAAGAGGAAGATTGTTGAGAGTGAGGAATTCTCGGTTGATGAAAGGTATCAATAATTAGTGAAATCTTCGCTATTGTAAAGAAAGAGGAAACTGACAGTACGTGAACACAGAGAATCCTCAAGTTCACATTCCGGACCCTGGATCCAATTAAAAAGGACTAAAATGTGATGTTGGTGTCCAATATAATCAGAAATTTTGAACGAGGGTCTGGAGTGCGAAATCAGAGATACTTTCATGCCAAATCTTCAACTATCATATTACCCTCCTATAAAAACAGTGCCAACAGCCAATACAGTCCCGGAAGGCAGATCAGAAGGGTCATTGCATGTCATAGCCATATCTCCATTCCTTGCTGCCATTTTTCCATTTATCCGCACTGTGGTGCTTCCCAATTTTATCGTAGCCTTATTGGAAGGCGGTTTCTGAAAAGGACCGCCTTGAGGAATATGAGGCGGAGTGTTCGATGCTGTGGAATCAACCGTAGCCGCAGGCATCCCCATTATTTTTACATCAGAGCTTAGATTTCCGTTAATTATACCCATAAACGGATGGGGTAAAGGCGTTGGGATAGGCGACGGAACTGCAGGTATCATAACTATATTGATATCTATGGCCACGATCCTGTCTCGCTGTTTAGCTGCTGGTTGCCCCATAATCAATAGCTCCTCCAAAAATGACTTCTTAAATTATTGATCCAACATGCTTATTTTAATCCGAACACGACCGGAATTCTCCTCAAAAGTAAACATTGCATGAAAGTAAACACTACATGATATTTTGAAACAAATTAATTCAGGGATAGAAAAAATAAATGCATCGTCCCACAGCAAAGTCTAATATTCATAAAAGAAGGAAAATGCGGCTTCGTAGAAATCCTCATTTGAATAATAAGTATAACCTAGACATACCTGTCAAGGTTATAGACTAATTATTTGAATTTAACCTTTTATAAGAAAACATCAGGACACTCTGAAAAAATGTATAATCAGTATTAATCTCTGAGTTGTCTTACTATTGTTTGTCTTTCTTCGAGAATCTTCATAATATTCTCCTGATTTGAACTAATAAGCTTATAGAGAATCGATCCTACAAGGACGGTAAAAACATCGAAAACAAATGTTATCTCATCCGACAATCCAGTGGTACTAATTTGATAAAAGAAATAAATAATAAAAAATGTCCAAAGGGCAATCATCACTCGAAAATACCATTTTTGCTGATTTTTAGAAATTTTTAAAATATCTGATGACTCACTCAAAGAAGCATCTAAACCCTTAATTTTAGTTTTTCTTTCTGTAATTGTAAGGTACGTGCCTTGATCCTTAATCATTTCAAAAAATAATACCACAGATTTGAGCTGGTCGCAACTTTTTTCAATCTGTTTATCATCAATACGATTAGTATAAATTTTATGAAGCGGCAATGCATTTAAATCAATAATTTTTTTTCGTAATTCAGGATTTTCATTTAATCTAGTTGAATAAACAATCTTAAAAGCTTGTGAATTTTCCTCTAATTTCTCACAAATTTCAAAACCAGCATTCTTATTTTCTTTATAATCATTCCAATGCAAATCGATGATAGCTATGTCGAATTGCTGTTCTTTGTCTTCGGCTAATTTTATTGCATCTTTATAGCTATTAGCAACGGTTAATTTGGATATATCATCTAATGCTTTTTTATGTCTCCATAAACTATATTTTTTGGAGTTAATAGGCTTTTTAAGTTCGTCTTCTAGAACTTTTTCATAAGGGATTTCCTTTCCGAGATCATCCCCTACAGATTTCCTATCTGGAATTTCATCATCGGCAAATAGTATCTTTAACTGTGTCATTTTCGTTCACCAGATCTGTCTTTTTTATGTTTCAAGGCAATCCAATCATCAATCTCGATCTCAATTCCAAGGCCTGTATGCAACCTTTCAACATCTCGATTTTCAATCCTGTCCGGCAATAGATTTCTAAACCATACACCATCTATTTTCTACAGGGGCATGATGGTAATTTGAGAATTACAAAATATTTCCATACATTGTAAATGCAGGAATTTTTTTTCTAAAAAATCGCAAAAAAAACGGGTCTATTGGAAATCTACTTCCTATTTTATTTTAGTATAACAAAGAACGATAAATCCCTGAGTGTTATCTGCTACCAGAAACACAAAGGGGATTTAATATGCTTATTTGACGACAAAATGAACGGTCCTTCGTTTTGCGGGGACAAAAAATGAGGAACAATTTTACTATCTGGATTACTGCCCAAAACTTTTTGTATAAATACAAAACTTGCTGTTTTTGGATTTTGATCTCAAGTACGTAAGTCCTAAAAAATTAATTAAGATTTACCATTGCTCCTTTTACATTCATGGTTCCTGAAGCCTTAAGATCCATGCTTGTTTCAGCTTCTTCGAAGATTTTTTTCAGATTTTTCTCGGTTTCCCCGATGTACTTACTTACAACACTGGAAAGGTCAATTTTATAAAGATCCAGTTTTACATCATTTGCAAGAACCTCAGCAGCCATAGTTTTTCCTGTTCCTGGAGAGCCTGAAAAGAGAACATTCAGGCCTTTTCCAAGAGACATTTTTTTTCAAAACCCCAGTCAAAATGCACCTTTCCTTTATATTTGATGAACCCGGAAACTTCTTTTAGATGTTCCAGTGTTTCTTTCGGAAGTACAATGTCTTCCCATATATAATGCGGACTGGTTTTCAGGGCAAGAGAGCCCAGTTTCTGATTGGACTGCGCCTTGCAGCCTTTATGGAGATCTTCTGGAGATCTTCTGGAGATAACACAGGGCTGGCAGGATTTTTATCTCCTGCAAAAATATATGCTGTGTGGGCAGCGTCCCTAATTTGACCTCCGCTAAACCTGAACTTACTTGCAAGCATATTCAGGTCTATCCCTCCCTCCAGCTCGTAATTTTTCAGACAAGATTCCCATAGCTGCTTACGGACCAGGTATGAAGGCAAGGGAAAGGAATAGGGAACAAAACCATTATTGATCGAACCCTTACTGTATTCCATAGACTCTTTGCCCGCCAAAAATATTAGTCCTGGAAACTTATTTAAGGCCTAGTTTAGGGCTTCTGCAAAATTCATTGCTTCCTTGCCGTCAAAAACCACATCAAAAGCTTGAAGATACAGTGCAGAATTTTGCAGAAGCGCTTCTCGCCTTATAAGATCAATATTTTCTAGAGATGTTTCAAGAGACTGAACTTCAAAAAGAACCCTGGAATTCACGACAAGCAGATTTATTCCCGCTACTCTGCAAACTGCTTCTGCCGCGCTTTTTTTCCCACTTCCAAGAGGGCCGCAAAATACAAGTTTCAGCGGGAGCTTGTTACTGCTGTACCAGATTGCCATATTCATTAGCTTGCTTTTAAAATCTGCAGGCAGAATAAGGTCTTCAAAAGATCTTTTCGATTTTATCAGAGCTGAAAAATTCCCAATTCTGGTATCCAGATCATCATAACCGAGCAAAAAATTAACAATTCTATCATCTATTTTGATAAAGCTGGATATGAGAGACAGACTCGAGTTTGTTTCTCCCTCCAATAAATGAATCAGATGGTTTTTTCTAAGGGACGCATCAGGTAAAAAATATTCTCTAGCTTTAATTTTTTCTTCAATTGCTGGAATAAACATTGAAAGAACAAGGTCTACAGTTGGCCTTTTTTTATTTACGTCGTTTTGAAGATAGGGATAGAGTTTCTCATATTTGAGATCCAGTTCCGGAGCAAGCCCGATTAAGAGTATATCCATCTCAAAGGGATCAAGGCCAAAAAGTTCCGAAAGAATATGAAGCCTCAATTCCGTGCCTTTTCTCAGGCTTTCTATCTTTCTGGCATTTATTTCTTCTCTGATAGCCTCAATTATAGCCTCAATTACCTTATGTCTTTCAATTCTTGCATCTGCTACTACCTGCTGGCCTCCTATACCGGGATTTTTTTGGATCTGTTCGATTTCAGCTTCTGATACGTAAAGACCTCTAAATTCATCGCCAGCTCCAGGAAAACTCTCCAGTACTTTTTCGAGGTAGCTTTGTACCATCAGGTCTATTCTTGAAAGTTCATCCAGAAGATGTTCGAGATTATTAGCATAAGGCTTCATATTGCAAAGTAACTAATGATTTTTGTTCAGAAACTAAGACTCTCTATTCAGAATACTGGCTCACTTCACTCATAGTTTTCAAAACGTTCTGGTATGCATACACCAGAATTCTATCATCCGAAAGCTTACCACAGGATTTTAACCTATCCACCTCAAGCAGAAATTTTGAAACAATTTCAGGAGAAAACTTGTTATTTTCCGCAAAGCGTGCTGCTAAAATTTTCAATTCTTTTCTTGAAGAGTACTTCTTAGGCCAATTTTCCTCCACAAAATCAAAAATAAGTCCGCAATTTCTGTGTCCTATAGTTCTTGTAGATGGATTTCGGGATGTCTTTATGTATACGTTGAATGTGTCTTCCCGAATCTTTTCCTTTACTAATATTCCACACTCACACAAAAATACAAAACCATCTCCTACCCAACACCTTTCTTGAAAAATTAACCGTTATTTTAGAACGAATCAGAGATAGTCAGATGTATAAGAAGTTTCCACAATGCCCCTTTTGACTTCTTATTTACCCGGGTGTTCCCCGATCAACAGGATATTTTCCGACCAATAAAAACTCACATAATTTCAAAACTTCTAAAAAAATACAAAAATGATATGAAACACAAAGTTCGAACTGATCACAGGAGTTTTCATCGCCCTATCGCTCGCTCCAGAACGCAAAAAAATACTGTATCCACTAATCGAATACCTCGCTGACAAGAGATTTATACTCTTTTACTATATGTAATTTCTTATTTAAATTATATTTAGTATGTAAAATAATACTCCCTGCTAAATATCTTATTATTTTCAGTGATTACTTCAAGAAGAGACCAAACAAAAAACATTAATCCCATGCCTGCTATCCTTCAATCCCAATGTATAGAACAATCCGCGTTCCGCCTGAAAAAGGAGAAGAAATCAGGGAAAAAGCAGTTGCCGGAAATTTCCTGGACCCTGCAAGAAAAATCCGAAAAATCCAGACCTCAACAGGTACCTTTCTTGAAATCCCGGTTACTGAGGCTGCAGGAGAAATAGTAGGAGATTTTCCGGTAATCAAACAGGAAAAACCCGAATTCCTGGAAAAAACCTGTTCCCTGAAAGAATACCTTTCAGGCACCTTAACCGAAGCAGAAATGAAACATATCCCTTCCGGCTGGCACATTTTAGGAGACATCATTATCGTCAGCATCCCCGAAACCCTCGAAAGCAAAAAAATTCAGATTGCAGAAGCCCTGCTTTCCATGTACCCTAAATGTCGGAGCGTTGTCAGAGACTTCGGGATAGAAGGGAAGTTCCGTCAACCAAAAAGAGAACTCCTTCTTGGTAGCGGGGCCGAAACCATCCACAAAGAACATGGCTGCTTTTTCAAACAGGATGTAACAAAGGTGATGTATTCCAAGGGGAACCTTGAAGAAAGGAAAAGGATGAGCAAACTCGGTCAGGGAGAAATAGTTGTGGACATGTTTGCAGGGATTGGGTACTTTTCAATTCCCATGGCTGTCCATGCGCATCCGGAAAAAATTATCTCTATAGAAATAAACCCCGAATCCTTTGCCTACCTGAATGAAAATATCAGGCTGAACCAAGTAGAGGACATTATTACCCCGATTCAGGGAGACTGTGCGGAGGCTGCTCCTGAGGGAGAAGCTGACAGGGTTATAATGGGGTATGTGGGAACAACGCACCACTATCTGGAACCGGGTATAAAAGCTCTGAAAAAAAGCGGAGGAATCCTGCATTACCATGAAACGGTGCCTGAAAATCTCTTCAGGACCAGGCCTGAAGAAAGGATAAAAAAAGCTGCAAGATGCCTGGGAAAAAAAGTTGAGGTTCTGGCAATCCGAAGAATAAAGAAGTATTCTCCGGGTGTCCTGCATGTGGTTGTAGACGCGCGGATTTTTGAATGAAGGTTTTAAGAAGACTTTACCGGGCCTTAATAAGGGTTTAATTTTCAAGCTTCGGATCTTAGAATTTTCAGAACCTTTTTTTTGGCGTGAACCGGTATCCTTGAGCCATTTCCTTTGTCGGAGACCCTGTCCCTATATAGACGTCCATATGTACAATTTTTTCGTAAATGTTCCGCCTGTGGACAATCGGCCACCAGCCGTAAAGAAAAATATGAACTGGCTCCCACATTGCAACCCAGCCGATAATAAGGAGCCCTTCAGAAAAAAGAGTGTTCACCAGGCTTTCTTCAAAAGCCGAAAGCAGTCGGATCACTAGCAGGCAGAGAAAAAGGAAGATAAGAGCTATTATAAAGTTCTTTCTCCCCTGATGAAGCAGCCTTTTCAGTTCGATTTCGGCAAGGAGTCTTTTATATGAGAAATGATTTTTTATAGCTTCTTTAAGGTCGGTTTCGAGTTGTGCATTGACCTCGGTAGACGGCAGATATATCATAATTTCAAGGGGCTTTTTCAGGGGAAATTCATCTACAGCGTTATAGAGATATTCTTCTGCGTCCAGATTAAGCTCTTTTTCGTGAAACGGGGCAGGATCAAAAGAATCAAAGAGCTGAAGAAAGCTTTTGAGTTCGAGTTCGATCACAGGTATTCCTGCATGCTCCCTATAAAGAGCTTCCGTACCTTCACCTGAAAACCTTTTCTCCCTATCTGCGTCTGTCTCTCTTCTAATAAACTTCCCCCTTACCGTTTTCATGAAGAAAATACCTAATTGGAAAATGACACAACTTCTTGCCTGTCATGTCTCCTGCCCATAATCTACCTGAAATCCCTGGTTAATATTGGGCTGGCAAGATATAAACCCTGAGATAATCCGCAAACCAGGAAATATTCCGGAAAATTGTTTTAATCGAGTTTCTTCAGGAATCCGGAAAGTAACAGGCCGTGTGTAAGTTCTAAACCACTTTGGAATTTCTGAAAATTTTGGAAATATCTGAAAAAGGGTGGATCCTCATTAGCTGGTTGATCTATTCCGGAATCTGTATGGAATTTTCCAGTTATCTCGCTTTCCGCTGCCTAGGTTTGGGACCGGCCTGTCCGCCGGAAAAAGATGGCTTGCAAAACTCCACTGCAATTGTTCTAGATCAAAAGCTGGCCACGGCAGACATGATAGCCTGATGGAGTTCTTTTGGGTTTTTAGAGCTGATCACTACTCTTTTCCCGCTGATAAGCTGCAGGGTTACAACGAAATTTGCTCTCCTGGAAGGGGATGAATCTTTGTAATCCTTTCCGGTAAATGGGTCATATGCCTGAATCCTGCAATCTTCAACCACATAAATGGGAATTTTCTTAAATGAAGGGTTCAGAGGTATTAAACGGATGTAGATTCCATCTTTTCGGACCTCTGTGATATGTTTTGTACAGTAGAGCAGAAGAGGGAAAAATACCCCAAAGACAAACCAGAGCGCAAATAAGTAGATATCTGGAATATTCTGGACCCCAGCAGGCTTTCCGAAGACCAGGCTGTAGACCTCGACGTACCAGAGCAGAAGGGCAGGATAGAGAACAGAAATCAGAAAAATGTTATTATGCAGATCCTGTACTTCTCGAAAAATTAAACCTGTTTCCGGACGCTCCATAGCAACCCTCCCTATAGCGACCTGACCAGACATATGCCCTGATCAACATATTCCTTACATTACTTCTCAGGCAGGTGTTTTATTATACGAAACAGACAACTTACACATACTCAGCAAATCAAAGTAAACACATTCAAAGTAAACACGTATCGTACCTTAGTTAAAGCCGTGACTTTTAAGAAAACTTAATAGAGGAGTACGTTCCTGCCGCTGGAAACGTTTTTAACTGGAAAGGTCTTTGATTGAAATCTTTCTATTTTTCTCTATCAAAGCGGGGTAAATAAAGCTTCCGAAAAAAAATAGGAGTTCTATATCATTTTTTATTTAAAAATCCAGGGAATGATAAAAAATTAACTGAAGTAATAAAACACTTGAAGAAAATATTTAAAAACATTCCAAAACCAAAAACAGTATAGAAAAATTTATAAATGATAAGATTAACCGGGTTTTTTCGGGACTTACGAGACTTTTAAAACTCAAATATTCCGATATACTGGAAAGAATAAAATGAAATTTTTGAACTGAAAAAATTGAACTGAATAAATTTGGTTTAAAGACAAAACATCAAAGCTAAATAAACTGAAGAAAACTTATCCCGGCTTCTGTTTATTTATTGCTCTGCTAACTACGTCGGAAAATTTTTTCTGGGTTTGGGAACCAATCATTAATTTTTTTACTTTACTCCCTTCCCAAAATTCGAAAAATACGTCCCTGTTGCCCTTTGCATTGTACGCAGTCCTTTTTAACCCGTAGCGTATGCCCCAACCTCCGTAATCCCTGATCGGTCTGTAGATCACGACTTCGTAACTCCGGATAGTTGCTAAAGGAAAAAATCCGAAAGCACAATGCAGCGGGAAAGACGTACATAGATGCCATCTTTCGGACTTCGGGGATCATTTTTAGCGAATAAAAAAAAGGAAAAGAACCCTGAAAACTAGAAGCAAACCGCGCATCATCCATTCAGGAACTGGATTGTTCCCGAAAGGTTTCGAGAAAAAGAACTGGAATAGGTGAATAACAAGAACTAAAAAAGAAATCTTAAAAAAGATTTAAAAAATGGAGAAAAATGGCTGCTTAAAACCCGAGTTTCTCCATTTCCTTCAGCACAGCTACACTGAAATCCGTGAAATTCTGAATTCCACCGGTCCAGGCAGCAATCATCATAGCGTCTGAAATTTCGGCTCTTGTGGCTTCGAATTTCTTAAGCCTTTCAAGGATTTTGACTGCGCTTTCTATGTTGTTATTGGAACAAGCAATAGCAAAGACCATAAGGTGCTTCTGCTTCATGGAAAGCCCGTCTTCCCTCTCAGCCCAGATAGCCTGATAAAAGCTGGCAAGCCCTTCGCCAAAATCCTCATTTATCTTCTCAGCGTAAACAACAGACTTGGGCATAAAGCCCTTTACTTCCTTGATTTCCTGGATATTCTTCCCCATAATAATCGATATGTGATAGGAAAGGATCAGATATAATAGTATCTCTTAGCAGCATTTCGATCAGCCCTCCTGCGAAAAAATCACCGATAAATAACTAAATCAGTCCTCCTGAGAAAAATAAAAGTAATGTTACTCGTTTATAAATTAGTCCGCTTGAGCGAGCGAAGCGAGTGAAACGGACAGCGGGCTCCCGAATCGCAATTCGGGCAGTAAAGGTTTAGACCCATTAATCCCATATGCCGGGTAGACACGATTAAGAGGTAAAAAATGCTGTACCGCAAATTAGGAAAAACAGGCGAAAAGGTCTCTATTCTGGGCTACGGCTGCATGAGGCTTCCCATTCTCGAAGGAGCACCGGAAAAAATAGATGAAAAGAAAGCAACCGAACTCCTCCGCTACGCCATCGACCACGGGGTAAATTACGTTGACGCTGCCTATTCTTACCACGGCGGGATGGGAGAAGTTTTCCTGGGAAAAGCCCTTGCCAATGGGTATCGGGAAAAAGTCCTCCTTGCAACAAAACTTTCCTGCAAGCGCGTAAACTGCAAGGAAGACATGAACCGCTTCTTAAACGAGCAGCTTGAGAAACTCCGGACTGACTGCATCGACTTCTACCTCCTGCACGCCGTAAAGAAAAGCTACTGGGAGAAAATGAAGAGCTTCGGGGTTATAGAGTTCCTGGAAAGAGCTCGGGCAGCCGGGAAGATCAAATACACCGGTTTTTCCTTCCACGACGAGCTGGAGGTTTTCAAGGAAGTCGTTGACGCCTACCCCTGGGACCTCTGCCAGATCCAGTTCAATTACCTGGACGAGGACTTCCAGGCAGGAGTCGAGGGACTTAAATATGCGGCAGAAAAGGGGCTGGCCGTCGTTATCATGGAGCCTCTGCGCGGCGGAAACCTTGCTTCAAAAATTCCGGAAGAGGCTAAAAAGGTCTGGGACCGTGCCGGGATAAAAAGAACCCCTGCAGAATGGGCTTTCCGCTACCTCTGGAACTATCCCGAAATCAGCGTCGTCCTGAGCGGAATGTCCGGATCGGAGCACCTGATAGAAAACCTGAGAATTGCAGAAGAAGGACAATCTAACTCCCTTTCAGCCGAAGAAAAAAACCTTATCAAAGAGGTTAAGGAGATCTACAAATCCCGGATCAAAGTCAACTGCACAGGCTGCAAGTATTGCATACCCTGCCCTTCGGGAGTAAATATCCCGCGGAACCTCAGTTACCTTAATGACGTTTTTATGCTTGACGACGTGGCAAATGCCAGATTCCAGTATGGAGTTCTTCTATCCCCTGAGGAGAAAGCCGGGAACTGCGCTGAGTGCGGGGAGTGTGAGGAGGTCTGCCCGCAGGGGATTAGTATCAGGGAGCTGTTGAAAGAGGTAAGGGTGTATATGGAAGAATGAATGTGGAGAAGTGAGGAAAATAGGAGCTTTTTGCATTACTTCACTTTTTATTTGAATTTTCAAATACCTGCTACCTTCATAAGAAACCTCTAAATTCCATGGATTTTCAGGGAGCTGTCATTTTACCTTCGGCACTTAAAGCATTAAGCCCGGAAGAGGTCTCTCTCAGGGAACGCATGAAATCAGCCCTGATTCTTGTGATCATCTCCTCGGGTCGCGTGCAGCAAAAGAGGATCGGATCACCTTCAAGAATCCGGACGTAACCTTTCTTCCCCATACCCCTGAGGATGCCATAAACCTTGGCCCTCGGAACCCCGGCAGCTCTGGAAATTTCACTTGCTCTTGCCTGGCCCAGGCAGACAAGAACGGCATAAATCTTTGCTTCATTTTCGGTAAAACCTAGCTTCTGGAGATTTTTAATTAAGTTCGAACTCATGTTTATTTCCCTGAAGGGACAAAAGGCCGAGAATTCGTGACTCCCGGTCTTCCATCAATTATTTCTCAGTTCTTCGGTTCAAAAGATTACACATTTCAATCCACTTTCCTGCAGCCTGCAGTTGCTGGCTGTCAAAGTGATCATGTTTCAGTTTTTTACTCAAACTGCTGCTGCAACTGCTGCCAAACTTGCCGCCCTTCTCTTCTCCCGGCGAGTATCCATCATTACGATAAGGGGCGGGAAGACCACGAAGGTTACGAAGATTGCCAGACAAACGTCAATGACCGTCACAAGCCCGAAATTGCTCAGAATGGGGAAGGGAGAAAATATAAGAGCCGAGAACCCGAAAACCGTTGTAGCTCCCGAAGCTATCAGAGCTGAGCCCGTGGTAGTTACTGCCTGGTTAATTGCACTCACCGGGTCGAGACCGTTATCTTTTTCCTCAAAGTAGCGTTCCATCATCAGGATGGAATACTCGGACCCAACCCCCAGGATCAAAGCCCCGAGCACAGCTGTCATGGGTGTATAGGCGATATTTAGCCCTGCCATGATGAGTCCAGACCAGCCCACCACAATAAACATAGGAATTATTGGGGAAAGAGCTTTTATTGGGTCCCTGTAAACCACGATCAAACCCATCAGCACAAGCCCTATACCGAGCAGGGTCATAAGTGATCTACCGCTCGTAAGGGCGACGATTATGTCAATCATCGCTACACTTTGGCCGGTAATAACGACGGTAACACCAGGAGGCGGCTGCATCCACTGTATATCTTCCTGGACAATATCCCGCAGTTCTTTAATGCCTGTTATCTCGATATTCTCCATGGCTTGTCCTATATCAAGGTCAATTGTAAGCAACTGGCTCCCTAATATATACTCTTGCTTCTGGCTGTCAGGGATTTCATCGTATATTGCCTGTATTTCCTCAGAGGTTTCAGGAATTGTACCGCCGTTTTGCTCCTTTACAAGGTCTACAATACTTGTGGCCCCATTTACGTGGCGCCGGTTTGTAACCTCATGCTGACCAAACTCATCCATCCACTTCAGAATTTCCGGGTCACTGTTATCCTTTACTCTCAGAATGATGTTGAAATGGTCTCCACTCCCCGGAAGCAGGTCCATCATTTGCTTATAATTTATAAGGGAAGGCATGTCCTGTGGGATGAAGGAATTTGTGTCGGTCTGGATGGGAACTGACTGGTCTGCATAAAGCCCCGCAAAACATGTAAGCAGGGCAACTACAAGGATAATCTTTGAATGTCCTATAGTAAAGTCAGCGATCTTTATCAGGGCGTTTTCAAGGGCTTTGGCTCTCTCGACTTTTGTCGATGAAAGGTTTGAAGGAGGATTTTCGGTTTCGATTTCTGCTGTCTTCTGTTTAAATAGCTTGAAAGGGTTCTTTTTGGAAACCCAATCAAAACTATACAGAGTTACTAGTCCGAAAAAGAGTGCAGAGAGGTAACACATGATGATGCCTATCAGGAGCAGTATTCCAAACTCCTGGATCATTGGCACAGTGGATGTAAAAAGCGAGACAAAACCAAGCGCTGTCATTATAAGGGCAATCAGTACGGCAGGGCCAGTGTGTTTTATGGTGAGGATGAGGGCTTTTTCTGAACTGTTTCCAGTCCGGATTTCCTCTTCCATCCTGTTATGGAACTGGATAGCATAGTCAATCCCCAACCCTATAAGGATGGGAAAAGCTGCCATGGAAACCATTGTCATAGGCACACCACTATATCCCATAAACCCGAAAGTAAAAAGAACCCCAAGCAACACAACCGGAAGGGGCAAAAGTCCCCACCTTACATGCCTGAAGACCAGAAGAAGCACGATAACCATCAGGATGGAGGATATACCAAGCAACACCCCCATACTCTGAGTCATCTCATTTTCCATGTCAACCCGCAGGGCAGGGGAACCGGTGACAGTGAGGCTATACCCGGGAGGAAAAACAGCTTCTTTGAGAGAAGGGTAAAGGGCATTAAGGATATCTTCTTTCTGCTGATCAGTTGCGCTGCCTGCGATCTTTATTACTATCATCATATGAGTCTTGTCAGGTAGGAGAGTCTCGAACGTGGCTGGCTGGCTATTTATCCGCTCCTGAACCTCCCGGTCCGAATCGGGAATCTTCGACCTTCCGGTGACGTGGTAATTTATTTGCTTTATCAGGGTTGCAGGGCTTGTAACCGACAAAACTCCCGGGACAATCAGCATCTGCTGCTCCAGCCTATCCGCAGCTTTCATTACGGCTTCGGATGCAACCTCATTTCCCTGAACCAACACTACAATGCTGTCTGTCTCGAAGTTTTCCTTGTAGAGGTGGTCATAGTTTTTGTATAGTTGTGTGTCTTTAGAAACAAAAGTTTCCGTCCCGGAAGCCATCTCGATCAGCTGTGCTCCCTGTAAGGAAATAATGACAAAAAGGATCAGCGTGACAATTATAGCTGGACGGCTACTCTGGATGAAAACACCTAATTTTTCGAATATGTTTTTTATAGCGGTACCCCCTTAAAGACTGCATTTACTCTTTATTTGGAACGTTTTTCATTTTTCAGAAAAAAATCCATGGCCACGGCTGTTCAAAACAAATTTTCCATGAAAATTATTCGAATAATTTCCCAGTACCTTGCTTTCTACTCAGGAAATTAGGTCTGGATTTGCTTTACGTTCTCAAAAAATCAGGTCAGATTATTTTTCACAGGACCCCATAAAAGTGCCTGCAGGCCACGGCTCAAAGGAGAGAGGCACCAGAGTTTTAGGGGTGTAGAGATTCAGCCGGAACAAAATGCAGGGATCAACTTTCCGCCGGCTCTTTCGGGTTTGCAGTACTGTTTTAATGTATCCTCAATGTATCCTTAATTTTTTTTGATGCCCGGGTTCTTAATACCCCACTGCTCCTGCAAGCACTTCTTCTACATTTCTGCGGGTTCTCTGTTCTGTAGACCCTCTTTCAAACATCCCTCCTATTTATTTCAGGCATTTTTCCCCGGGGATCATTCCTCTCCACCCAGTTTGGAATCGATTTTCTTCATGATCCGTACTTCCGTTTTCAGGCAGGCTTCATACTCTCTGAGATCCTGCTCGTCAAGAAAATCCATGATAGAAGCATGAACTTCTTCCATTATTCCGAGGAGAAACTCATAGTACCTTTCTCCTTTTTCAGTTAGGGATACCAGAACTTTTCTCCGGTCTTCCGGGTCGGTTCTTCTCTTAACGATTCCCTTTGTTTCCATGGAATCTATCATTCTTGAGAGGCTGCTCCTATCTAGGTTCATGCACAGGCCGAGGTATGAAGGAATGATTTCCCCAATCATGCCGATTATCAGAATAACCGTTGGCTGTTGTTTGCCGAGCTTTTCGAGCTCTTCAAATCTGGCTCTGGATATTTTTTGAGAGACATCTCTTTCAAACAATTTATTGAACAGCATTGTCCTTTCCAGCATTATTAGCCGGAGTTCTCTTATTCTGTTGTCATCTAACATGCTTCCTCCAGGACGCTACACGTGTAACTGCAGATGCAGATCAAAGGATGCCATAGCCAGATTACATCATCGGTCTGTAAGCGCCTGAGGATTTACTTTAGTTTCATACGATGAAAACTTACTGTTTGAGAACTATAACTGATGTAATTATCAATAATTGATATTTACAACAAATTAATTGTATGATATTTAAGTTTATCGAATTTATATAAAAATCCGATAAAAAAGTAGTTAGCCCCCTGCTTAATCGCCCTGCTTAATCGGAAGATATGCAGGATCATCCAAACCTGGTAACTTTTTTGTTACCTCTTTTACTTCCTGCAGGGTGGAAGCTGTCTCGTCTAACATGCAAAAAAGATTGACAGATAGGTTCATGCAACTATTAAGAAAGTAAGATACCATGGAGAAATGTCCAATGGTTCGAGAAATAATATTCCCTGAACCCGAACCTCATAAAAATCCACATGTGAATATAAAGTGCCCTTGCCAGCCTGTCTGGAGACCCTACAAAAGAAACAGAAAAGATAAAAGAAGCAATGAATTCGCGATTTCCCAGGTCACTTTGATATTTAGTCTCTTGCAGGTGCCACAAGTTGTATTTGCTTGCTGGCTGGCTTCTCTTCTTTTTTCTTTTCCTTCTTTTTGGGAAAGACCGCTCTCCTGCGTCGAGCGGGAAAGGACGACACGATATAGTGAATATGGTTGTGTGGGCAAAAATATTGAAATTTAGTCCGCTTGAGCGCAGCAAAAAAAGCTTAAATCTCAAGCTCCTGGCCGTCAATTAATAAGCTCTCAGCCACGGCATTTCCATACTTGTCAACAACAACCTTTACATCGACTCCTTCTCCTCCTGTCCATTGTTGACGTTCGATCTCTATCCCCCTGCCTTCGGGGACAAAATAGCTCTCTATGCCGTATTCGACCCTGAGTTCCTTAACGCGAGGCTCTTCAGCTATAAGGCTGTCTTCATCTTCTTCCCAGTCATAGATCAGCTGTTTTACCGTGCCTTTGAGAAAAAGTTCATCATCAGGCGGATTCCTGTAGATCTTTTTGGGCACTCCGTACCCGTCTTCCAGTGTCAGTGCCAGGTATATCCGGTCATTATAATCAAAATAAGGATCTTCAGCCGGAATCTCGTCCAGGTCAAGGGTACTTATCTCGTAATTAAGGGTTACATAGTCTCCCCTGAAAAGGTCTCTCGGGTCTATGGGCTCGGTTTTAAGCAAAATTTCCGTCCCGGTCCTCAGGGTATATTCTTTGAAGAGGATGAAACCCGAAAAGATCAGGAGCCAGAAAACTATCGTGAGATAAAAGATCTGCTTCTGCTTCATCGCCGGACCCCCCTCATTCCTGAAAAATCCGCGGCTTCACAGCCTTTAAAGCTCAAACAGATGCTTTTCATCGTTCCTCTCATTGTTCCCTTCATTATTCCCTTCATCGTTGACTTCCTTGTTCCCTTCATTGTTCCCCTCCTGAAAACTGGACTTTAAGCTCCCTTCTCTTTCTTTCCAGCACCACACTTATGACCAGCAGGACAAGCCCTCCCAGCATGAAAAAGAGTGACCTTGGAAGCAGTTCCCAGAAGAAGTCGAAATATCTCGCAAAAATAAGGAGGACAAACCAGAACATCGCGGTATTGATGATTCCTATATTTTCGGTGCTGTACCCGGCATACAGGAGCAGGGTCAATAGTCCGAGGAAGATGACGTTGAAAAGGACCATGTAAGTTTCTTCCGATGCAGGGATGTATATGGTTGTAAGCGTGATTCCTGCCATTAACAAAGCAACTATGGACATGCTCGCATCTGCCTGAAAACCTATAAGCCTTTCTCGAAGTGGTTTTGGGAGAAGGACTGCCAGGAAGAGGATTCCAAGGATGGCGTAAATAACAGGAACGATTTTATCAGGCTGGTATTCCCCAAGCTTGAAGGTGTGTGCGAATAAGGCAAAGAGTGCAGCCTGTAGCCCCATAAACTTAAACGGGGTTTCGGCATGTTTTACTTTTTCTGTCAGCCCATTCAAAACCCCCAGGAAATAGATGGAAATACCTGAGATAAGGTAGAGGTCCCAGATACTTATCAATTTATCAAGGTCTGGACTCTCCCGGTACAGCAAGCTGACCCAGAGATAAAAAAGCAGGGAACAGAGTCCGGCAATTGAAGCGGAACGGTAGCCGTAGATAAGGGGAAAAACTCCGAGGATCCAGATCAGGACAAGTGTGCTGTTGTTGGCGTTGATATTGTAGATCTGAGCAATTAAAAACAAGCTGGCTCCAAAGAGCAGGGCTGAAAGTAAAACCAGAGCAGAACCCAGCCTTGGATATTTCTGCTGCTCGTATTTTAAACGATAACCCGCATAATGTACGCCCACCGTAGTTCCGACAAGCAGCAAAACCTTAACTGTATTCCCGATTTTCTCCCAGTTGGAAGCCACAAACAGGATGGCACCAATCCCGATTAAAATAGCCCCTATGGTCGAAAAGGCAACGATTTGTTTTTTTGACCTGCGCTCCCTTTTATACTCCGCAAGGTCTTCCTTCATCTTTTCTGCCTGAGCGTGATCAATGGTGCCTTCATCCAGCCATTTCAGGATAAAGTCTTCATCGAACATATGTAAATTATATCAACCGGTTCTATATACATTTTTTCAGGCACATGAACCCAAAATTCCTATCCATTTCCTTTCCGTGCTCGAAAACAGGCCGAACCGCAACTATTATATGTATCCGAAACCTTGAGGGCATCGTATTAGTTTCATATGAAACTATATTCCTATTCACCTATATCCAAAACAAGCCTCCAAGAATCGAAAAATGGAGGATGAAATTATGGAAGACCCAAGAGAAATCTGCGGCCCGATCGCCCATATTTACAGGAGCCACCTAGCATACATGGCAAAGGAACTTGAGCCTTACGGGATAGGGAGTGGACAGTTTGATTTTTTAATGGTTTTATACAGGAGAGACGGAATCTCCCAGGAAACCCTTGCAAGGACCCTGAAGGTGAGCAAAGCCACGAGCACAAGAGCAATTCAGAGCCTGGAAAAAGAAGGGTACGTGTACAGGCAGGTCGACGAAGAAGACCGCAGGGCTTACAAAGTTTACCTGACCGAAAAGGGAAAGGAAATGAGGGGGATTGTCCTGGAAAAGCTCCTGTCTTTTGTCGATACCCTCCTTTCGGATTTCACACCTGAAGAAAAAGAAACTTTCAGGCGGCTGGTTCAGAAGGCCGCACTTAAACTCTTTGAACCCGGGTTCGAGCCTCCGGAAAAGCCGGGATCTTTGAAATAAAAACGAAGCGGAAGAGTCCAAATGGAAGAAAAAAGTGAATTTCTGGGAAAAGAGAGCGTAAAGAAGCTTCTGTTTAAACTTTCAACCCCTGTGATCATAGGGATGATAGTGCAGGCCCTCTATAATGTTGTGGACACCCTTTTTGTAGGGAGGGCATATGGGGCAGAAAGTGTCCAGGCAATAGGTGGGCTTTCGATAGCTTTTCCAATCCAGATGATAATCATGGCTTTTGGAATCGTCCTTGGAACAGGAGGGTCCTCCATTATCTCCCGTGCCCTCGGGGCAAAGGAAAACGAAAAAGCCGAGCGAACTCTGGGAAATGTTTTTTCTCTGAGCCTGTTCCTCAGTATACTTATTGCCGTCCCCTTCCTCCTTTATCTTGGTCCGATTCTGGAAATCTTCGGAGCCACGCCCGGAATCCTGCCCTATGCGAGCGAATACCTTGAATACATAATTGAAGGAGGGATTTTCTTCGTCTTCGGAGTCGCGGTTCAGCACATCGTCAGAGCCGAAGGAAATGCCCGCCTTGCAATGAACGCAATGCTGATAGGAGCGGGCATCAATATCCTCCTTGACCCTCTTTTTATCTTCGGCTTCGAGATGGGTGTAAAGGGAGCGGCAATTGCAACCGTAATCTCCCAGGCTGTGAGTTCGGGCTGGCTGCTGCATTATTGCCTTAAAGGTAAGGGAGCCGTGAACTTTAAATCCGGAAACCTCAAACCGGACCTGAAGATCATAAAGGAAATAGGGGCTATAGGGCTCGGATCTTTTGTTATGCAGGCTTCGAGCAGCCTTATGATGATCTTCGTATACAATGCCCTTGCAAACCATGGAGGAGATGTTGCAATTGCTGTTTTTGGGATTGTAATAAAGGTCAATTCCTTCATCTTCCTGCCTCTTCTGGGAATGTCCTTTGGGCTGCAGCCAATTATCGGGTTCAATTACGGAGCAAAGAAGTTCGAAAGGATAGTGGAAGCCGTAAAACTGGCTCTTATTGCAACAACGTCCTTCGGGCTCCTTGGCCTGCTTACCATCTATCTCTTTACGGAGCAGCTTCTCGTGCTTTTCAGCGCCGACCCAGAATACCTGGCTGTCGGAAAACACGCTGTAATGATCATGCTGATGGGAATGCCTCTGATAGGCCTGAACGTGGTCACAGTAACCCTTTTCCAGGCTCTCGGACAGGCAAAACCGTCTTTTCTTCTCTCCCTCAGCCGGCAGCTTCTTTTCCTGATCCCGCTTGTGCTTATTTTGCCGAATTATTACGGCCTGGACGGGGTCTGGGCAGCTTACCCGACTTCGGATCTTCTCTCGTTTATTCTTTCGGCATTCATGCTTTTCAGGGTATACCGAACTTTTAAAAAACATGCAGCCCATTCGGGGATCGGCGCAGGGAAAGAAATGGCGGTTTCCGGCGGATTCGAATGAAGTCTGACATGCTGAAATGAAGATAGGAGATTTCTCTTTCCCCTTTCCTTTTCTACCTTCTATTTTCTCTTCTCCTTTTGGCCTGGCCCACAGAAACTTTTAAGTTTACAGATCAATCCTCAGAACTATTGTTTCAAAATCAGTTTGAACCTCAATTACATACATTTCCTATCAAACAAATTGAGGTGACATAAAATGAACTGCAGCGAATTGAAAGAGGGTCAGGTACTTGTTTGCGAAGAGTGCGGGTTCGAACTTAAGGTAGTAAAAGCATGCGGAGAAACCTGCTGCACGACTGATGCCTGCTGTACAGGCAACATAACGTGCTGCGGGGAGCCGATGAAATTAAAGCAATAAGCAGAACATAAAGCAATAAGCAGAACATAAAGCAATAAGCAAAACGTAAAGCAATAAGCAGAACGGCAGAGCAAGATATCAAAACAAAAAAGAATTATAAGAGGCAGAGCTAGAAAAGAAAAGTATCCGAGGCTTTCTTTTGAAGCCTGCATTATTAAAGTGCTTTTTACATACTGTTTCTTTGCTTTTTTCGTTTTTCCAGCAAGTTCTGCATCAGCATAATTGCTGCGTATGAACTGAAAAACCAGACTACAAGAGCGATTCCGAGAGACAGCCCCCATTTCCCGAGATGTTCCATACAGAAGGTGGCTGTGAACACGCAGATAGTACAGCCCAGCATCCCTGCACTGGCTCCGAAGGCGATGTCAGCTGCCTGTTCAGAGTTTCCAAAGTGCCCTGCCATAATCACAGCTGCAGCCATTACCGCAGGGAAAGCGGCAAAAATCCCTGCAAAGGACTTCGAAGGCACAAGCTGGAGCACAACATAACAGGCAGCAACTGCCAGACCCCCGAAGATGAAACGCAAACCCAGGTCGCGAATATCGACTTTCATGAGCGACCTCGCGATTCAAGCCTTGTTTTGATTTCCATTGGTTTAGTTCCCGTTTCAGGCCTTATTTTGATTTCCATTGGTTTAGTCCCAGTTTGATTTTTTTTCATTGAACATAATTATTTTGACTGTCGCTCTCTAAACTGCTATTTTCCGGACCATTTTCGCCTTTTCAAAACCCGAACCATGTAAAGTAAATAAGCGGAGCAAGCAACGCCCATAAGGAAAGGGCATAAGCAAGGCCTCTCTTCCACCCATACCTGAGAATAAAATAGCTTGCAGCAAGTGCACAGCAGATGTCTGCTGCCATTCCCACCAGTGCTCCTCTCGAAAGTTGCTCGGTCACAGACAGCAGTTCACTGCCCTTATATTCCAGGCCCAAGCCCACGACTGCTGCCAGGTACACTGCCGGAAAGGCAGCAAAGATTCCCCCTAGCTTGCCCCCGAAAGTCCGGGCGATCAGGGTGGAAGCTAAAACAGCGCTTCCTCCGAACAGAAAGCGGAGGAATAAAGAAAAAGGACTGATATCGAACATGATGATTCTGTCCCGAAGAACTGAATGACCTTTGTGATACTTAGATACCCACTGATACTTGGGATATCATGCAATAAACTTTATTCTTCCCTGCCGTACTTTTCCCTGATCTCGGATTCTTTCAAGACTTTTAGCCCCAGTTTCTCCAGAATTTGGGAGATCCTTTTTCGGTCCGCACTTTTCATGGACTTCCGGTCAAAGTAAGCAAATTCGGCATTTGATTTCTCAACCGCCTGCCTGATAAGAGCCTCATCCACGAATTCCAGCTGGTACTTGGGGAAATTATGTCCGAAAGAGATAGCTGTTTCAAGCAGCAGCCCGGTCTGGCGCATGGCATAGTGCCCGCCTCCGAAACCTACCGCTGTCGGCACTTTTTCCAGGGATACGGTAAGAATGGCCCGGGCAACAATTTCCCCGGGGACCGGTTCTTCCCACTGTCCCTCTGTGCTCCCGATTTCGGCATAGAGGGAAGGCACGTTTAGTTCGGTTGGTCCGTGGTGGGTTACTTCCAGAGTTACGTCGTAGTCCAGCCCCTTTACTTTGGCAAGCCTTTTCATCTCCATCAGGATGGATTTCATAGCCGGCGGAGAGGATACCGCAAGCTCTTTCGGGTGTCCCCCGAGTCTGGCTTCGTTCGAGGAATTTCCTGTGCAGTGCACGGTCAGGGACTTCACTTCCTCCTTGCTCCTGTGCTTGGAGGCAAAAATAATCAATTCGGCAGGAAGCCCGGCAGCTTCCAGTTTCTTATCAAGCCCGTCCTGAAAAACGTGGATTTCCTCGATATCTACAAGCCTGAACTTCCCGTCCGCAGACTCCAGGACAGCGGAAAACCCGGAGTTTTCGGGGAGTTCCAGAGGCTTCCATTCCCTGAGGGCGAGAAGGTGCTTCTTTATGTTCTGGCTTGCAAGGTCAGGGGCAGAGCAGATGATGGTAATTTTTGAATTATTCACATTTTCTGGATTTGTATCTGTCATTGTCGGATCAGTCCGGTTTTCTTCTGAATTTATCCTGAATCTATTCTGGACTTTCGTTCAGAAACAATTTCGTTCAAAAACAATTGCCTTTAGAATTCGTAAAGATAGATAAAACCAACCCCAAAATTCCGGTTCTGACTAAAAATTGCTGTTTTGTTTTTTGACTGCATGGTTTATTCAAAACTGATGCACTGCTCCCTGATTCATACATCCGCAGGGCCTGAACGGGTATACTTACGCGCTGAGTAGTCCGACGAAGCATAATGAAAAGAACCACTCGTTTTATGGACGTCTCAACTCGTGTACTCAATGTTGATCTTTGCATGATATAGACCAAATTACATACTGTAAGCCTGCTTCTTATCTTCAAATTGCCGATGCTACAGAACGTACAGACCTATACTATGGTAAGCATCAGTAACAAAAACTAAAGAATTTATTTTTATAAGTCATCATCAATTTCTATATTTTGAGGATCGAAAACATCCAAAATATTTAGACACAATAAGCTAGCTAAAAGTAATTGATAAAAATCTAAAAGATCACTGAGGCCAATATTTTTGAAAGCAGGTGCCGCCTTGAAAGGGCTAAAAGTTTTCAGTTTTAGATAACCTCAATTTAACAAAAAACACACATATTAAAAAATCTATTTATTACATAGTAAATAAATAATTTATATTAATTAATGTTATACATAAAATATAGCTTATTTTTAGATTTTAAAGGTGAGAAAAAAGTATTAACCAACTATACAATATTAATTTTTTTAATAGTATATTTTAATATACATTAATTTTTTATATGAGTATATCATTTTTATCGAAGGTTTTTTTTCAAAAATAGATACTTGACATTTATTTTATTTTTATATTGAAAACATACCCGACTACATCGAAAAATTATATTCCATTAAAAAAATAAAGTAAGGATGTTTTTCATGGTACTACAGGTTCCGATCCATACCAGAAGACTGCTTTCAATTTTTATGATTATTGTATTGCTCACACCGAATGTATATTGTCTTGAAAACACAGAGGCAAGCCAGGACGTAAATTCCGAGGGTTCACAAGTTGATTCCGAGTCATACGAGGAAAATAATAAAAACATAGTAGAATCTGAGGAAGAAACGAGTGAAACAATTTCCGATCTTGATAGTGAAAGTGTGGACGATGATACAGAAACTGTTTCTGAAGATACTATGTTAACTGCAACTACAGTTTCCGAAGATGAGGAGCCTTTAAGGGATGCAAAAGCGTATCTTAGTCCTACCCTGGAAAATGAAAACAATTACTTTGACACAAGCCTGTTTACAGGTTCTTTTGTTTATTCTTATCCGATTGAAACTTTAAAAGGAAGAACTGGATTAGAGCCGGAGGTTTCTCTAACCTATTCCAGTGCTACAGGCTCAAAAGGAACATACGGTTCACTGGGGATTGGGTGGTCATTGAATGAGAACTGCATTATCAGGGATACCAGATATACCCCTGAAAACACAAATGATGATAGATTTATTCTTGTTTTGGACGGCTCAACATATAAACTCGTCTATGTGGAAAGTGACAACTCATATCACACCGAAACTGAAAGTTTTATGAAAATTGAAAAGAGTGCAACCAGTAGCAATTCTTTCGGGGACTACTGGACCCTCAACATGCCGGACGGGACAAAATATCGTTTTGGTTATAATATTGATTCCGAACAAAGAAACTCCGTTGAATCAAGAAATTATGTCAGTAAATGGTGGCTCGATCTTATAGAGGACGTCAATGGCAACAAGATTAAATATACGTATCTTGAAAATCCGGTAAGTGGCGAGGTCGGAAGCACATATCCTGACAGCATAACCTACAACGACAATCATGCAGTTATTGATTTTGAGTTCACGGAAAAACCACGTGTATTCACTATTTATGAATATGGTAACAAAATTATCGAAAAAAACTTGATCTCCAGTATTACTGTTCGTAACGATGAAACCGTTCTCTGGAAATATGATCTTGATTATGAAACCCAACAGTTAAAATTACATCTGAAATCCATTACAAAAACAGGATTAAACAATGAAGAGTTCCCACCTACTGTTTTTGAATATGACTCAATAACCGAAGGGTGGCAGGAAAGTAGTTCCTGGACCCCACCAACTTCCATGTCAGGAGACAAGGGAAGAAGAATTGCAGATGTTAATGGCGACGGATTAGATGACATCCTTAAAGGATATGTAGATAGTGACGGGGATGTTTATTGCTCAACCTGGATAAATACCGGAGATGACTGGGAACTGAACAGTTCCTGGACAACACCAACATATTTCAGGCATTATAATCATGATGGGGGAGCTCGCCTTGCAGATGTCAACGGGGACGGATTAGTTGACATTATCCAGCACGGATTTTACATTTCCTCTGCCTGGTTGAATACCGGTACCGGTTGGGAACAAAACAACTCATGGATACCTCCACTGGATTTTGGCTGGTCAAGTGATTATGGTGTAAGAGTTTTAGATGTCAACGGGGACGGATTAGTTGACATAATTAAGGGTTACAAAAACGATCGTGGAACTATATACTATGATGCTTATCTCAATACCGGTGAAGGCTGGATACAGGATAATTCATGGAACCCGCCTACTTACTTCTCATACGATAATATTGATACAGGCGTACGACTCACGGACCTTAACGGAGACGACCTGGTCGATATCTTTAAACTACGCTCTTCATGGTTAAACACCGGCAGTGGATGGGAACAGGATAACTCCTGGGCGCCCCCAATATCTCTCGACTCAGATCAGGGTGTAGTCTTAGTGGATGTTAACGGAGACGGTTTGACTGACATTCTTAAGAGTTATTATAACGATGCCGGGTACACTTACGATGCCTGGATAAGCACTGGCAATGGCTGGGAAAACGATAACTCATGGAATCCGCCAACGTTGATCGCAAGCTACGGCAAAGACCAGGGTGTACGGTTTGCTGATTTGAATGGAGACGGTTTGACAGACATTATCAAAGCAGGCTATAGCGATTACTGTGCCTGGACAAACACGAACACTGAGAGTACAGAAAATTACAAAACTCAGGGCCTGCTCAAAAAAATACAGCACTCAACCGGTGGAAGCACGACCATAAAATATGAACCTTCTACGCTCTTCGATAACACCGGGGAAGACGGCGTTTCGGATTTGACCATGAGTATGTGGGTCACAAGCAGTGTGACAGGAGATAATGGTATTACAGGCACGGGAAGCGTAGTTTCAACAACAGATTACACCTATAAAAACGGAATGCAGTACTTCGACCCACCGGAAGAAATCGAATTCAGAGGATTTGGTGAAGTTACTGTTGAAAACGAGTATTCGATAGTAAAGCACTTTTTCCACCAGGACAACGTCCTCAAGGGCATCGAACACCATACTGAAGTCTGGGACAAAAACGGAAACCTTTACAGTTCCTCGGACACGGAATATACTGCTCAGGAAATATACCCTGATGTCAACCTGATTTTGCTGGACTCGGAGTCCAAAACAAGGTTCGACGGGCTGGTACAGAACCCGACCAGTTCAGCCGGCTGGTCATATCTCACCGAATATAACGAATATGACGATTACGGGAACCCGCTTTCCATAACAGATCACGGCGATGTGAACAATGCCGGGGATGAAAAATATTACCATTTTGGATATGCCAATGCAGAAAATCCGTGGATCCTCGGAAAAAAAACACATGAATGGGTGGAAGACTCCGATCATGTAAAGAAGAGCGAATCATGGTACTATTATGACGAAACAAATGACAACAGTGCCATTAGCAAAGGGCAGCTCACTAAAACAGTATTATGGAACAATATGGGAGATAATCCCAATGTTCTGTACGATTACGATAACTATGGAAATATAATCCGGATTACAAATCCGGAAGGGGCTTCAAAGAACATAGGATATGATGAAAACCATTTATACCCCGTTTACATCGAAAACGCCTTTGGTCAAAAAGAGTGTTATGAATTCAACGACCTTGGCAGGATAACGAAAATAACAGACAGTAACGACATTTCTATAGCGTATATCTATGATGACCTGCACAGAATAACAAAAGTACTGAAAGTCAATGACACACTTGATTCTCCATCTATTGAGTATACGTACTATCAGGATGGAGTAGCGCCTGAAAAAATTTTAACCACAACAAAAGAATGTGGTAGTGAAGAGAACAATTACGTCATTAATGGTTCTGTATTCAGCAATTATAAACGTATCACAATTTCACCATCATCAGACGGAACCCTGACTGATTACCAGGTGAAGCTGGATATTAACTATGAATCAGAGATGCAATCCGATTTTGATGATCTTCGTTTTGTTGATGAAAATGGCATTCTACTTCCATATTGGATCGAAGAAAAGGTTGATTCCAGTTATGCAAAAGTCTGGGTAAAGGTTCCTGTAATCGATGGAATTGATGGTGCTACTATCAAAATGTATTATGATAACTCATATGTTTCATCAGCAGAGAATGGCGATGATGTTTTTGAATTCTTTGATGATTTCGAAAGCGGTGTAATAGACAATGCTAAATGGAATGAAGTTGGCTCGCCGACAATTGTTGATGACAATGGAGACAAAGTGCTGAAGGTGACACCAAGCAACGAGGTAAATACATTTAATAAGTTTTCCGGTACAGAGTACATCGTTGGGGGGTTGATGAAGTTTTCATCATTCGGCGACTACGGACCACGCATGACACTTGATGTCAGAAGGCAAAATGACCAAACGATACTTGCGACATGTCGTATAGAATCGTATGCGGATGGGACAGGAGGAACAGGCACGTCAATACGATATTATCCGGGTTCAGGAAGTTTCATTACAGTTGCACAAGCTCGGCCATCGTGGTCTACCGGAGTATGGAATAGATTTTCATTTTCCTCAACGAATAGTACACAGAAACTAACAATTAACGGCCTTGTCATTTCTGGCACATGTGAAAACAATCTTTCAGGTTCGATAAATATACATACCTGGGACAGTGGCAATGACATTAGACTTTCTTATTTATATGTCCGTAAATTCGCATCGTCTGAGCCCACTGTTGTGCTTGAAGAAAAAAACTATGTCTCTACTTTCGACTCCACTGACTCATACGACGGCTTCGGTCAATTGATCCAGAAAAAGTATGAAGGGGAAGGCGGCTGGATTATCCAGAACACCGCATATAACGAACTGGGCCTTGTAGAAAGTGCCGAAATCCCGCATTATTCGGACCAAACCGGCTTATCCGTAACCTACGAGTATGATGCAGCCGGACGGCCAACGGTTATCACCAATACTGACAGCACTACCCTGACATACGATTACAACCTTGACGACACCACGATTACCAACCAGAACGGCGTTGACAAAACACTAACAAGTGATGTTTTCGGAAATATTGTCAAGGTATATGAGTTCAACGAAGGCGAAACTTACGTTACATCCTACAGTTACGATGCCCTGAATAATCTCATCGAGATTACGCCGGGCTTCAATGACCCTCAGGCTCCGCCCAGTGTTTATTTCACCTACGATTCCCTCGGCAGGAAAGTGGCAATGGACGACTCTGACATGGGCAGCTGGACCTATGAATACGACCTGAACGGAAACCTGATAAACCAGACCGATTCACGGGGAGTTTCGACAATCCTCAGTTATGATGACCTGGACAGGGTTACTGCAATAGATTACCCTAACGATGAGGACATCAGTTTCACCTACGACCTTGAATTTAACGGTACGCTTTCCCGGGTAACAAAAGGACCCGCATCATCAAGTTACGACTACGACCTGCGCTACAGGGTAGAAAGCGAAACTTTAACCATTGACGGTACACCCTACACCACGTCCTACGATTATGACAGCATGGACAGGGTCACGGGAATCACCTACCCGAACGGCGAAGCCGTCAGCCTGACATACAATGCGCAGACCCTTCTTGAAAGCGTTGACGGCGTGATTGACGACCTTGACTATAACGCAAGGAACCAGATCACAAGAAAGGAATATTCCAACGGCGTAATCACAACCTACACCTACGACAGTCAAAAACTGCTGCTGGACAGAATCTATTCCGCAGGCCTCCAGGACCTCAACTACGATTTCGATAACGTCGGCAATGTCCTCGAGATCGCGGACAACACCCAAAATTCCGTAAAAACCTACGGATACGACGACCTTGACAGGCTGGTCAGCGCAGATATGTCGGTCAACAGCGTCCCGACCTACCAGAGAGATTTCACCTACGACCGGTATGGCAGTATCAGGCAGGTGGATAACAACGGCGCCACAGTCTCCTCTTACGGATACTCTGCGACCCCGTCCCACGCACCTGTTACCTACAACGGAAACACCCTCGACTATGACGCAAACGGAAACCTTGTCGACGATGAGGATTTCATCTACGTCTACAACGATGCCAACCAGTTAAGTGAAGTCCGTTACTCTGCCAATAATTCCCTTGTAGAAAAGTACTGGTACGATGCAAACGGCCAGAGAATCAAGAAACAGAATTCCGATGGAGAATTCACCTATTACATCAACAAGTTCTACGAAATCGATAACGGCATCTCTACCAGCTACTTCTTCCGCGATGATGAACGCGTAGCCAAAGAAACATCCGAAAGTATGGAGTGGTACCTCTCCGATCACATAGGCAGCACTTCCCTGATGGTTAACGAGAATGGGCTTGAGGTCGAACGCACCGATTTCCCATACGGACAGGTTCGGTCAGGCGGGCTGGAGAAATACGGGTTTACAGGGCAGGAAAATGATGCCGATACAGGGCTGATGTACTACGGTGCGAGGTATTACTCGCCTGAGTACAGGGTTTTCGTTCAGCCGGATACAATGCTTCCTGACCCGTATAATCCGCAGGCGTTGAACAGGTATTCTTATGTGCTGAACAACCCGGTGAAGTATACTGATCCGAGTGGGCATGTTGTGGACGTCCTTGTGGATGGCGGATTTCTTTTGATGGATTTAGACGACATCCGCACCGGGAATGCTGATAAATGGACATACATCGGTCTTGGTGTTGACCTTGTATGTGCTTTCGTTCCGGGTGTGACAGGGGGAAGGCTAGGAGTTCAGGCTCTGGAGGAAACAGTTACTCATGCGGATAACGTTGAGGATTTGTTTAAGCTACTGGATAAAACGGTGGATGCAGAGAAGAAAGTTGACGATGTGATAGATTCTGGAAAAGTTGCTAAAAATAGTAACCAAATTTACAACGTTATCAAAAGAGCGGACTTGCCTAATACAAAAATCACAAGTTCGAAATTACAACATGAATGGAAACATGCAACTGATTTCGGAATAAAAGGCAATTGGAATAAAGCTAATGGAGATCTATATGAAAAAGCTATTCAGAATCATATAAATACTGCACCTGAAGTTTATAAATCGACTTATAGACAAAATCAAGATGTTTATGTTTATTTGAATAAGGAGACAGGGGTGGGAGTATACACAGATCTTTCTGGGAATTATATTGGAGCTGGAAATTCAGTCCGGAACAGATTAAGTATCATACAACTAATGGACTTAAAATAGAGTGATTTCTATGGGTAGTTACATCTCAATTGGTCTTACTTATGGAATAGTACAAAGATTTGCAAATCTTGTGTATGATGATGCTACTAATAATAAAATAGAGAAGGAATTAAAAAAATTAATTGAATATTTTTTGGATTCTGATGGGATCATCAAAAATATCAAATATAGTGAAGATTTGGAGGGAGAACACTGGAAAGAAGTAAACTCTCCATCTCCTTTTTTCCCACGTGATTGCTATAAAAGTTTTTCAAGAGGATTTTATGGAGAAGTTGCAGTTCATGCTGACATACTAAAACGTAGAGGTGTTGATCTTATAATGAGGCTCGAAAAACAATCTGAGTTTTTTGGCTTTCTGTTGGATATAAAAGAAGAAGATCTGTTGGAAACTCACTCAAAGGAAGAAATAGGATACATGACGGAAGAGTTAATTGACACAATGATGAGCATATATAAGTATTCAAAGTATGACTACACATTTTGTGATCAGGAAGCGGAATTTAAGTATTCTTTATCAAGCCTAAAAAAATTGAAAGAAGATGTCTATTCAATAGTCATCATTCCAGACTCGGACAACAATTCATTTACTGTCATCAAGAGCGATTGGAATATTGATGGTCTAACTGGCAGGGAAAAATATGGAAAAGAGATAAGATTCCCTCAAAATGTCTGAAGTATTTATTTTTGGTATCTATTCAGCCGAGACAGAACAATACTCTCCTCTTATGGCTACTCTGCGACCCCGTCCCACGCACCTGTTACCTACAACGGAAACACCCTCGACTATGATGCAAACGGAAACCTGGTCGACGATGAGGATTTTATCTACGTCTACAACGATGCCAACCAGTTAAGTGAAGTCCGTTACTCTGCCAATAATTCCCTTGTAGAAAAGTACTGGTACGATGCAAACGGCCAGAGAATCAAGAAACAGAATTCCGATGGAGAATTCACCTATTACATCAACAAGTTCTACGAAATCGATAACGGCATCTCTACCAGCTACTTCTTCCGCGATGATGAACGCGTAGCCAAAGAAACATCCGAAAGTATGGAGTGGTACCTCTCCGATCACATAGGCAGCACTTCCCTGATGGTTGACGAGAATGGGCTTGAGATCGAACGCACCGATTACTTCCCATACGGACAGGTAAAGTCAGGCGGTCTGGAGAAATACGGGTTTACCGGGCAGGAGAACGATGCCGATACAGGGTTGATGTACTACGGTGCAAGGTATTATTCGCCTGAGTACAGGGTTTTCGTTCAGCCGGATACGATGCTTCCTGATCCGTATAATCCGCAGGCGTTGAACAGGTATTCTTATGTGCTGAACAACCCGGTGAAGTATACTGATCCAACCGGGCATATCGTAATTCCAGCAATAGTTATTGCTGCCGTTAAAGTTGTTTCAACTGTAATAGATTATGGTTGGAATTTGTATGATTTTGCAACGGACTCGTGGACAATAATAGATCCAAACTCGAATGCTTTCGACAAAGAAGTTGCAAAAATTGGATTAGGTTTGGATATTGCTTCGGAATTACTTGATCCTGATGAATTGTCACCGATTAATACTCCGACGGACGATATAACAAGAAAAGCACTTAAGGATCAAATAAGTAGAGAAGTTAAAGAAGAAGTTTTAGAGAATGCTGCTAAAAATGCAGGCAAGAGTGGAATGATCGATCCAAGTAAAGTAAGGTACACTCAAAGCAGTATTAGTAGAACATTTAGTAATTCCGATGAAACAGTAGATGATTTAATAGAAGGATTAAAAAATGGAAACGTTGATCCTTCTAAAGTCGAACCTATAAGAATTTTTGAAATGAATGGAAAACTGTACTCGCTTGATCATAGAAGATTATATGCATATAAACAAGTTGGGTTGGATATACCATATGAATACGCAAGCCCAGCTCAAATAAGAAAGGATTGGGATAAGAAGTTGACAACGACTAATGATGGGGTAAGTATTAAAATCAGAAATGGTGGTCGATGATGGAAATAAGAATACTTGAACCAAATATAACGGTTCACGATGTTCCATTTGAAAAAATCGTCTGTGACAATAGAGACGGAAATAAATTATTTATCGAATTCGATGATGAAAACGAGATCAGGTACAAAATTGAATTTGTGACATACATTGCATTAAAAATTACGATTGACGATTGTTTTGATGGGAGTTTTCTGTTTGATATCTCAAATCACGGTATGATGTACGAGGCTATAAATTCTGATTGGTTTTCTCAATTAAAAAGTGAATATAATGACCAGCATCCACATGGAAAGCTTATAGACGGCGCTCATCACTACATAATTGGTTTAGGAGATTTTTATGTTGAAATAATTGCACGTGGATATAAGTTAAGAAAATTAAGTGAGGAAAAAAATGAATAAGCATAAACAAATTCTATAATATTTTTATAAATATTTGATTTTACCCTTAGTTTGTGCCTTTTATTAGGCACTTTTACTTCTTTTATTCAATAAGACTTTGTCCAGTCGGATACAATGCTTCCTGACCCGTATAATCCGCAGGCATTGAACAGGTATTCTTATGCGCTGAATAATCCGGTGAAATATAATGATCCTACAGGGCACTATGTTGAGACTGCCATTGATTTAGCTTTCCTTGCAATGGATATTAATGATATCCGCACTGGGAATGCTGATAAATGGACATACATAGGTCTTGGTGTTGACCTGGTATGTGCTGCTCTGCCTGTTGCTACAGGTGGAAGGCTTGCAGTTACAGCGGTGGAGGAAACAGTTACTCATGCGGATAATGTTGGAGATTTGTTCAAGCTGCTGGATAAGACGGCGGGTGTAGAGAAGAAAATAGATGGCACGACTGATGCTGAAAAAACAGTAAACAACTTGGATAGTTTTGCTGATGCAGTCAGGATCAGTAAGAATCCATATAAATGGGGAAACCCGAAGACATTGCAAAGACATTTTAAAGACCACGGAGCTGATTTTGGAGCCAGAACAGAAGATGAATATGCAACGATGGCAAACGACTTTTTCAACAACGGAAAAAGGTATGAAACAAAAATAGATGATTCAGGAGTTATCAGAATCTATGATCCAAAAACAAATACTTTTGGTTCCTATAACCCTGATGGAACTACAAGAACATTTTATAAACCAACCGCTGGAGTTGATTATTGGAAACGTCAACCTGGAATAGAAAGGAGCAAACAATATGAGTAATATCTGCTTAGTTTGTGGTTTTAATAACTTATATGATCCACCTTATGATAAAAATGGGCATGGATCTGAAGAAATATGTCCCTGTTGTGGGTTTCAGTATAACTATGATGATAGTGGATATCGATATGGATATGACCCTATTGTAAAAATATTAATTAATATTTGGAGACTGAATTGGATCAGAAGTGGTTACTTGTGGTTTTCTCCAGAAGAAAAACCTAAAGAATGGGATCCAAAAAAGCAGTTGCAAGTGCTAAGATTCTCTTAAATAGCTGGAGGATTTCATGATTGAGACATTAGAGAGAATGTTGCAAATACTAAAAGGCATAAACAGAAATCTTTCCGAACAATCCGTTCCAGAGGAGATATTCGAAAGTGAATTGAAAACTCTTAGAACTGAAATCTTAGGTTTATATGAGGATATTGATAATATTATAAATTACATTGATGCTAACGCTGAGATCAGCCAAACGGAAATATGTGGCTTATTAAAATTGCTTTATTCAAAGTATGAGGAATTATTGAATAGAGTAATGATAACTCATGACATATTAATTGAAATGCTTTTAAAGGCAGAAAATTAAATGAAGGATATAGGGATAACAATGATTGAATTAATGGAGAAAACCTTAAATACTCTCATGAATTTGGAAAAACGTACTTCCAAGAGTCCTATCCTTATCGAAAAAAATAGTAATGTATTAGAATTGTTAAACAATCATAATGAAGTGTATGATCTTATGATTTCTCCTTTGGAAAAACTGGAGAACTTAAGACCATCTTCTCTTGATGAAATAAAAATTTATTTGTTCCGTCTACACCAGCGTTTCATTTATGAATACTATATATTAGAAATGAAAGATCTCATAAACAAAAAAATAGAGCTATACAATGGAGAAGAGTGCAAGCAGTAATTTGTATGCTTATTCACTGGACATCAGGTGAAGTCCACCACTCTGAACGGATAACGTATATAAATTAGGAAAATGCTACACCAAAAACTCAAGTTTAAAGGTTGATTGGGATAAAGCTATATTAAAAAATCAGTGTACCGAAAGTTCTGTAAATTCGGTGTCACGGTTTGTATACAGTAGATAAAACTGACTCACGTTCTCGAGTTTTCAACTCGAGATCTTTTCAAAATTTGTAATATTACAGAAAAATTGGCACACTGTCAGAGAAGGCTTAATTTTTCTCTAAAATGAAAATTAGTCTTTTGATCGTAAACTCCACATTGATCCTGACATATAATTATGTCAGGCTACGTTTTTGTTAGGTAGCATTCTGATCGACCATACTGAGTGATTCGATTAGTTTATCCATGAATCCAGAAGAAATTGAAAAATCTTTTAATCAACTCTTTAGTTTTCTCTACTTTAGTTTTCTCTATAATTAATATCTCCACCCCATCCTTTTATAACAGTATTACGAGAGAAAGTAGCCTAAGGTATGGAGTGGTACCTTTCAGACCATATAGGTAGCACTTCCCTGAAGGTAGACGAAACCGGGCTTGAGGTCGAACGAACCGATTACTTCCCATACGGACAGGTAAGGTCAGGCTGTCTGTAGAAATACGGGTTTACAGGTCAGGAAAATGATGCCGATACAGGGCTGATGTACTACGGTGCGAGGTATTATTCGCCTGAGTACAGGGTTTTCGTTCAGCCGGATACGATGCTTCCTGATCCGTATAATCCGTAGGCGTTGAACAGGTATTCTTATGCGTTGAATAATCCGGTGAAGTATACTGATCCAAGCGGACATTATATTGAGACTGCCATTGATGTAGCGTTTCTTGCAATGGACATTAACGATATTCGTACCGGGAATGCTAATAAATGGACATACATAGGTCTTGGTGTTGATCTGGTATGTGCTGCTCTGCCTGTTGCTACAGGTGGAAGGCTTGCAGTTACAGCGGTGGAGGAAACAGTTACTCATGCGGATAATGTTGGAGATTTGTTCAAGCTGCTGGATAAGACGGCGGAAGTTGCTGACACTGGGAATAAAATAGATAATGTGATCGATGGGAAAAAGGCCTTAGAGGGTCTTGCCGATGGCATAACACTCATAGACGATACAACTGAGGGTGGACAATATAGAAGAATACTTGGATATGGTGGGAAGAAGATACAGATAAATAGTGGACATGGATATATGCGGGAACATCCAGTAGCTGGTGGTCTGGAAGAAATTGGAACGATGAACGAAATTGAAAGTGCAATTGTTTTGGACGTAAATTCTGCTGTAAATTCTGGACTTGAATTACCCAGTACAGGATCAATAGAAAGAATTGTCACTGTTAATAATAATCAAGTTGGGTACCATTTAATGCAGACACAAGGTAGCCTTTATAGAGTCCCAACATATTATCCAAAGATTGAGTAGGGTGTTGAAAATGGATATTCTCCAAATGAGAGACGAGATTAATCGATCAATGAAATGCAACTATTCGCGTTTAAGTGAAAATGATGTGAAAAAAGCAAAACTACATTTATTTAATCTGAGCGAAGATTTTAAGCTTAAACTTAAAGAAACAAAAGAACCTGATTTATTAATCAATATTGTTGAAGAGGACAAAAAGAACTATGACATGCCGATTGATTTGATGTTTCTGGTATATCAACGTTTAATAGAACTTCAACCTCACAAAAATATATTGTTGGATTTTGCAAGTTACTTATTAGATATAGGAGGACCAGATTGGGAAGAAGAATTAGAGGCAATTAGAAAGTTTACAAATGATGACAAAATACACGAAGCTGTAGAAGTTGCTCTAAAAGTTGACTATTTAAAGTACCCGTTTCGTGAAGGAGTTGAATTATATCCAAGGGACTGAAATAAGCTTTTAATATGTTTGACTTATGTACTCTAAATTACATATCATTAAAAAACATCCAGAATTGCTGGATGTTTAAATCTTCTTTTTGCATTTTTGATTCGATACCTCACATTCGTTTTAACGTAATTAATAGACAACTGCACATCCACCAGTTACTTCTTCCGCGATGATGAACGTATAGCCAAACAAACTTCCGATGGCATGGAGTGGTACCTTTCAGACCACATAGGCAGCACTTCTTTGATGGTTGACGAAACCGGGCTTGAGGTAGAATGCACCGATTACTTCCCATACGGTCAGGTTCGGTTCGGCGGGCTGGAGAAATATGGGTTTATCGGGCAGGAAAATGATGCCGATACAGGGTTGATGTACTACAGCGCAAGTATTATTCACCTGAGTACAGGGTTTTTGCCCAGTCGGATACAATGCTTCTTGATCCGTATAATCCGCAGGCATTGAACAGGTATTCTTATGCTCTGAACAACCCGGTGAAGTACACCGATCCGAGCGGGCATATCGCAATTCCAGTGATTTATTACTATTTAGAGACCGCTTGTGATGAATTTCTCACGAGCAACAATACAACTTAAATTCTGCCTGATTCGGGAATGGTTCTACCCAAAGCCATCTTACAATTCTGCCCCGCAGCGCTTGCAGAATTTAGCATCGCTGTCATGCCCCTCGAAACTGCAATTCTGGCATACCCTGCCGTTTAGATTTTTGCTTGCAAAGGTGATCTCGGATGTCACAATCCCTGTCGGGACTGCGATGATACTATAACCGATGATCATGATAACCGATGCCAGTGCCTGCCCGAGATTGGTCACAGGGACAATGTCCCCGTAGCCTACGGTTGTGAGGGTTATGACCGCCCAGTAGATACTCCTCGGGATACTGGTAAATCCGCTTTCTGCCCCCTCAATTACGTACATAAGGGAGCCGAGTATCACCACCAGGTTCAAAACCGCAAACAGAAACAGGGTTATTTTTCGCCGGCTTGCTTGTAAGGCTTTTATTAATAAATCAGCTTCGCCAACATACTGGACAAGTTTGAGCACTCTGAAGATCCTGAGTAACCTTAAGCTTCGGATCACCAGCAGGTAGCGGCTTCCAGGCAGCAGCAGGCTGAGATATGTGGGGAGAATTGCCAGCAGGTCAATGATCCCAAAGAAACTTGTAGCATATCGGAGAGGGCGGCCAACACAGATCAGGCGCAGAAAATACTCCACCGTAAAGAGGATCGTGAAAATCCATTCCAGGATATAGAATAATCCGCCATATACAGCCGCGATCCCGCTGACGCTGTCAAGCATAACCACAATAACACTCAGCAGGATAGTGAGGATCAGGACTTCATCAAAAAGCTTGCCTGCGGGGGTATCGGCTTCAAATATTATTGTATATAGGGTATTTCGCCAGTTATTCTCAGGTGGCTTATTTTGCGTTTTGTCTTTCACGGAACCTGGCATTGTTAACATCCACCCACACCGAAGAGTTTGATACGCAATTAAAGTTTCCGAAGATGTGCTTATGATGCAGCACCTTACAAAAAAGTCATGTTAACCTATGTTTCAAAAAGTAATAAGTATTTTCTTGCAGTAGCTAATATTACAGTTAAATAATTTGGTCTTTGACTGTTCTCATAATTTGGGAAGATTTGGAATTTCCGGCGCTCCCTTCAGGTCTTCCACCTTTACATGGGCGATATCCCGAGTCTCGCTCCGGGATCACGGGAAATTGGAAAGATTTATAAAAAAGTGGACATCTGGGAAGGAGCGGAAGCATTGCAAACCCGAATTTGAGCATCAAAAAAGGCGTGACTAAGAAGGCAGAACTCAAAAATTAAATGACTATACAAAACTTTATCTTCCGCAACTTATTCTTGAAAAAGTCAAGGTTGCGAATTGATAATCAAATATGTTATTATTTAAAAATATCAAGTTTGAGGTTTTCAAATAACATAGTTTATCCTTTTTACTTGTTTTGTCATATTGTCAATTATTACTATGAATCCAAATGGACCCGAAATATTTATCTATCTTAACGTAGTTATATCTATTTGTAAATCAATTTTACTTGATTTACCAACAGTTCTTCCTTGGGGTCTGAGATTCGGAGAGTGATTTGCCATTTTAACTCTCTGGATAGGGAGTTGGGGGTTTAACCTCCATTAATTTCCTCCTTTCTTCCTTTTTCTCTATTTTTTCAATTTTTTATTATCCTATCTTATTTTTAAATTTTATATTCTTCCAAAAAATAAGATACCTTAAAGCAGCGCATTCTTGTAAATCGTGAGCGAAAACAGATATGAGAAGCCTGGTCAATATACCTAGCGATTTTCTCTACTATTGTGTAATTTTTCTCTACTATTGCGTAATTTTTCTCTACTATTGTGTAATTATTCTCTGCTATTGTGCTATATACCTTGATTATGAAAATTCAAATGCAATTATGGTCCAACAGGGCCTACTATAGGTACATCATAGTATATTATTTCTGCAAAAAAAATTATCATCAATATAAAAATTAAAGCACCAAGAATCGACATAATTTTATCTTTAACATTATCAGTCGCATCATTCTCTGTCTTCGTTATTTCAGTATTTTCTGGACATTCTGCAACTTTCATTTAAATTATATTATCATATAATCCTACAGTCACTAATATATATTTTAAAGAATGTATAATAACATAAGGGAAAAATATAAATTCTATCATAATTGGTGTGCCTAATACTACTAACTCAAAAATTTCGTGATTCAGAGTACCATTTCGGACTTTCGTAAAGTCTCTGAACTTCAATATACTGCATACCTGTTATCGTATTTAGCTCAAAAATTGTTTTTTAACGCTCGGGTACGCATAAAGTGAACTTGTAGTATTCTTCAACATTCAGGACTTTTGTTTCTTCTATCGCTTTCTTTTCTCTCTTTCTTTTCTCTCTTTCTTTTCTCTCTTTCTTTTCTCTCTTTCTTTTCTCTCTTTCTTTTCTCTCTTTCCTGCCCTTCAAAATCAAATGTTCACTTGGAGCGCAGTCCGTTAATGATTTCTTCCAGAAGGAGGAGGGCACCCGAAACTCCAAGATATGTTTTCGGAATTATGTGGATGTAGCCTTCTTCCGGAAGGGCGATTTCGATGCCGGCTTTGCAGCATCCCTTTGCTTTTAAAAGCTGGAGTGTAGGGCCGTCAGCAAAGGCGATATCAGCCGATTCAAGGGAAGGATCCCTGTCCCAGGCTTCGCAAAAGCCTTTTTCGTCCAGAAAAGCCCTGAGAGATTCTGCTGCTTCTGGGTCACTTCCGGGAAGCAGTTTTACTGCAAGGGGGGCCATTCCCAGGTAGGAGTAAAGCCAGTGTGTAAGTGGGAAGGCAAGCGAGCTTTCGGCCCGGATTGAAAAACTGGCTCCTTTGGGAAGTCCTGAGTAAGAATGGAAACGTGAAATATGCCGGTAACTGGCCTGCCTGGCTCTCCGGACTTCGGCAAGAGCAGGTGCAGGGTCGATATCCAGGACAGCTGCAACTTCCCTCAACAGGCTTTCACTCGCATCAAACCCCAGGGGAGCCCCAAGAGGAGAAAACACGGCAGGGGTCCCTAAGTGTTTCCTGTACCATTCTGCAATCCTTCTGCCATATTCGGGATAAAGGACGATATTACAGGCTGCATCACCGGATTCCCGGATTTCGTCAAGGAAAGTGCCTGCAAGGAAAACGGCCCCCACTTCCAGGCCCAGAAAAGCCAGAAGCCGCTTCATTTCCGCAACCGACCCTCCCCAGTGTTTATGGAGCAGAGAAAGCCCTATCAGGTTCACTTTTTTCGGTGAAGCCGGGCGTTGCAGGGGGCGGAGTTTCAGGTGTTCGACCAGGGCAAGGGCAGCATTTTCAAATCCCCGGGCTGCAGGAAGGGAAAAACCCGGATTTTCCACAACAAAACAGCGGTCCTGCATCCCTGCCTTTTTGATTACACTTTCCAGGTCGTCTCCCACAAGGCTTGCTCCGGGGGAATTAATCACCATGAGCAAGCCTTTTTCTTTTACTGCTATTGATGTAAGTGCTCTTTCAAACTTTTCAAGTGAACCCCGGATGTAGTCTTCCCCGTCCAGGCAGGTGCAGGGGACCCGGGGCTGTCCGAAATAGAACTCGTCCTGGAACGCCAGGGGGTCATGGGAACTTTCCCTGGGAAACTGCCTGTCCGAGAGAAAACTGTGGTATAACTTGCACCCTGTAGGCCCATTCAGGATCACAGTCGCATCCCTGATTCCTTCTACCGCCAGGATAGAACCCGTAAAAGCGTCAGGGGAAAAAATCAACTTTCATCACCTCCGTCGTACTTCCACCCTTCCGTAACCGGCAGCCGCAGAAGTGTACTCCAGCGTTTCGCAAGTTCAAGCCCGCTCAGGAACCCGACCTGCGGGGAGAAGGGGATAGTATCGTAATGCACCCCGTCTTCAGGGACTGAAGGAGCATAATTAGAAAGGACAAGGTCCGGCATGAGGATCCTTACATCCCTTGCTCTCTTTTCGTCTGTATAGTCTCTCTCTACCGGGAAGGCTTCGCAGGACAGGAGACCCGGACTTCCCCTTCCGAAAAACGAGACCGAAATCCCAACTTTAACGATTTCCATCCCCAGATCCCGGATCGTGTCCAGCACCCAGCCGATGTCCTCGGTGTAGCTAACCACGAGTACGCGCTTTCCCGATAGCTGGGGGGCATATTTTACAACCCCCGCCCTGTACAGCTCTTCCTGTTCCTCCAGCAGGGGAGAGGGATCCTCTCCGGGAAGCAGGCGTGCTGTTAGGGCTTTTACCCAGAGGGAACTTTCCCGGAAACCCACAGGAAAGGGAAGCTCAAAAAATTCAAGCCCGAAACGGTCGGAGAGGTATGCCTGCAGGGCCCGGGTCTCGGGGTCGTCGCAGGCCAGCATGTTGATTTCCGCTTTTTTAAAAGAGCGAAGGGAAAGGGTATCTGCCCCTTTTAAAAACCTGCAGTTGACCCCGTACCCTAACTTTTTGATCAGCCCTTCGATCGTACGGAAGTGTTCCTCTTCTCGCAGGGAAAAACTCCTTTCTCCGATAATGTTGACCAGGCCTTTTTCGGGCGTTACGGAAGGGTCGATCAGGTCAGCAACCCGTTTGTACCCCTCAAGCAGTCCGGTCGAAAAGTCTCCCGTAAGTACCCCTTCTACGGGGACGGGGATGACCCTTGCTCCTGGAAAACGGGTTTCTACCCTTGAAGTTGCCCTTTTTACGTCATCTCCTATGATACCTCCCGGGCAGGTGCTCACCACAAAGACCGTTTGCCAGCCGGCTGAAAGGGCTTCTTCGATTTTCCTCTCAAGCTTTTCAATCCCCCCGAAGATGACATCCTCTTCCTCCATATCTGTCGGCAGGAGGCCTGGGACCTGCTTTACCTCACCTGCATTTATTCCGCCTCCCCTTAAAAACGAACATGCAAGGGCATCGGCCGTGATATGGGTACAGCTCCTCGGCCCGTGCAGAACCGTGGCAGCATCGCTAACCTGAAAAGTAGCAGTTGCAGCCCCTGAAAATGCACAACCGTAAAGAGGAGGCCTGGAGGGAAGGGGCGTAGGGGACTGTGTAGGCACTTCTTCGGGAGTTCCTGCGGACTTTGTTTCGGGAATTTCGGAGGGGATTTCTGCAGAAGGTCCCTTTTCCTGGCAGAGGGAACAGAGCTCCGTACCGGTTTTTTCATCGGTTGCAGGAGCTGTAGTGAATGGCTTCATGCAAACCCTTTCTCGTCTCCCCAGCACCAGAGCTTCAAGCTCAAGGTCACCGAGGGGGTTTGCGGGATGAAGCAGACTTCGATCCTTTTCAAGAGTTTCCACATACACTGCCAGCTCCCTGAAAATACCTGCAGAAGCAGAAGAGGGGAAGGCTTCTGCCAGGGTTTTTCCGGCTTTTTCAGCTTGAGAAAAGACCTCGTCCCTGGGGATGGAGGAAAGCACGGGCAGCCCTACTGCCCGGGAAAAGGCAAAGACCCTTTCCTCTTCGGCGAAAAACCCCCGGCTGTTGAAGATGATGCCTGCAACCCTGGGGTTTGTGTCCTCAAAATTCCGGATACCCCGGAGGATGTTGTTGGCTGCGTACAGAGCCATATATTCCCCGGAAGTTACCAGAAAAACCGCGTCGGCATATTCTTTCCTGAGGGGGACTGCAAACCCGCCGCAGACCACGTCCCCGAGTACATCGTAGAGGACGACGTCAAAGGAAGAAGCCCTGAGCCCCAAGCGTTTTAAGACTTCAAAACTGCTCAGAATCCCGCGGCCTGCACAGCCGATCCCGGGTTTCGGCCCCCCTGCTTCCACGCAGGCAGTACTTCTGTAGCCTTCAAAGACCAAGGCTTCAAGCTGCTGGGCTTCCCCGGGGGTTTCACGCATATAGTCCAGCACTGTGGGGATGACAGCCCCACCGAGAAGCAGGCGGGTGGAGTCGTGTTTCGGGTCGCAGCCGACCTGCAGTACCCGCTTATTCAAATCGGCAAGGGCAGCCGAGAGGTTTGCAGAAACAGTTGACTTGCCTATACCTCCCTTACCGTAGAGTGCAATCTGGATCACGTTTTTTCCCTCGATGAACTCCTGAACTTAAAAAGGGAAATATGCGGAAAGAGAGAATTAATTGTTTTTCCTGTTTTGGAAGTCATATCTATGTCCTTATTTGTGATAAGCAATTAAATTTGTGCTTTACAACCCTGCCCGTATTGTTGTTATTTGCCATTATGTAATCAAAAATCATTCTGCTACTCCCTCTACAAGCAGAGTAATTTTATTGTTCTAGTGTCTTTAGTTATGATAAGCAATTAGATTTGCGCTTGACAATCCTGCCCGTATTTGTTATTGATCATCATGTAATCAAAAATCATTCTGCCACTCCCCGCTACAAACAGAGTAATTTTATTGTTCTGCAGGCTGGAAGAGTTCCTGGGATACTTAAGAAACTCGTTTCCAAGAATTCCTTCCTGGGCCGTGGATTTACTGCCTGAGAAAATAATGTATCTTCACTTTTTACGATAAACCTGAAGTAACCAAGTCCTATCAAAAAGACCGGATATATGACCTTCCAGGTAAATCTGGAGGCCAGAAAACTCAAAGACAGAAGTGAAAGGACAAAAAAGACCCGTTTCTGCCAGCCTGTTTCTGTTTTCTAGTAAGTAATTATGACGAAGCTGCAGAGGAAAATAAAGTTATGGTTTACGAGCAGCATCATAGCCGTAATAGGAACTTTCAATAAATAACACCCTGTAATTATAGGAACTGACAGGACGTATAGAGCCACAAGACTGGGTAGGGGAACATGTCTTTTTGAGACTTTCCGAATAGTTCGGGAAAAACACCTGTCCTGTCTCCAGCATAGGTCAGGCGGCTTGCAGTAAAGTTCCCGGAACATGCATTTGCTGCAAGCACTACTATTATAATCCATAATAATCCATATCAGAAAACTTCCGCCTGGAATAAAAAGAACAAGACTGGAAAGCCCGGCAGCTCCCTTAAGGGAAACTCCTGTAGTGCTGGCTCCTACGCTTATCAGGGTAAGTAAAACATATATCGCAGCGACCGGAACAAAGCTCAACCAGTATAGGCGGGGAATGTTTCTTTCGGGATCCCTCAGTTCTCCAAAGCAAAAAGAAAGATTCTCCCAGCCCAGAAAATCAAGGCTGCAACATTCCACACTATTTTTGGGTCCACGTTTCCATAGCCACTCAGAGCCTCTCCAGCAATACTCAGCCCGGAATCGAGAAATCGAGGCTAAATACAATAATCAGCCCTATAAGCATCAGCCCTATAAGCATCAGCCCTATAAGCATCAGTCCTATAAGCAGGAAAAGTATGGTAAGGGCAAGGTAGTTGATCAGAGTAATAGCTTTTATTCCAAACAGATTTGAAATAAACATCAGGCTTACAAGAAAGGGCAAAGGATGTCACAAGCCCGATTCTGATCAATACCATGCCCCTGCCTACCCTGCCTGAAAACAAACAGCCCAGGGAACTGAAATAAAGCAGCTTTTTTTGAAGTCGGTCGAATAATAAGTCTTCTGACGTTGAGTAAGTTCTTAGTTGAGGACTAATGGCCTCAATTAATGTTCATAAAGATGGTGAGGCTCAAGACTTCATCAAAAAGCTTTCATGAGGGGACTATCGGCTTCAAATATTTTTGTATATAACGTATTTCTCCAGTTGTTCTCAGGTGACTTATTTTGCGTTTTGTCTTTCACGGAGAAGCAGGCGCTGTTAATATCTATCATGGAGCAAGCATTTGATAGAAGAGTTTGATACGCAATTAAAGTTTCCGAAGATGCATTTATGATGCAGCACTTTACAAAAAAGTCATGCTAACTTATGTTTCAAAAGGTAACAAGTATTTTCTTGCAGTAATTAATATTACAGTTGAGCCTTTGCCAATTTCACTATTAATGCTTTAAAATCAAATTAAAAGCACTAAACTTCCTTTTTTTTAAAAAAATTGCTTTTACTTGCTCAGATATTCAACCTTCTAAAAGCTCCTGGTGCTCTTATCAGATCATGTCTTCCAACTTTAAAAGCTGTAAGTGCCGTAAGTAATGCGGCAATATTGCTTATCGATACATAGATTTTAGCCCATTCACTTCCTCTGGTTGGTGTTTTTGATCTATTGTATACAACAACATCGTTTGAATTTTTCCTTTCAACAGTGGTTCTTATATTGTACAATTTTCCAAGCAATTTATGATAAATTCTTGGGACGTATTGAGCTCTGAAGTGGTTCCCCTTTCCTGTTTTCAAGATATTTCCAACACTATTCTCTCTTGCAGCTATGACTGGAATAACCCCTTTCTCAATTACGGTTTCATTGGAAAGATGACTATCAGGTCCTGCATCAGCGATCACAAAAAACGGTTTTTCTGTTGCTGATTTCATACATTGGTTTATTGTATCCTGAAATATGGTGTTGTCATTTTTACTAGCGTTTACTGCATCCCAATTTTGTCAAGGGCGGTTAACTTTTTTCCATTTTGGGCGGTTTAGAATTTGCCAACCTTTTAATATAAATTTTACTCAATTTTTCATAAACTTTTAGAAATTACTGGCATATATTTCCTGTTTTTATTCCCTGTTTCTTCCTTTCTTTCAGCCTGTAACTTTCCCCTTTGATGTTAATCGTAGTTGAATGGTGGAGAATCCTATCAAGTACAGCAGCCGCTATTACATGGTCCTTGAATATCTCTCCCCATTCTCCATATGATTTATTTGATGTCAAGATCGTTGAACTCTTTTCATACCGTCTTGAGATCAGCTGAAATAGGCAGTGAGCTCCTTCTTCGTCAAATGGGAGATACCCTATTTCGTCAATTATCAGCACTTTATATTTCATCAAGTCCCTTAGTTTCTTTTCAAGCATTCCTTCTCGATTTGCTATTTTCAACTTCTCGATAAGGTTTCCTGTATTGGTAAAGTAAACCGAAATCCCTGCTTTTGCTACTTCAATCCCAAGAGCGATTGCAAGATGAGACTTTCCAACTCCGGGAGGACCAAGGAAAACGACATTCTCTGAATTATGAACAAATCTCAAGGTTGCAAGGTCTTCGATTGCTTTTTTATCAATGGATTTCTGAAATTCAAAATCGAATTCCTCAAGAGTCTTTTTAACGGGAAAAACTGCACTTTTCATCCTTCTCTCAATTGCAACAGCTTCTCTGTGTTTCTTTTCCTGTTCAAACAAGTAATCAAGGACTTCCATTGTTGTCTTGTTGTCCCTTGCAGCAATTTCAAGGTAGTTATCCAGAAGCTCTTCGATAGAATTAAGTTTCAGGTATTGCAGGTTATTGTGAAGTCTCTCATAGGTGAAGTTGTTCATTCAAAACCACCTTCACTAAATATTTCATAGACATCAAGAGACCTTTTTTCAACTTCGGGATCTGAGAACTTCAACGGGATCTGTGAATCTTTTTTGCATTTTGAGTTCTCTTTAAGAATCTCACTCAGGAGACCCTGGAAATGTTCCTTTTTCCTTGAAACTCTGCAGTTTCCAGGAAGGATTTCATGTTCACAGACTTTCTCATAATCAACATAGACCTCGAATATTCCTTCAAGGATCTGAAGCTCTGCAGTTCTCCCTGCAAACCTGTAAGGAACAGAATACTTATTCCAAGGAACGAAATATAACAGTCTCTGGAGACCTTTCTGGTCTCCTTATGGACAACTTTGTAAGGAGGAACCTGATCCAGAGGGCTCAGTTTCTCCTCCTTAAAGCGTTCAAGAGGGATTTGATAGGTTGTTCCGTGGACAGTTGAATTTACCCTTTCCAACCAACTGTGAACTTGGGCGTTCAGGTCTTCGAGAGAGGTAAACCTTCTTCCAAGGAAGAAATCCCTCTTGACGAAACCGACTGTATTTTCAATTTTCCCTTTTGTCTGAGGCCTGTAAGGCCTGCATAACCTTGGAATAAAACCAAAGCATTTGAAGAAATCCTCAAACTGTGGGTTCCATTCGGAATCTGATGATTTTAAGGCTCTTTTGATAACAACCTGTTTCATGTTATCATAGAGGATCTCCTGTGTAAATCCTCCAAAGTACTCAAAAGCGTTCAGATGACACTGAATAAGAGTGGGAGTGTCTATGCTCAGTGTAAATTCAACATATCTCATTCTGGAATATCCAAGAATCATGTTGAAACAAAAGAGTTTCTTTACCTTTCCATCAACCTCAACTGTTCCCATCTCTGCCCAGTCAACCTGAGCCTGTACACCTGGTTTTGTTTCATAGCGGAGTACAGCAGGGACTCCCTGTTTAGGTCGGACTTCTCTTACGAAGTCCTTGACTATGGTTTTTCCTCCATCAAAACCCATTTCTTTGATTTCCCTATAAAGGCGAACAGCAGTATAAGGACCTTCTTTGAGTTTTTCTTGTATGTAAGGTTTGAAAGGATCAAGTTTACTCGGTTTTGGCGGACGTTTCTGAGGTTCTGGGGCAGTTTTCTTTTTAAGATATTTCCTCACAGTTTCCCTAGCATAACCTGTTCTTCTAGAGATCTCACTGATGCTGAAGCCTTGTGAATACAAATCTCGTATCAATAGCCATTCCTCCGTTTTCAGCATTATCTACAATCCTCGAACTTTTCACAAGGATTGAGAATTGGAAGTTTTTAAACCGCCGAAATTGGAAGATTCTTAACCGCCCTTGACATTATTATAAAATCGGAAATCAATCATATGTTTGTGAACGATATTAGGATACTTACTCCTAAAGAGTACGAAGCACTAAAAGACGCAATCCCAAAAAAGAAACACAAATACATGTTTGATATGCTTATGATAACTGGAATGAGGTATATTGAGTATTTGCGGTTCTTTGAACATCAGGATTGGTATAATAAGAAGAAAAACTTGATTCATTTACCTGAAGAAGCTGTTGAAAAAGGTGAACGGAAAATGCCTGAGAGAAACATTCGTCCGTTACCTAAAAACTATTTCGAAGTCTTAATGGATAATTTTGATGAAAAGCCACCACTTCAAGATACTTGGAGTAAGAACTTAAAACGTTGGGCAATGAAAGCGGGCATTGATCCATACGGGATATCCGCAAAGACTACCCGTAAGACTATTGAATCTTGGATGATTGCGGCAGGTATCGATGAAAGTAAAGTCTGTTTGCGACAGGGACACGATGTTTTAACATCTATGAAACACTATCAGGGCCTTGCACTCGATGATGAACTCACTGATATAATTAAACAGCTAGAAGAATGGAATATAATTCAAAGACAGACACGTTTAGTTTCTGTTCTAAGCCCTTTAGAAGCCCAAGATTGAGTTTTCTTATGATTCTTGTATTTTGCATGAGTTTATACTATCAAGCGGATATTTTGACTTTCGTTTATCATACCATTATGGAAAAGTACACTTGAACAAGAGGCCTCTCAGAATTTTCGCGCTGCAAGTATGACTTTAAAGAGGATAAAAGCTTTAAATATGGTTAAAAAAGACAAGTCAAGAATTTAAACCCTCTGCTTTAATTAAACTAACATATCCATTGGGATCGCTAAATTTAATATTCTCATATTCAAGAGTAAACTTTGCCTTCACCTCCGTTTCGTTTTGGTTTTTTGGCACCGCTAATATAATATGAATTGATTTTTCTCCCTCTAAGTCCTCATTAATATATTTCCAGGCTATTACGGGCTGAAAGATTTTTTCATTCTCTAAGCTTTCTTTATTATCCACCCGAACTATTTCAGGTTCTTTCGGATAACATTTTATGGTTGGATGCAACTCACTATATTCACAAATCAAATTCTTACCTTCTGATATTTTCTCAAATTTTAATGTTGCTTCGTTTATACCTAATTTATAATCACGCAGTACATCTTTTCCAGTAACAATTTTAGGGTAATTGTCTCTAACTATCAGTTTATCATTATTTAATGTAATATTAAACTCTACTGAGTTGAGATTTTTAGGCAGTTTATAAAGTGAAAACTTTATACTGATTACAAATACATTGTTCTTATGAACTAGTTTTTTTGCATCTTGGGTCATACCAGAAGTGTTTTTACAGAAATTTGATATTATACCCGAAACTGGAGTATTTATAAAAATTCCAAATTTTTCTCTTATGTTCTCAAATCCTATGTCTCCAGAATTCCCTCCGTTTTGAATATAATCATCAAATTTACGGATATTATTACTCACGATTTGTAATTCTTCCTCGTCCATAATTCCCTCTTAAGACGGTTCCAAATTTTTTGAGATTCGTCTAAATATTTTGGATCACTCTCAACCTCATACAAATCAATTAATCCGACTGCAAGATTATTTAGGCGCAGGATATTATTAGAAGAATAATTTTGTTTATTGAGATCCTCACTTTTGATTGATTTTCTCCAAAAATCAATTGCTTCTTTTAAATATGAAATTTCGTTAGTGTGGATATATAATTCTCTGGAGACATTCCCGATGTTGTTAAATATTTTTAATAAATTAATTGAATCGTCTGAGATGAGTCCTTTGGCTTTCATATAACTATTTCGAGATTCGATAAGAATTTTCTCTAATTTGTCAAATGGAATTTTACTTTTACCACACTCATAATATTCATTAAGTGAGTCCCCCAAGTCTATTAACAACCCTGGTAAATTTGCAGATGATGAATTCGTGATATTTACAGCTTTTTGAATATAATTTATTTCTTTCTCTAAATAGTCTATATCTTGATTGAGTGTATAATAATATTTCATGGCTGAACTTAGTCTTTTTAGGACAATTGGAGTATTTGACGTGCCAGTAGGCGCCGAATTTAAAAATTCATTATAATAGTAGACAGCTCTTTTTAAGTCAGAGGCATTCTTATTTTTTTCATATTCAAAAATAAGCAAATCTGCAAGATTCTTTGAGGCAGTTAAAAAATAAGGTAAATAATTGTTGGTAATTGTTGACAGTACGTTATAAGTTTCTATTGCTTCTCCATAAGCATTAATTGCGGAATCTAACGATGAAACATCATTTGTTGTTTTATATAAAAAGCTTTGAGTTTTACCAAGACTAATAAGTCTAATTAGCTTGTCGCTTGAGTTTATTGGTGTAAGTGATACGGACTTTGAGAAATTATCAACTGAGTCTTCTAGCTGTTTGATATCCCCCGATATAAAATATAAATTCCTTTGACAATTAGCTAACTGATCTAATCTAATAGGTAGTTCTGAAGATTTAGAGGGCAACGATTTAATTTCTTTTTGAATTAATGAAATCATTTCTTTTAGATCTTTTACATAAAGCTCTTCTCTCCATTTATCATCAACATTTAATAAATTGTCTACAAAATTAATATTAGATTTGTTTTCAATTACAACAAATGAACTGCCTTTATTTAGAGGTCTGCATTCCGCGATAGTTATAATGTCTCCTATTTTCGCTTCCATACATGGAGGGCTATATGCATGAATCTTAGAACTCACTCTCTGTTTTCTTTGATATTTGTAACTCCACTTTTCACGATATCTTTTCATCACTATATTTTTCGTCATTTTGTCACTAATGACTATTCCTTTTAAAATTTGGCCTCTTACAGAAAGTTTACCATGGAACGGACATTCAGGATCATTACAGTCTTCCGTAGGTAGTTTAATCCCATTGATTCCTATATCACGCATATTACCTAAACATTCCTTTTACGTCATTTATTTAGAATCTTTTTAACAAAAAAGGACAATCCTTTTGATTTGTGAAAATTTATTAGTTATTGGGAGCCTATCTAAAAGCTATTTAATTCTTAATCCTCAAGAATTCTCAGAACTATTCTCATAATAAGAAACTTGATTGATTATTCGGATACAGGACTCAAGGAAGCAGATTTGAGTTTCGGAATAGGCTTGTGAATTATCTTAAGTGAAAACTTTACTTCGGACTATGTAATCTTTTGTCAGTAAATGCTAACTGAATAATATCTTTAATTAACCCTTCTATTGTATCAAAATCATGAATATCAGTCTCTTTATGAATTTTCATTTTTTCTCTTAATTTACTAAAGCTTTGTTCATCCTCTTGATATATTAATAAAATACTCAGCCATTTTTGAGCTTCATCTTTCTCGCCATTATATAAATGTTGAATACAATTGCTATATATCTCCTGCAGTCTATCTCTTTTCCACTTTTTAAGTTCTAATTCTCTTTGCTCTTTCCATCCTCTCATTTGCATAAAATAAGAGATTAAGCTACCTGTTATGACTGCAGATGCACCAATAACAGCTACTACTGCTGGGTCTGATCCGATTGAATCTTTTTCATTGTTGGCAGAGTTATAGTTTATCTGAATTAGAGGATTTGTTCCATTTAACTCTTCATTGTTTGTTTTTATATTTATATCATTTATCTTATCAACCTTTACGCTATGAATCACAGTATATGAAGAGTTATTCTCTTTCATATCTATTGAAAGAGTATCAGCTAATGAAATCTGTGGACTAAAACTCAGTAATAATAAAATTGAACAAAATATCTTCAATCTCATGCTAACAAAGTTAACTTGGGAGTATAAAGATTTAACATTTTCGAAATAAACTGATTACGAGCCTAATCCTAAAAGCCGTTAATTCTTTATAATCAAGATTTTCAGGACTGTTTTCATGATCAGAAACTTGATTGATTACTGATCTTAAGTCATTGCAAAACTTAAAAATAGTCGAATGTCAAGCTATTCTCAAAGGATACCCAACTCACGCCAACTTTTCCCCGCTACAACTCTTATTTTCTCTTTAGAACCTCATTGCTCTCTTATTTAATCTAACATACTTATTTTTAGCATAGACTCGGCTCAAAAGCTTAGATTTGCTTCAATTTCCAGCTATCTGCCACTTCTCTCAAAATCGCTTTTTTATCGACATCTCATTTGCCTGCATATTTATCTCTTTTTTTCAAAATCAACCACAAGCAACCTCGTATGGGAAGATTTTTAAGCGAATTCCTTGACGTAGGGGGGTGTGATAAAAACGCTATCAGTAAACCACAAACTAGCTAAAATCTCTAAAAATAAAAGGAGCATTAAAGATGAGCAAACATAAAATTACCATACCAGAAGAAGAGTTCAGGACGGGCATTGAAAAGTACAACGAAAATAAAGAGCTGGAATTTGTATATGAGTATGCGGTTTTCATAGTAGATCGCTATTGGAGTTCATCCGAATATACAGATATCTTGGAAATAGCTTTTGCTTTACGAAGGTTCCTATCAACAAGCAATGCGAGGTTTTATGGAAAGGGTTCTATTGATATTGCTAAACTCAAAATATGCATTGCAAAAAATATCAAGGGCATAGAGAAGTTTAGAAATCGATACATTTCTAGTTTATCCGATTCTGATCAGAAAGACATAACGGCTCTAATCAACGATTTTATTGAAGCTTTATCAGTTGAACTTAAGAATGGAAAGATGAACAGGGGCACTGCGGCTGCGGCTATGGCACTTCATATTTTTGCTCCACAGTTCTTCCCTATGTGGGATCGAAGTATTGCACTGGCGTATGGATGTCGTTACAGAAATGACCCTGCTGAAAAGTATTTTTCGTTCTGTAAGCTTATGAGGGAGATTGCGGAAGAGGTAAAGGAGTACGAAATCGAATCGGACAAAACTATTCTCAGGCTCATATACGAATATAATTACGCAAAATATACTAAAAAGTGGGTTTGAGGTATTTGATTGCAGAAAAAGACTTACAGATCAGTAAAAGCTTTTGAAATGCCCTGAGAAGGGTTATTTCTCTTTTTAATTGCATGAGTTTAATTCTGACGAGTACTACGAAGCTCTGATTTAATTAACCGACCAATTGATGAGGGTAAGTAAACATATAAATTTCTTTTGAAACTGTATGATAAATTTTATATAGTTTTTGATGCTTATACTTCTATGAGACAGGACGCTTCTACAGGTGTTCAAGTCCCTTTATGGGGGCAGGTCTATGGGTATTCCTGCCCCAACCTCAAATATTGTTTTTGAACCATTTCGATTGCGCTTTTTTCACTTGTGCCAGTGATTTCTATAACAAAACACGTTTGGTCAAATTTAAAGACTAGTTGTACAAAAAGGTCAATTATAATAGCGCGTCTTTTTGAAACGATAAGCTTGAAAATGAGAGTCAAATTTTTAGATATGTATTAACTATCAAAAGGAGTAATATCGCCCTTCGTAGGGCATCTCAAGGGCTTTCAATGCAATTGCTTGAAAGACAACAATAATAATTAAACAGCTCCCGCATGTCTCTTAGCTACAGCAATAAATGCTTTGTGCAAGGGAGTTCCGTTTTTTTCAATAGATTTAATTGCTTCTTCGTTTTTTGAAATAAATTGTTTAGACCACTCATCAAAATCTTCTTCATTTTTCGCTATAATTTCACCTTCTGTAGTCCTACAATTGAATTTCTAGACCAACTTCAAGTAATAATATATTTTATGTCTAGCATACTCAATATCCGACTACATATATAATAGATCTTGAAACTATAAATGTGTTACTGATGCCGTTTTTTAGAATTATAAACGTAGTTGCATACTAATAAGGGCAAGTAATTTTAAGACTTATTTGAATTATATAGAGCTGATCCCAAAACTCAAAATTTGCTTCTTTGGATCTCATATTTAAGCTACATATCTAGCCTCGTTTATGAAGCAATCCTGAATAATCCTAGATAATTAGATAAAACTGGGTTTTGGGCTGAGTTCATATAGTAAAATGTTGGACTATTAACAACATAATATGAAAAAATAAAGGAGCGATTCAAAAAATGAAGTGTCAACAAGTCAATATTTTTAGGAAAATATTGTTTTGTTTGGTTTTATTATTTCTTTGTTTGATGATCGCTTCTGCTACGTATGCTAAGACTTATAATTTTGTTACTAAATGGGGTTCTTATGGCAGCGACAGTGGACAATTTATATGTCCAATTGGTGTTGCTGTAGATTCTTCGGGTAACGTTTATGTTACCGAGATTAGTAATCACCGCATTCAGAAGTTTAACAGCACAGGTGGTTACATCACTCAATGGGATTCTTCGCGCAGCGGAAACAGAAAACTTTTTTCACCATATGGTATTGCTGTAGATTCTTCGGGTAATGTTTATGTTGCGGATACGGGCAATAAACGCATTCAGAAGTTTAACGGCACAGGTGGATACCTCACTCAATGGGGTTCTTTGGGCAGCGGAAACGGGCAGTTTATTTATCCACATGGTGTTGCTGTCGATTCTTCGGGTAATGTTTATGTAACAGATGCAGGCAACAACCGCATTCAGAAGTTTAACAGCACAGGCGGATACCTCACTCAATGGGGTTCTTATGGTAGCGGAAACGGACAATTTAATGATCCTGAGGGCGTTGCTGTAGATTCTTCGGGTAATGTTTATGTTGTCGATAGTGATAATAATCGCATTCAGAAGTTTAACGGCACAGGTGGATACCTCACTCAATGGGGTTCTTATGGTAGCGGAAACGGACAATTTCTTTTACCATGTGGTATTGCTGTAGATTCTTCGGGTAATGTTTATGTTGCCGACGACTTTAATCAGCGCATTCAGAAGTTTAACAGCAACGGCAGATACCTCACTCAATGGGATTCTTCGCGCAGCGGAAACGGACAAATTTATGACCCAACTGGTATTGCTGTAGATTCTTCGGGTAATGTTTATGTTGCTGAATCAGGATATTCACGCATTCAGAAGTTTGCTCCAAATTTCGTAGATTTCTCTTCAATTATTGTACTTGTTGCTGCAATCATTGTTTTAACAGTAATATTTAGACGTAAAAAATGGTGAGGTTATCCTCTTTTAAACTTTTTATCAAAACTCCAACATGTATTTTTTCTCGGAGCGTGGAATAAACGTTGAGCTTCTCCCAAAACTCAAAATTTGCTCTCTAAATCTTAAATCCAGAATAGTCAATCGAGCCTAATGATAATAATTCGGAAATTTCTATCGATGGAGTAATAAAATAGGTTTTGGGATAAGCTCATAAATGTTTTGTCCTGAAATAATTTCGCTTTGAAACTTTTTTCCTCTTGTCCATGTTTTCACCACCCAAACAATCTCACTCCTATTCTGAACTTTGCCTCAACTGGTAATCTATTCCAGAATGCTTCCTGTGGCGATTCTAACTGTTCAAGTTTCAAAGCTCCATGTGGCCTCTTGTTATACCACTGTACGAATTCTTCAAATGATTCAAACTCTCCTCTAAACCTTTGATATGTATCGAACCATTTCTCTATTTTTCCGTTTGTCTGAGGATGTCTTACCCTTGCAAGTATTGGTTTGATTCCAAGTTCTTCAATGCATCTTTTAAAGTCACTATCCCATGAACCATCCTTATTAATCCTGTGAGCCCCGAATTCACTTCCATGATCCATAATGAGCTCTCTTAAAGGGTATATGTCCCAGTACTCTTTGACAAGTTCATCAATCACTTTAATGGTGTTCTCCGTGTTGCAATGAACGTACTCTCCACCTGCAATTATCATTCTTGATGAATCATCAAGAATGGCACAGACTTGCAGTCCTAACAGGGGATTCTCATGCCAATCGATGTGTGCAGCAGACATGCTGTGTTCGCGTTCGTATCTACACCATTTTCTTCTCTGTTTCTTTTTTCGGTTTTCCTTGGCAAGGTCCATGCTAAGTAGGTAGTTATGGATTCTGTTATGAGATATCTTACGATTATATTTGCCTTCGATGAGAATCTCAAGGTAACAGGCTCCAAACTTATAATCAGAGTAAGTTTGGTCAATCAATTCCTGATCAGAGGAGGATAAGGGGTTCTTTGGTCTTCCAAGATTAATGCCAACTTGAGGAAGCTGACCAGTTTCAACGTATTCTTTGTAGATCTGCTGAACTCGACGGGCTGAGATCCCCTGGATCTCAGCTATCGTCGAGGTAGATTCACCTTTCGATTTTTGAGCAATGATCCAACGTATCTTTTTTCCATTAAGTTTCACAAAAGATAAGGGATTACAACCGACATATTTAGCGCGAAATAATTTCGGGATAAAACAGGATAAGCTCATAAACAAAACACATATAAAAATAACAAAAATCGGAATCTTTAAGAACATCAAAAAACAATCTGCTGATGCGTTTTTTCTTTTTACAGACATCTTCAAATAAGCTATAAAGAATTGTCAGAAACATTCGTATTTCATATATTTTATCGAAGATAGCTTTCTGGCATGTCTTCTCACTCAGGAAAAACATTCGAATTCGGGAAGAGAATTAGATAGAACAAACTTTAACATATAAAGGAGACTAAAGGAGACTAAAGGAGATTAAAGAAGTATACTCTAAAAACACATCAAAGGATTAACTTTACCAAATTATTTATCTTAGTAGATTCTTAAAGGATTTAAGCGTTAAACCGAAGGGTTAGACTCATACAGGCTGTCTCAAAACTCAAACCATTTCTACAATTGGATAATGAGCAACGTTGAATTTAAAAACAAGACCACCTAAATTAGAGAAATTTACACATGAATTAACCTTGTAGTAGAAAAATTTGACACAATTGTAGAATTAACTTTAGTTTTGAGACAGCCTGCATAATAAGATTTTTAATCTATGGACTTTTGATCTGTAGAATTATTGCATCTTGGTCCTTATGACCCTACATGAAACCTCAACAAATACAGGAAGTTCTAAATTGAAGTGGATCAAAAAGCTCTTGGGAAAACAGGAAAGTTCCGGCGAGAAAACTGCTTTCAGTGAAGTCGGTTTTGAGGAACTGCCCGCATGGCTGGAAGAGAGTTCTCAAAAAATATCTTCCGATATAGAAAGGGATGTTTCAGGCCTTTTCAAAGAGCTTGAAGCTGCTATTTCCGAGCTTAAAGAAAACAATGCCAGGCTTCAGGAAGCAAAAGTTGAGGGGAATTTTGACGTAAGGGCTGTAAAACGAGCGAAGAGCAACAGAGAAAATGTGACAAAGCAGGTTGGAGTATTCCTGGACAAATTCGGAGTTCTTGAGAACAGGGATTTCAGGGCTCTTAAGGAATATCAAGAAACAGCTGTGCAGAACCTGAATACCTGCCTTGAACATATGAGCCAGAGTTTCCGGTACACAAAAACCGTCTTTCCTCAGGAATCAAAGGATCTTACCGAAAGCCTTGGAGAGATGGGACAGATCCTTAATAAGCTCAAAGGAACGATCCAGGGGCACAAGAGGGAAATGGACGCTATTGGAGCAATTTCTGCAGGCATGAAAGAAATTCAGCGCCTATCTGCTTCAATAAAGACCGAAAACCTGGAACTTGAAGCAAAAACCCGGAAAATCCAGGCTTTGAAAAATGAAATTGCAGAAACCGATAAGGCTCTCGAAGAGTTTAAAAAAGGAGAAGCCTGGCAAAACCTGCAGCGTCTTCAGGAAGAACTGGACACGGCCAGAGATAGGCTCAAAAAAGCCGAAACAGGCCTGAACTCTCTTATCCTCCCCTTTTCGGGCAACCTCTCAAAGATAAAAAAACTCCATGAAAGCGGCCGATACACATTAAAACCCGATGTAAAACAGCAACTTGACATCTGCCTTAAAGCCCCTACTAACCTTGACCCTTCTTTTTTCCCGGAGCTCCAGAAGGTCTTTGAAGACCCTGCCCTTGACATACAAACCCAGAAAAAAGAAAAAGCCCTTTCACAGGTCAAAGCCGCAATGTCAGGCTTTGAAGAGAAGAAAAAAGAATACATCGCAGCCCAGAAAGCACTTGAAGCAAAAAAAGCCGAACTTGCAGGCTCAGATACCAGAAAACTTGCCGAGCTCGAACACAAGGAAACAGAACTGCTGGCAAGAACCCGCCTGCTTGAAGAAGAACTTGAGAGTTCCGAAAAGAAATTAACTGTTTTCAAAGAAGAACTAAAAAACAAAGAAGCAGAACTTCAGGCAAGTGTAGCCGTAATTGACAGCAGCGTAAAAATTCAACTCCTGCCCTGAAATCTCAGGAATTACAATATTAAGGGAGGATTAAGGGAAAAAACCAATTCAAGAGGAAAATTTCAGAAAAATCTCCTTTTACCTGAAAAATATCTCCCCTAACTCCGAAATTACATTTTCAGTCTAAATTTTCTGTTTTTTTGAATTTGCCTGTTTTCCGGCCGTTTTTTTGTAATTGAATTTTACTCTTTTCGTTTTTTTCTTTTTCTTTTAATTTGGTATGAAAGTATTTTCAATTTCATTTATTTTTGCCTGTTATTCGAAGAATATCATGTGTGTTTTTCTTTCCTTTTTTCGCGGGGAAAACTGCTCTTCTGCGTCTCTTTATTTTACCATTGTTTTGATGGCATTCCTGAGCGAATCTCTCGATTTTATCTGCAAATCAGTCCGCTTGAGAGAAGTGAAAACGGTAAAAAAGACCTCAGGATTATCAATCTGACAGTTACAGTAACAGTTTATCTTATCAGACAATCTTATGAATTTATAACTTATCAGTTCGTTAATTTTATTCAGGGAGCAAAGTTTCGTGGGGATCGAGAGCTTTTTCAGAGAGTTTATCTGTTACCTGCATTTTTGTATAGCTATCAGGAGCTTTCCGGATATTTGAAAAGTTGATGTGCTGGTCGTGATGAGTAAAGCAAGATGGTGCCTATCCATTATCTTTCTGGTTTCTGTTGTTTTGTCAGGAGCCCTGAATTCCTGCTTTTCAGACATGCAGATAGCTTTTGCAGCCGAACTAATTCAGGGGGAATACAACAATGGAAACAGCAGTATCTCCGCAGATGTTGGAGGGCAGGGTTATTCAGAAGAGACCTTAAACCCTGCACAGATGAAACTCTCAGGTGATCTGCTGCAGTTGAGTGACGAACGATATCTGTCCGGGAAAGAGTCAGCTGAAATCCTGAAAGCCCGTATGGTAGAATTGGGCCAGTTGAAGCAGGCAGATCCTGTTTCGGGAAGGGCGGTTCTTTCTGAAGAAAAATCAGAGATTGCTGCGGGTTCAGGGGAAAATGCCATCGAAGCTTCTTCTTATCCGAATGAAAAAGTTTACGTGTATGTTTATCTGGAGCCCTCTGCAAACAGTAACATACTTGACGGGTACTGCGAGGTTGAGGACAGGGACGAAAAAAATCATATTGCGGTAGCGTGGGTCCCGCTAGAATCCCTTGAGACACTGGCTGCTCTTTCTGAGGTAAGGAATATTCAAACTGTCCTGCCTCCTTTTGTCAGGCAGGGAAATACGGTTTCGGAAGGAGATTCGATTCTTAATGCTTCAAGCCTCAGGGAACTTTACAGGGTAAACGGGACGGGAATAAAAATCGGGATCATATCCGACGGCGTGGACAACCTTGAAGACGTTCAGGCTACTGGGGACCTTCCTTCTGACGTACATGTCCTGAGCAATAATATGGGGGGAAACGAAGGCACGAATATGCTTGAAATCGTCTACGATATCGCTCCAGGGGCAGAACTGTATTTCCACGACTGTGGGAAGAGCAGGCTCGAATTCAACAGGGCTATCGATGTCCTTGTTAACGAAGGGTGCACGGTTATCTGCGATGATATAGGCTGGCTTGCCGAACCCTTCTTTGAAGACGGGACAGTGGCAGCCCATGTAAAGGAGGTTATAAAAGATCACGACCTTCTTTACGTAAGCTCTGCAGGAAATTCAGGAGACAGCCATTACCAGGGTTTCTTCTATGACAACGGAAGTGGCTGGCACGACTTCAGCCGTGGGAAGGGAGAAGTCGAGAACCTGCGGCTTGAGATCCAGCCCTCGGGAAAGGTCTGGGTTTTTCTCCAGTGGAACGACAGATGGGAAGATTCGGGAAATAACTATGACCTTTTCATTAAAGACGGGAATACTCTGGAGACCATCGCGTCCAGTGAGGTCTATCAGGACGGGGACAATCTCCCCCTTGAATATATAATGTATACCAACAGTGGAAATGAAACCCTTAACGCATCTATCGAGGTCCGAAAAACTTCAGGGGAAGCCAGAGAACTCGAGCTCTACGTTTACTACTGGACAGGAACAACACTCAGGACTACAAACATCGTTTCCAAAGACTCGATTTTCGGGCACCCGGCTCTTCCGGAAGTGATAACCGTAGGGGCGGTCGGGATCGGGGGATCCGGGGATTATTATATAGAGTACTTCTCTTCCATCGGCCCGGTTACGCTTTACTACCCTTCTCCTGAAATCCGTCCCAAAACAGACATCTCAGGACTCGATGGCGTAAATGTCACAGGTACAGGCGGGGTTTCGGAGCAGTTTTACGGCACAAGCGCTTCCTGTCCTCATGTTGCAGCCATTGCAGCGCTGGTCTGGAGCTCGGCTCCGGAAAAATCAGCTATGGATATAAAACGGCTGCTTTCCACTTCATCAACCGACCTGGGGGAGCCCGGGTACGATAATGTTTTTGGGTACGGGCTTGTAGATGCTCTGAAGCTGCATGAACAGGCCTCAGCCGAGCCCTCCACATTTACTGTGAAAACAGACGGAAAAGGGGATTTTTCCTCAATATCGGACGCCATAAACAGCAGCAGACCCGGGGATACCATTCTTGTATACCCTGGCAAATACAGGGAAAATGTGGATGTGCGCTGGGCTCTGAATATAAGTTCGGCTTCCGGAAAGTCCGCGGATACTGTTCTCGAAGCTAAAAACTCCGGGGAACCTGTTATTCATGTGGCTGCAAATACTGCAAAAATCAGCGGTTTTGGCATAAGCGGCTCTGGAGAGACTGATGGCTCGGGAGAAAACGGTGAAGCCGGAGGGGCTGGCATATATCTGGAAAGTACAGCCACCTGCACACTTGCGAACAATAAGGTATCTGGCTGCAGTCAGGGAGTCCTGCTTGAAGATTCGTCTGACAATACCCTTACAGAAAATAACATCTCGAATAATGCGGAAGGGCTCAGGTTAACAGACTCTTTCCGGAACAGGATACTTGAAAACGAATTTGAGAACAGCATCAACCTAAATGAAAGTTCTTCAGGAGAAACAGGGCTTTCAAACACCTGGAACACGGATACAGAGATACGCTACCTGTACAATGGCGGGATTTACGAGAGCCGGTTTGGAAACTTTTACTCAGATTATAACGGCCAGGATGCAGACGGAAGCGGGATAGGAGATACCCCTTACGGCAGTGACTCCTCTCCCCTTATTGCCAGATTGTCAGCTTACTCCAGAGGTTTCGAGATCGGAAGTGCAGCTCCTGCTCAGAACACAGTTTTAATTGACGGGAATACCCTGGAATTCGGGATCAAATCTACGAAAAACTGCACCTTCAGCTGGCTGCTAAACGAAGCCCTTCTCCAGACAAACGAATTTGTTCCTTCTGCTACCCTTTCCGTAGATACCGGCGAATTTGCGGGCAGTATAACCGAGGGCAATACTTCAACCCCTGTCCCGACGAAATACACCCTGACAGTTATTGCAACAAACGGCTCTTCAACCCTGCAGCACAGCTGGACCTTGACCACCTCTCTTATAGAAGAAGAGACGGACATGCCTGAGAACACAAGTGAAGATAGTGTGAGCAGGAGCAGCAAAAGTTCAGGAGGTGGAGGAAGTGGGGAAAGCGGAGGAGGCGTTGCAGGCGGCTCCCCTGAACCCGCAAGCAATGTCGAAAGTAAGGAACTGGTGCAGAACTTCGTCACCAGCGGAAGGCATATCCGGTTTGATTTTACCAGAAACGCAACCCCTGTAACAGCCGTAGAGTTTGATGCCAGGAAAAACGCCGGAAAAGTCACAGTTACCGCGGAAATGCTGAAAAATCAGTCAGTTCTGGTTTCGGGCCTGCCGGAAGGCGAAGTTTACGGCCACTTTAATATCTGGGCCGGTAACAGCGGGTTTGCCTCTCCGGACAACATTCAGAATCCTACTGTCAGTTTCAGGGTAGAAAAAGACTGGATTTCCGAAAACAGAATTGGCCCGGCTTCAGTTTCTCTTTACAGGTACTCGGACTCGAACTGGACAGAACTCCCTTCCCGGATCACCGGAGAAGATGAAGCATTCTTCTATTTTGAATCCGAAACTCCGGCTTTTACAACTTTTGCAGTTGCCGGCCAGCAGATTGGATCTTTACAGTCTTCTTCCCACACACCCGTGCAGAATAACTCTCCTGAAACAGGCCCGGAAGGAGTTCCGGAAGTCTGGATAACACGCGAAAATACAGAAAACTCCACCAAAGGAGGCAGCGAAAATGGTAGTGAAGATGATAGAAGTATACCAGCCCCCGGTTTTGTGATATGTATCGCCCTCTTGCTCGCAGGTGCACTGTGGAGTAAAAAACAGTGAGTGAAGATGGAAAACAGAAAGAAATATCAGTACTTCGCTAAAAATCTCTCCTCCACCTTTCATTCACCTTCATTTACCTCAAACACTCCACCATTAACCTAACTTTCAACTTTCTTTTCAACCATTCCTCAATTAGAACTACAAACATTCTAAATCTGAACTTGTCCTCATCTATTACCTGAGGGCCTCTTTTGACAATCGTAAAATGCTTTTTCTGAAGAAATAGCCATACGTTTTTTAACAGGAAAGATATCAGTGCATAAAAGTACCTGATACTGGCGTTTTTGGATGAGGTCTTTGGTTTAACTACATTTCTCATCCTGTACGACGATTCAATAGCAAATCTTCTTCTGTAAACCGTACTGACCTTTCTTGGAGACCATTTGACTCCAAAAACCACAAAACCAAGGTTCTTACGTCCCTTTTTTCCTCTTTTGCCTTTCAGATACTTGACGTCAATTACAATGTCCAAAAGAATATTTTTCTTAGAGTTCCCCATAACATATTGTTCATTACGCGCCTTATTTCCCTTAAGTAGTTTCTTCATCCGCTCTCCTTTTTTAATAACCGGAACGATGTGTGGAATCTGCTTACTTTGCAAAAATTTAAAAACGTCAATAGTACAAAACTCTCTATCCAGGCAGAGAATTTTAATTTTAAAGTCCAGTCTTTTGATGAGATCAATGAAATGGGAGAGATATTCAACCTTTGTCTTTTTCTTTTCGACAGGAAGAACTGATAAGGTAAACCTCTCAGTTTTGTTAATGATATAAAGGGAGACATACGAGTAAAATGAGTTTGTTGACTTTTTAGCCTGTCCACCTATTACATATTTCTCGTTAGATGAATCTTTTTTCCCGTAATAGGGATCATTGGTATAATCGACAGCGAATTCGTAGCTTTTACCTGTTTTTAGGGTTTCTATTAGTTCTTGAAGGAGAATCTTTTCATTCGATTTGATCAGTTCATCCATATCCAGTTTCTTAAGGTGGTATCGAAGAGAGGTTTCACAAGCAACATCCTGATACTGTGTTGAGACTGAATGAACAGAATTCCTGTTGACTGCCATACTTACAACAGTACGAAAAACGTCTTCACTTGTAAGGGAACCATTGATCTTTATGGTTACATGGTCATTGAGAGGTCTTAATACGGCATCAATACATTCTTTTGCCTTTAATTCAATTTTAGGGGCATATCCAGATTTATATGGCGGAAAAGACATACGGAGGCAGATTTTATCACATATAAAGGTATCGAACAGCCTCGTTTATGAGGAAATGAAAATTAGAGAAGTACTGAATATGGAAAAAGAGGGAAAAAGATGGACAGAGGGGGTGCAGCAGGCTCAGGAGGATGACAGCCTGAGGTGCAGATGAAGGTGAAGGAAGTACAAAAAAATAAGAGGATTAAGAAAACTGTCACAAGCCTTTACTTTCTCCTTGCATACATAACTGTCCCGAGCACTATTGCAAGCACCCAGTAAGAACTTATAAAAGAAGTACTGTTTGATTCCTGAGTAGTGTTGGATTCTTTTTCCTGCTCATCTGTCGTTCCCGCATTTTCTGTCATTCCGGAACTACTTACATTACCATCATCCGGGCTATCAACTCCGATTTCGCTAAGATTGACACTCACAATTAAACGTTCATCCATAATCTTAGCCACATCACGCAGTACAAGATTATCAGCAACCACAAACTTATCCGGATACCTGTTCCAGATATCCTGCAGATCGGCTTTTAACTTTTCTTTATTTTCCTTCTCAAGATCAGATTCGTCAATCGCAGTCAGGTAAGCAACCTGACTCTCGTTATCAGTCGCGGCAAAGGCAATCGAGCTATAAGGAGATGCCTTCACAACATCCGGTAAAGAAGCCTGCAGCTCCAGATAATCCGCAACTTCTTTCATTCCTTCTTCCCCCAGCTCAGTCTCCAGAGCCTCCATCTTTAACTGGGCAGCATCTTTAGTCCGATTGGTTTGCTGTTCTTCGGTCGAAGCCATTGCTGACGGAATCAGAAATAGGTACAACGCTATAGCAATAAACAACACCAATGTTCTATCTTTATCATTCATACTCTCTCATTCTCTCTCCAAATCCAACAATACAGATTTGATACACAAATTTATGGAGTTCATTTGAACATGGAAAATACTTATACACTCAATAAATTTTTCTTAATTGAGGTTTTGCCATTTTTCACATAATCCCTTTATTTCCGCTTATATTTAACAACGTAGTTTATTTTGTGAAAAATTTACCTAATAACAACTTAAAATCTATTTAATTCGTTATTTTTATCTATAATTAATATTGGAGTAATAAATAACTCATTAATTTGGAAATAAACTTCTTTTGAACTTTCAAAACATAATAAATATTTATATTTTTATGTGATTTATTGAAATAAGTTGCAATAAATTCTAATTTTTAAAGTAAATGTAATATTATATCAGTTTTTGAGCTTAATTCGTATTCAAAGGCATTTTGAAGTATTATTTTAGAGGCTTTAAAGGGAATTTTTTGTCAAAATACGTGATTTTGACCTATTTTTTTTATTTTAAAGCATTTATATCAATTTTGGCAGAATCTCTGGTAATTAAAAAATTAGCCGACACTCAATTAAATCGTATACTTGTGACTACAATCATCATGTAACGTTTTCATGTAACTCTGACCTATTAGTGGTATTGTGGCTATTTTTGCCGAAGGTATTCTTACATCCAAGCTACCATCAGAGTACAGAGTTCATGTGAACATGGAAAATATTTTTGAACTCCATAAATTTCTCGTATTCAACTCCTTATAAGTTTTTCCGACAATATCCTCTTACTATCCTTTTTAGTACTCTTTTCGAATCTGAAATCAATCCTGACCTTTGATTGTTAGATGATTTGGCTAGAAAGTATATATATGAGCACATACCCTCACTCAGATTCAAACTTATTCATATATAGAATAATTGCCCGTTCCTGAGATACATGGATAACATTCGGTTAAGAAGATGTCAAATATCGACTTATATCTCATTTGATAGCCAATACATTGGTGAATAAGTACCTGTATTAAATGTATTCCGATAATTCTTTTAAGAACCCCTTTTAACGCAAGATTTGGAAACTCTTTTAAAGGAATATCAATTTACCTGATAATATATTTTTGAGAAAAGAGGATTACCAATGACAGAAGTGCTTTACTTCCTTGACTGTTACCTGAGAGAGTTTGAAGCGATCGTTGAAAAAGTGACAGATGACAAGTATGTCGTCCTTGACCGCACGGCTTTCTACCCCGAAAGCGGAGGTCAGCCCAGTGATACCGGAAAGCTTGTTCGTGAGGAAGACGGGGCTGAGTTTGAGGTCGTCTATGTCGGCAAGTTCAACGGGGATATAAGCCATGAAATAACTCCGGTAGACGGAAACGCAGCTTTGGGTCTGAAAGCCGGGGATAGGGTAAGGGGAATCATTGACTGGGACCGGCGCTACAGGCATATGCGCATGCATACGGCAACCCATGTGATCGCAAACGTAATCGAAAAAGAGGCGGGAGCTCAGATCACTGGGAACCAGCTCGGGCTTGACAAGAGCCGGGTGGATTTCAGCCTTGAAGCTTTTGACAGAGACAAGTTCGCTGAATACGAGAAAATTGCAAACAAAGTAATAACTGAAAACCATCCTGTAAACCTCTACCTTGTCAGCCGCAAGGAAGCTGAAGAAAAACTTTCAAGGCTCACAACGCTTGCTAAAGGTTTTTCGGAAGAGATCAGCGAAGTCCGCCTTGTGGAAATCGAAGGCATCACGATTGAAGCCTGCGGGGGGACGCACCTGAAAAACACAGGAGAGATAAAGGGAATAAAGATCGAGAAACTCCAGAACAAAGGGAAGAGCAACAGGAGAATGTATTTTACGCTTCTGGACTGAGAGATTCATCGGAAATGAATATTATCTTAAGGATATTTCTTTTAGATTTACAGCAGAATCTTTTAAGTCCATTCTTTTTTCTTTTCAGTCGTTCTTCTGATTTTTCTTTTTTTCCGTCTATTATTTTTCCGTCTATTATTTTTCCGTCTATTATTTTTCCGTCTATTATTTTTCAGTCCATTCTTTTTCAAGCCCATCCATTTTTCATTCCATCCCTTCAGTTCTATTCATTTTGGTCAGGATTTCGGAAACATGTTCTGCGGGAGGAGGATGTTCTCCAAGTTTCACTAATATTTACACAAGTTTATATATCGAATAATCACATATTTTAGTAGGTCATATTTTGCATGCCATCTTAATGCCATGTTAATATCATTTGATTATATTTTTGCAATCAGAGTTGTATATCGAATAAAAATATTAATTATAAATTCGGGCTTTAAACCCGAATTAAGTTTGCACAAGCCTGCACCCTTTCTTAAGCTGCTGTGTGCGGTTTAAAAAAACGGTTATTTATTGACTGTTATGAGGGTGAAAGTATCGAAGAGATCAGGGGAAAGAAAAGAGCCGACAGGGAAGAAACTGAGGTTCAGGAAAAGTCGCACTTAGAGGAAAAGCTGGTCAGGCTTGAGTGGCAAGCGGATTCTGCGGTTACCGGCCTCATAACGATGGATTTTGACGGCACTCTGAGCTATGTGAATCCTTTTTTTGTCCGAATGTGGGGATACGGCAGTGCGGAAGAGCCTCCGGGCAGGCAGGTTTCGGAACTGTGGGCCTCCCCGGCTGAGTTTCTGCAGGCAGAGAGGGAGTGTAGAGAAAAAGGGGAGTGGATAGGAGAACTTCAAGCCAGAAGAAGGGATGGAACATTTTTCTATGTACATACTTCGCTGAGTTTGATAAGAAACAGGGAAGGTCTTCCGTTGGGAATTTCCGGTTCTTTTGTCGACATTACCCGGCTCAAGCAGGTAGAAGAAGAATTACGGAACAGGACCCTCGAACTCTCGGAAGCAAAAGCACGGCTCGACCTGGCCCTTGAAGCCACAGAGATGGGGACCTGGGATTGGGACGTCCTCACCAACGGAATGACATGGGACGACAACCTCTTTCGGCTGGTAGGCATATCAAGGGAAGAATTTCTCCAGACTCATGACAGTCTGCTCGAGCTTTCTAATAGAATTCTATCCCCTGAAGATAACAGACGGATGCTGGAAGTAATGCAGGCAGTTGCGGACGGAAAGACCGACAGTTACGAGTTTGAACACGATGTGCTTCGGCCTGACGGGACTGTACGTCATTTTTTGGTTAAAGGGAGAGCGCACCGGGACTCCGAGGGTAAACTCTTACGGGTTACAGGAACAACGACGGATATAACGGACCAGAAAATTGCCGAAGATGCCCTGCGGAGAAGCGAGGCAAATCTCGCAAGATCCCAGGCAATGGCTCATCTGGGCAGTTATTCCTTTGATGCCCATACAGGTGAAATTTACTGGTCAGAGGAACTCAAAACTATATGGGACTATGATCCCGGCCCTAACTATTCATTCGAAACGGTTATTTCCAGGATTCATCCCGAGGACAGGAAGCGCATTCTGGAAGCATTGAAAAACGCAGGGCAGGGAAAGCATCCGTTCAATTCTGAGTACGGAATTTTAAAGCCTGACGGCTCTATTCGCTATGTACATGACCAGGGAGAAATCAGCCTTGACGGGAATGGGGTTCCGGTCAGGATGTTCGGGACACTTCAGGACATCACGCATAGAAAACTTATGGAAGAACAGCTTCTTAAAGCAAAAGAAGCAGCAGAATCCGCAAATAAAGCTAAAGGAGATTTCCTTGCCAATATGAGCCATGAAATCCGTACTCCCATGAACGCTGTTCTGGGTATGCTTGAAATGCTCCTGGAAACCAGCCTTACGGATGAGCAGCGGGAATACCTCCAGCTTGCCCACGCTTCTGCAGAATCTCTCCTTTCTATTATCGATGATGTGCTTGACTTCTCAAAAATTGAACAAAATAAACTTGAGCTCGAACAGATCAGTTTTGAGCTTGAAAGCCTCATTTCCCATATCATTAACTTACTTTCGGGAAAAGCAGGCTCAAAAGGACTAAAACTGGCTTTCCATATTGAAAAAGACCTCCCGTCAACCTTCATAGGAGATCCTGTACGCCTCAAACAGGTGCTGTTTAACATTCTAGGAAATGCGATAAAGTTCACCAAAAAGGGAGAAATCGCTCTGTCTGTTGAAGTATACATGCCATCGGAAAGGAATTCAGGACTTTCGAACTCTGATTTCCCAGAAGAGGTGGCTCTCCTTTTCAAAGTAAAGGATACCGGAATTGGGATCCCTCCTGAAAAACTTTCCCAAATATTCGATCCCTTCATACAGGCGGACGCTTCGGTCACAAGGGAATACGGAGGAACCGGGCTCGGGCTTGCAATTTCCTCACAGCTTGTCGAGCTTATGGAAGGCAGGATCTGGGTGGAAAGTGAAGTCGGGAAAGGATGCACTTTCTACTTCACGGTAAGAGTGAAAAGAGGGGAAAGTTCGGAAAATTATGGACAGGGAAACAACATTCCGGAAGAAAGCCTGTTAGTATGCATGGAAGCTAAAGAAAGTTATGGGAATGGAATAACTTCCGGAGAAAGCCTGAACGTCCTTTTCGCCGAGGATCACCCGATAAATCAAAAACTAATTTTGGGCCTTCTTGAGAAAAAAGGACATAAGCTTACTCTGGTTACCAGCGGAAAAGACGCGCTTGATGCCCTCTCCAGAAGGGATTTTGACGCTGTGCTGATGGACATCCAAATGCCAGGCATGGACGGGCTGGAAGCAACTCGAAGGATAAGGGACCCTTCTTCAGGGGTTAGACGGCACAACATTCCGATAATTGCTTTTACTGCCCGGGCACTGAAAGAAGATAGGGAAAAATGTTTTGAAGCGGGTATGAACTATTATATATCAAAGCCTTTGAAAAAAGAAAAACTCTTGAATATCCTTGAAGATATCCGGGTCGGAAAAAACACCCGGGAAAAAACTGCTAGGGAAAGGACTGTTCAGGACAGAATTGTTCAGGAAAAAAACATTCAGGAAAGAGCAGCAACACCCCTGGACCTGGAAAGTATAGCTTTTGATTTTCCGGAGGATCAGGTCTTTAATCTGGAAGAAGTCCTTGAAAGGACAGAGGGCGACGAGGTACTCTTAAAGGAGATGGTTAAAATTTTCCTTGGGATGGCGCCGGAACTACTGGATTCCATAAATAGTGCTTTAAGAAAAGGGGAAGCTGAAGCCCTGAGGGAAAATGCCCATATTTTAAAGAGTGCAGCCGGAAGCATAGGTGCAAACAGGGTATTCAGGGTTGCTTATTACCTTGAACAGGTCGGAAGAAGAGACCGGATGGAGTTAGCTTCCGATAAATTTGAAGAAATTAAGGCCCGGTTTAAAGAGCTTGAGCCGGTTCTTGTCAGGTATCTGGAAAAACAGATCTGTTAGATCGGGACCGGTAACACTCAGTTACCGGTTTTCAACAGGAGGCAGACCTGTGAAAGTTCTGATTGCCGAAGATGAACCGATTTCCAATTTGTGGCTTAAAAACACGTTGACAAGGTGGGGTTATGAAGCCATTTCCACACGTGACGGATATGAAGCCTGGGAAGTTTTGAACGAAAGTGACTTCCCCAGAGTTGTTATTCTCGACTGGGAGATGCCGAAAATGAAAGGAATAGAGGTCTGCGAAAAAATAAAGAAAGACCCCCGGCTAAGCAGCATATATATAATTCTTATAACCGGCCGAGACCTGACCGAAGATATGGAGGCAGGGTTCAAGGCAGGTGCTGACGATTACCTCAAAAAACCTTTTGACAACCGGAAATTAAAAACAAAACTGGATACTGCCAGAAAAAAGCTGGGCTTTTAAGCTAAAGAACAGCACGGCACGTAAAAAAGAAGAAGATGAAGTGCTGTTTCCTCTCTTCTGCTTTTAAAAATCACCCCGGGATCCAAAAGGCAAAAAAACCTGTACACAAGAGCTGTTTTACAAAGGCTATTTTACAAGAATCATTTTGTCTCTTTTTCATCTTGCCAGAGCCCGAAGGTGTTGTTCTCGGTGTCTGTGCAAATTGCAAGGTATCCCCAGCCCGGAACGGCAGTCTTTGCCATCACCACTTTGCCTCCGAGTTTTTCCACCTTCGAGAGGTATTCTTCAATTGAGGGGACTCCGATATAATTCATGATTCTCTGGTCTGGAGCACCTCGTTTCCCAAGCCCTCCTCCAGGCCCTGCTTTTCCTTCAAGGTCTTCCGTTTCGATGAGATAGTATTCCATCGTTTCAAAAGGCTTCTCAAACTTCCAGCCGAAAAGTTCGGCGTAAAATTTCTTTGCCCGCGCAGGATCGTCTGCCGGGACATCAAAATGAACTATTGTTGGCATTTTATCTCCCTATATTTTATCTCTCAATTAACACTGGCTTTTGAAGGATTTAGTTCTTGAGGTTTTAGGATTACCAGAGAGTTCCCAAAGCCGAAAATTTTGTAAAAGAGTGGTGTTAAAAGAAATTCCCGAACATTTTAGGAATAGAGCGTGATTGCAAATTTATTCAGCATATATTTAGCCAGCACACATTTATTACATCTGCCAACACACATTTATTACATCTGCCAAATAATTCCTGTAAAAGCAGGAACTGAGGAATTAAGGGGTTATTTTCAGACCGTTTTTCTGCCTTTATTCTGCAGAACTTCAATCCGGGAAATTAATTGAAATCAAGAGTGTAAGCTGACGACGTGATTCTATGGCAGCCGAAAACACAGACGGAGACAGGTGCGCACATCAGGACGAAAATTCATCTCTTAAAGGTGAGGTTGAACGCCAGCTAATTCACCTCCTAACAGGAATCTTTTTTATTCTTCTTATCTATGTAGCCGGAGAAAGGGCATTATGGATTCTGCTTTTGTTGCTCGCTTTTTATCTGGCAACATCTTTTGTGATTTCAAAGAATATTCTTCCACCTTCACTTTCGCCCTTTCTGTGCAGGTGGGGAAGACCTGAAAAGCAGAATATCCCTCTCAAAGGGAATATCCTGCTCCTTTGCGGAATAATTCTGTCTCTCGTACTCTTTCCTGAAGAAATCGTATATGCTTCGATTGCAATAGTGGGATTCGGAGACTCGGTATCAACCGTTACAGGCGTTACTATAGGCAGGCATAAGTTACCCTACTCGGAAGAAAAAACCGTTGAAGGAACTCTTGCAGGAATTCTCGTTGCTTTCCTCGCCTCGTTATTTTTTGTAACTTCTGCTCAGGCCTTTGTCGGATCAATCGGAGGAATGCTGCTGGAAAGCGTTGTGGATTTACAGACCGTAAAAGAACTCAATTCTCGTGCAGCTTTCAGGTTTTTTCTCAATGACAATTTTTTAATTCCAATATTTTCAGGTTTACTTATGTTTATTACCGGACTGTTCCAAAATTGAAAGTTCGTTCTTCTATGCCGAAGCTTTAAGAAACTGCAAGCCACATAATTGACTGCCTGCAATTTATAGCTTCGTTGAAGCGAAAGCAAAAAGAAATTGTAAAATTGATTATAAAGCTGATGAAAGGGGGTTTAAATGGATATTTCCGTAAATATTATACCTGTACCTCTGAAAATGACTTCTGCGTTCATTATCAGAGACAAAGGAACCATCCTGGTCGATTCCGGATATCCGGGGAGTGAAGACACCATACTTGAAAAACTGCATGAGATCGGGGGTTCGCCTGAAGATATTCGGCTCATAGTCCTCACACACGGGCATGCTGACCACGCAGGAAGTGCTGCTGCCCTAAGGGAGAAAACAGGCGCAAAGGTTGCCGTGCACCGCCTGGATGCCGATAAAGTCCGTGAAGGAAACCAGGGGAAACTGCATCCTGCCGGATTTACGGGAAGAATTCTCGGGCTCTTTTTCGGTACGAAGAAAGCCTCCAGCTACCCGGCTTTTGAACCTGATATTCTTATCGACGAATCCCTGGAACTCGAAGAGTACGGCGTCCGGGGGCGAGTAATCCACACTCCTGGCCATTCTCCGGGCTGTGTATCTGTCCTTCTAATTAGCGGGGATGCAATTGCAGGAGACCTTATCTTTCCTTCAATCCCTTCCGAAAAACCGTCCCTTCCTTTCTGGGTAGATGATCCGGCTGAGGCTCGACGGAGCATCAAAAAACTGATTGATATCACTCCCGGAAAGATTTACATCGCTCACGGGAAACCATTCAGTTCCACGGAAGTAAAAAAGAGTTTTTCGAGCCTTTTTTGAAGGTTCCAACCCGTAAAAAACTCAGATGTAGAATAAAACTACAAGGAAAGCCACATAAAACATCATTAACACCACTCCTTCCCACCTTTTGATTTCCCAGCCTGTGCTAATAAAGATAAGAAGGATAAGGCTTATGGCTATCATGACAGGGGTTGTAAAGAAGAGACTCATTTCTGCAACGGATAAGGGGTAGAAAAGCCCTGAAAGCCCGAGGATCAAAAATATATTTGTGATATTCGATCCTATCACGTTTCCAAGGGCTATACTCCCGTAACCCTGCCTTGCTGCAGATACCGTTACCACAAGTTCCGGGAGGGAAGTCCCGACCGCAACCAGAGTGGTGCCTATGACGGTGTCCGGAATCCCGAGGAGTTCTGCAAAAAAGATCGACTCTTCCACAAAATACTTTGCCCCAATTACAATTGCTGCACAGCTTAACACAAGGGTAAAGATATCTTTTGCAAAGCCCCCCTCTAGCCGTTCATTTCCATTTCCTGAATCCGAGTTTCTATCTGAATCCGAGTTTCTGTTGCGGTTCCCATTGAGCTTTTGCATTGCACTGTTTATGTACTTGAATTTGAAAAAATATGTTATGAACTCTTTGAAATGGAGCTTTCCTTCATATTTTTCGGCTTCCTCAAAAAGGAAAAATACATAAGCGATATACAGCAGTACAAAGAGCCCTGCTTCGAGCATTGACAATTCCCTGTTGAATGCAAAAACAAAGAAGAGCACAGCTGAAAAGAGCATGATATAGCCGTCTCTTTTGAGCATATCGATTTCGGTTTTCATGGGGGAAAGAAGCGCAGCAACTCCCACAATCAGGCCTACGTTGGCAATGTTTGAGCCTACAACGTTTCCTATTACAATGCCACTTGCCTGCTGGATAGAAGCGGCTATGGAAGAAGCAAGTTCCGGAATTGAGGTCCCGATTGCCACAAGGGTCAGTCCTATAACGAATTCCGAAACGCCAAGCTTTTTTGCAATCGTTGAGGCTGACTTCACAAAGTAATCTGAACCCTTAACCAGAAAGACAAGGCCAAGTAAAAGAATGAGAAAATTCACTGTGATCATAAAATCACATCTGATCTGTTTTTCATATGTTTGATCATTATCGGTTCGAACTGTAATCGGAATAACTTTTATTAAAGGCTTTCAGTAAAAAGAGAAATGCCTTCCTGTCTTGAAGAAAACTTCCCTGAACTCGTAACCATATTTTACATTTTACATTTTACATTCATATATCCCATTGCTTGCAGCAGGGTGCGTCACGACTACTGTAACTTTTTACCATTAAACTAACACTAGACTGGCTCAATAATATATGCATGTAACCTAGATTCGGCAGGTTAACGTAATTAGAGATAGATATTTTCATATTTCTCTCCCATTAGACCCAGTATCTTCCAGTGAATCTCCTCCATATTCAATATTTCTGACTTCATTTGTCCTTTGTTCTGAGAAATAAGTTCTGTAATTCCCTGAAAATTGAAAAATATCCATCTCATTGTAGGTCTTTTTGTTGGTTTCCCTTTTTGATCTGGAATCGTTTCATTTTCTTCTTCTAATTTTGTCCTTAATTTCCATTCTGCAATTGAATAAATCATTAAGCAGAGAACCATTATCATAGTCATCGCTTCAATTCTCTTTTTGTTCTTGAGGTAAACTTTCGATATGCTAAAGGTGTTACTTTTCAAGAATCTGAATCCTTTTTCCACGTTATCCTGCCCTTTGTAATACTTCAGCATATCCTCAGGAGAAAGATTGATATCATTACTTGCAAGAATAAAAAGTCCCATTTTATCCATTTCATTTAAAACAAAAGCATCATTAACCTTTATGATTCCATTAATCCTGCAATAAGTCTTTAATTGCTCATCTTTTGAAGGTCTGCCTCTTTTCCCCAACTCACGTTTTTTAATGGATTTCACATCTACTTTTTCAAATGAGACAGAAGGGAAATCTTGAATCCATTTTTCTGCAGCTTTTAATGCATCCTCTTCGCAAAAAAAGTCCTCTCCTTTCAGTTTTTTAAAAGACTTCTCTGCTTTTTCAACCTCTTTTTCAAGCTTCGTCCTGAGAGTTTGCTCTTTCTTCTCTTTCATCTTGTGAGAAAGCAGCAAAACCCACTTTTGTTTGACTCCACCATATTCCACAAAGGTTTGATAAAATGAGTATCTTTCGTCGCTTTTTAGCGTTTTCAGGTTCAGATTTGCAGTTAGCAGTTCCTTTGCCTCGGTAATTGTTGCGGGAACACGACTGATCCAGAATGACTTTCCCATGTTCTTGATATTATTGTCTGTGTAAAAGGAACTATCAGCGACGTAGTAAACTTCGCTTTCAGGTCTTAAAACTGATTTGAGAGACTGGATCGCTTCCAGAATTGTGTTTTTGTCGGAAGAATTTCCTGAATGTGTGTTCATGAAAAGAGGTATCCCATGCTGATTAACAATCAAGCTAAGTACAAATTGTTTGAGGTCCCATCTTCCGTTTTTGGGAATTCCAAAAGTAATGTCAATAGACTCAGTTTCTTCGTCATCATAATCCCCATAAACGCTGACACTTGTAGTGTCAGCGTGTAAACAATGAACAGGAATAGGTAGATGAGTCATGATGTGAAGAGCAATTTCCGTAAACAGTTTTGTAGGGCCATATTTTACGATTCTGTCAAGAGTCTCTCCGATAACGTATTGATTCAGATCCTCTCTTGTTATACCGTCTCCGAAAAGCCTTTCCGTAGAAATGTTTTTAAAAAAATCAGGAAACAGGTACAGACGTTGCCCTACGAAACCAAGACCATTGAGCAACATGGCAAGGATGCAGACTGAGTGAGGGACAGTATGATCCCTTTCTTTGGGAAGTTTTTCATCGATCAGATTGTCAACCTCAAGTTCTCGGAACACTCCAACTATCAGACCAAGGTGACCTAAGAACCTTGTACGTTTTAGGGAGGATTCAACTCTTCTACTGCTGTCTTTTTCTGCCATGGGAAAACCAGGACAAAGATATAAAATTAATAATATTAAGATATTTGTTTACCTGCCGAATCTAGGATGTAATTAAATATGCGAAATTAATTACTTGGGGGGCAAAAAGCCCAGCTTATAATAGTTAACTCGAAATTCGATTTACAGAATACTTTTCAAACTTCAGGTATCTGGCTCCAGAAATAATAAGCACATAAATATGACTATCAGGTTGGGCTTCAATGAACTGAACCTGAAAAATAGAATCTTAGCAACCGAACTTTAGTCACCTGACCCAGTTTCCTGAATCTCAGTCATCTGAATCTTAGTTATCCGAATTTCAGTTATCCGGACCTCAGTCACCTGAGCCCAAATAAATTGCCTCCTAACAGGCTCCTGGGAAAAAGAGTTTGAACTGGCTTAAACCTAGTTTTTCATTAAACAGGTTCAGAGATCTTAAGCTCCTTAAAAGTATGATACTGTTGTATCCTTAAATTATTTCGCAGATTCAAATCGGTTTGAATGTTCAATACATGATACCGCAGCAGATGGCGCAAAATGTAGAACATTGAGTAAATTTCAATTCCATTCTGATATTATGGAGTGATCATGTAAAATAAAGCAAATTCGAAGTTGAAGTAAACAGTGAGTCACGTGTATATGATATATAACTACAGCAAAAGAAATTAAAAAAGCGAAATAATTTCAGGATAAAACACTGATAGCCCCTGAAGAGTAGAAATAACCCCCTGAAGAGGTATTTGAAAGTGTACTGCAATAACTGCGGATTAAAAGCAGATCCGGAAGACATTTTTTGTTCAGGTTGTGGAAACAAAATCAAAAAAAAATCCGATACTGCTAGTTCCGAGCATGAAATAAAGGCTTTCAAGTTCGCAACTGCTGCTCCCGGAAGATCCAATTATACAATAGCATTATTAGTTTCCAAAATATCGTTATTCTCTTTATTCTCTTATTATAACCGTAAAATCCCTGCTAACAGAAGAATTCTTAAAGGCATCTGGATTGTGGCTCTAATTTGTATTTTAGGAACCTTATTAACCGCATACTCAACTTTTGCCATTGGTTCTAATGAATCTTCTGATACAAACAGTCCGATTTCAAACAGTCCGATTACAAACAGTCAGATATTACATTCGATATCACAGGACCGGATACAGACAGATAAGAATATCCGACGATGTGAGCAAATAGCAACCGAGTACGCCAGTGGTCATACCTATTCAAAAGATGACGTTTATGATTGTGATAATATGGCCCAGGACATCTGGGACATGTTAAAGGCAAAAGGCATTAACGCAAGAATTGCAGTAGGAAATTTCAAATCTGCAGAAGATTGGAGAATTGCAAATGGGACTGATACCCAGAAAAGCTCTGATGACGGGCATCTTGGTGAAATTGAAGTTCCCGGTCACACTTACACAAATATGAATGTGTCAAATTCGAAAGCCATTGAAAGTTTCAATCATGCCTGGGTTCTTGCCGAAGTTTCTCCAGGTTCCTGGTTAGCCATAGAATGCACCGGAGGGTATATTGTTTATAGTGATGAAAACGAGAAGTACTATCAGGGACTGACCTTCAGCAACCCGAAAAACTATAGAAGCTTTCTTTCTTTGTACCGGGACTGGAAAATAAAGGCTCTTGACTATGAGACCGAGAAGTCGTATTACAATGAACTCGTAAAACCGTACGATAACGCAAGTCACTCTGAACAGGTCGTTATGAGGAGCGGGATTGAAATCGCCCAGCGCACCCTTTACGAAAAAGAGAAAGCATTCCTTAAAACAGACTCGGAACTGAACGCTTTACTTAAGTACGGATAAATATTAATTTATTAAGAAATTATGATTTTGATATTGACAATTTCGATATTGTACTTTTTCAATATTGACAATTTCGGTTTTGTACTTTTTCAATATTTTATTTATTGATAAGTAGAAGGCAAACTCTCAGATTTCCCCGTAAAAGCGGCGGTAATCCTCGATAGCTTTTTTTGCCTGTTCGGGAAATTTATTTCTCAGGTATTCTATAAACTCGTCTCTTGATCCTGTTTCTTTGAGGACTTCGAGCATATCGGCAACAAATTCCCTTGACAGAGGATTTCCTTTCTGGATCTCAAAAGAGAGGCAAAGGGCTTCTTTTGGAAAGTACTCCCTTCGAATCCAGGGAGAAACCGAACCCAGCAATACCCCTGCTTTCAGGACGCTGTAGGCCGGCACTCCGATCCTTTCCAGCCTGTCCCTTCCTGCAAGTTTTTCGAGGTTTTCTCCGGAATAGGAATGGAGTTCAATGTAAACTTCAGGGTTCAGGGCTTCAACGGCTTTGAGGATATCTGTCCCCATTACCGGATAGTAAGCCGGGTCCAGAGTTGAAATATATTCTCCCTTGCTGACAAGAGGGATCACTGCAAGGATGCCGTTTTCGGGAGGCTTTATTTTTAGCAGGATTTCCGTTGTGTCCTTCCACTCATCCCCATGCAGTCCCGCAACAAAGAGGCGAACAGGTTTTCCCTGCCCATAGATCCTCAGCCCGGTCTCATTAGCATAGTTATGCGTGTTGCACATGTCCGTACAATCGGGCTCTTCAGGAAAGGAGCCGGTTTTTTCATCAAATTTCATCCGTTTGTGTTCCTTTTTTTCTTTTTTTTCAGGCAGTTTTGTTTTCGGATTTCGTTTCTTTTTCCCAAGCCGATTTTTTTCAGGCTGATTCTTTTTCTTCAGGTAGCGGTTTTCTTGCAACCACGTAGATCTCCTGTTTTTCGGAACTAACAACCTGCTGGATTTCAAGTCTCAGGTTCTCGATCCTGCTCAGTATAGGCTTCGGGTTTTTCTTCTTTGGGATTTTTATTACCTGGAGCAGTTTTCCCCCTTCCTTCAAGAGAGGAAGCACTCTGGATAGGGCTTTGATCGAGTCTTCGGGCTCAAGAGTCATGTCCGAGAGAATAACGTCCACAGGCTCTTCAGAGAGCTCTTTAAGAGGTATGGTAAATACATCCCCGAATATTACCTCAACATTTTCCTTTTCAAATGCAATTTTTCCAAGCTCGCTCCTGAAATCCCGGCTGAACTCCAGACCTTTTATATGGCTCACAATCTCTGACGCAAAAAGGAGAAAACCGCCCGCACTTGATCCCAGGTCGAGAACCCTGTCCCCGGGTTTAAGGACTTCACTTTCTTCCTGAATAAACCGGAGTTTGAAGTAGCCCTGAGGCTGATCCAGGCCCTCGGCAACTTCTATTACATCATCAATCGAGACGTCCCTGGAGACTTTTGTTACCGTGATGCCGTTGACTTTCACGTTTCCGTCAAGAATGGCAGTTTTGGCCCGTCCCCTGGACTTGAAATGTCCCATCTCTACAAGATATGCATCCAGTCTCATGGGGCATTGTATCGGCAGAGCCTGTATATAAAGGTAGCAACTGGACGTCAGAGATAGCAATCGGATGTTTGAGAAATTTCGAGTATCCTGAGTTGTTAACAGGATTACAGTCAATCGACAGCATTTAACAGGATTACATTTAATTGACCGCAGTTAACAGGTAGAGTTAATCGGTATCATTTGACAGGATTACAGTTACTCGATAGCACTTAACAGGATTATAAGTAATCGGTAACATTTGACAAGATAACAATTAAATTGTGAAGTTGAAATCAATAACAATTTTATTCTCCAGTTCTGCCAAATAATGAACCTTCTTTCTCGTTGTTTCAATTTCTAAATTAATTACAGCTTTATTATTTATCGGAAATAAATAGATATATATTTAAATGACAATCTCAGTTTATTTAATGACTCAGTTGTCAATTTTATGTGATGGTGTACTAAAAATGCTTAAAAAGTTCACTTCATTATTTCCCCTCTGGGCAATACTCTTATCTGCGGTAGCATATCTGCATCCGGAGTATTTTGCCCCTCATCAGGGGCTTATCGTACCCTTTTTAAGCCTGATCATGCTCGGGATGGGCGTTACACTCTCAGTGGGCAGTTTCCTTGCGGTCCTGAAGCGGCCCTATGTGGTTCTCCTGGGCACTCTGATGCAGTACACCCTTATGCCCCTGGCAGCATGGGCGGTAAGCCTGGCCTTAAAGCTTCCTGCCGACCTTATGGCGGGGGTGATCCTGCTTGGCTGCTGTCCCGGAGGTACGGCTTCAAATGTTATCTGTTACCTTGCAAAAGGAGACGTTGCCCTCTCGATAGTGCTTACCTCTGTCTCCACCATGCTTGCCTTTCTTGCCACCCCGTTCCTTACCTGGCTCTTTATAGGGCAGACTGTGAACGTTGACGTTACAGGCATGCTTGTAAGTGTTGTAAGGATAGTGATTGTGCCTGTAGTGCTCGGGCTTGCGATCAATTATTTCTTTGAAGCACGGATAAGGGCAGTCAGGGACGTCTTTCCGGCAATTTCAGCCGCGGCCATAGTGATCATAATTGCCATAATCATAGGGACTAACAGCGAGAATCTTGAGCAAAGCGGGCTCCTTGTCCTGCTTGCAGTTGTCCTTCACAATAGTCTAGGGCTTGCAGGCGGCTATGGAGTTGCAAAAGCTTTGAAACTTAGCGAAAAAGAAGCAAGAACTCTGGCAATCGAAGTAGGGATGCAGAATTCGGGCCTCAGTGTGGCTCTTGCGATAAAACATTTCACTGCTGCGGCAGCGCTTCCGGGTGCCATCTTCAGCATCTGGCATAACCTGTCCGGAGCTTTCCTTGCAGGGCACTGGTCAAAAGAAACAGTGCCCGATCCCGATAAAAGTGAGAGACCCAAAACAATTGGGCATATACACTAAGAGGTTGGGTAAAACCTGAAGGGTTTTACAGGAAGCAAGAATAAACAGAGGTTGGGAAGCAGGAAAAATCCGGGAATACAACAACAGATTTCCCGGTTTTTCCTGTATTCATCTACTTCTCTATTTTACTGTTTTCTAATTTTTCATTTCTCTATCTTTACCGCTTTCTAATTTTTCATTTCTCTATCTTTACCGCTTTCTAATTTTGCTGTAGCACAGAATCCAGCCAGTTGAATATCCTCTCGCTGGATATCATCACAGCGCCCGTCTGACAATGAAGTCCTGCACCCTCTTCAGACGTAAAAAACATGAACTCCTTGGGAGATGTCAGCGCATCATAGAGAGGCCTTGCCTGACCTGGAATGAGTGTATCGTTATCCGTTTCGATTACAAGCATGTTGCACCTGATCTGAGGAGCCACTTCCTTCAGAGTATAAGGAGGAAGCATCCGGAAGTAATCGCTGGGCGTCCTGGCTCCGAAAATATACATCCCATTGCCTATAGCCCAGCCTATTTCAACGCTCTGGTCCATGGCCTTCAAAATCTCCTGGTCAAAGGTTTTTGATTTGTTTTCATCGCTCAGGATGTCCTCGATGTCCGGAGAAACTCTTTGAAGAATGCTGCCCCCGAAGTCATAAACTCCACCATTGGCAATGCAGGCCTTTATACGATGCTCGAAGACCACGGCTCTTGGAGCCAGGTAGCCTCCGAAGCTGATTCCCATGAGGACGATCCTCTCCGGATCAACTATGCTCTGGCTCAGGGCATAGTTCGTGACAGGAGTGACAACTGATTCCCAGTTATACCTGAATGGAATCTTCTGTACCCGGATAACCTCTCCCTGCCCCGGTCCCTCGAATATCAGGACATTGTAGCCTCTGTCGACTGCAAACTTCGCAACCTGAAAATAAAGTTCCTCACCTGTACCGTCATAGCCTGTTTGGACGATCAGCAGAGGCCTTTTCTCTCCATCGGTGTCTACAAGACAAAGGTAGCCAGGTAAAGTAGTGTTCTCGAACGGAATCCTGACAGGCCTGATGAGGTTATTCGACAGGTCGGCGGCTTTGAGAAAGCAGTCTCTGCTCCTTTCCCAGGTGGGAACGATGCGCGGGTCGTCCGGGTTTTTAGTTAGATAGAAACCTGCTGTTCTGTAGTAGTTGGACGCCCGGAGATAGGTCTCTCTGGCGCTTACATTATTGCTCCGGGCCAGGAATTCATCTCCGGTTGTCTCCAGCCGGCCGGCAGTCCTATTCCACTCCAGATACCAGCTTTCGATGTCGCCATTCTTTACGCGGTAGGCTGTGTCCAGGCATTCGTTAATGTCTGCTCCTCCACTGACAGCATAACCGATTGTGCGAAGGAATTGAAAGTTGAACTCCGAGTCCGGAAATACGGCCCCAGTAGCATTCTTGTTGCTTTCGGCATCCGAAACGGCTACCATACCGGTCGTCAACAGCATCGGCAAAACTCTGATGTTTTCAAAAAAATGCTTTAATATGTATAATCCCCCTCAGGATTAATCGGTAATCCCGTAAAAAGATATTTTTGCAATTCATTATAAGCCTTACCGCGCTCTATTTTGTGAATTTTCGGTTGATAGTTTTTTTCGCTTGATGGTTTCAATCAAGAAATGAAAAAATCACTGATTTAGAAACTGAATTTACTTTTATTTTATCATGATTAATTTAAAATAATTACTTAGATAATTGTATATTATATAACGGGAGCAAACGAGACAAACGAATGAAGAATAATCATCAGGAATATAGAATTGCTGAATGATTGATCCTGTTCCGAATAAACGCACCTCGAAGGGTATTTTCGGAGCAGCTGTATCTGGGGCTGCAGTAAAGGAACGGGACTCTCAGGGTTTTTTCCTCTTAATCATCTGTGTTGTGATATAACGAGCCCGCAGTTAAAGAGCTGATCTTGTCTAAACAGGACTTACGCAGTTGAACTGGAAAATCAGTTGCATTAAATTAGGAATTTCTACAAACCATACGAGCAGCCTCTACATGCTGCAGTTTAAGAGGCTTCCCAGGATCCATAGGAGTTGAGAGGGCATGGAAAGAAAGGGAGTAATATATCTATTCGCTTTTTGCATTTCACTTATCAACACTGTAACCCCTGTATCTTCTGGTTCTTCCGAAATGTCGATGGGTAACACGAGCACCTCGGGACATGAGAAAGCCTTCGACCCCGGGAACATGAACCTCTCAGTAAAACCCGGAGACGATTTCTATGAATATGCTGAGGGAGCCTGGATAAAAAGCCGCCCTGTGCCTGCGGACAAATCCCGATACGGAGAGTTCGAGATAGTAAAGGACAGGACATCCGACAGCGTCAAAAAAATAGTGGAAGACGCAGCCAGCAACACTTCTGCCCCTGAGGGAAGCCTCGAGCAGAAGATCGGCGAGTTCTACCGCGTGGGAATGGATAACTCCACCCTGGAAAAGCAGCGTCTGGACCCCATCAAAGCCGAGATGCGGATGATAGACGATATCTCCAGCACTTCCGATGTCCAGGCCGTTTCGACGCAAATGATGGATTATGGCATGGATCCCTTCTTCTCCATGTACGCCTCACCCGACAAGAAGAACAGCAAGGTCATGATTGCCACCCTCACTCAGGGGGGGCTGGGCCTTCCGGATAGGGATTTCTATCTCAGGCAGGACAGCGAATCTATCAGGATCAGAGAGCAGTACCTGACCCACGTTACCAGGATGTTCGTCTTCCTGGGCGATAACCCGGAGACCGCTGAAAATAATGCCAGAACCGTGATGAGGATAGAGACCAGGCTTGCCAATGCATCCTTTAACAATGTGGACGACAACGATGAAGTCAAAACGTATAACAGGATGAGCCTTGAGGAGCTTCAGGTCTTCGCCCCAGGCATGAACTGGTCCTGTCTCTTCAGCGTCCTGGGCCGCCCGGACGTAGCCGAGGTCAATGTCAGAAATCCGTCTTACTTCAAGGAACTGAGTATAGCCCTTCAGGAAGAGAGCACAGCTGACTGGAAGACCTTCCTGCGCTGGAAGCTGATCTCAGCTACGTCTCCCTATCTCAGCTCCGACCTTGAGAAGGAGCACTTTGACTTCTATGAGAGAAAGCTTAACGGCCAGAAGGAGATGGAGCCCCGCTGGAAGAGGGTTCTCAATGCGGAAAACAGAGCCATAGGCGAAGCCATAGGCCGTGTCTATGTGGACAGATATTTCGACCCGGGATCCAGGGCCAGGATGCAGGAGCTGGTATCCAACCTGAAGAAGGCCTTTAGGGAAAGAATTCAAAGCCTTACATGGATGGAGCCTGAAACAAAGAAGGAAGCCCTGATGAAGCTTGAGTCCCTGGATGTCCAGGTAGGCTACCCCGACGAATGGCTGAATTATTCGGAACTCGAAGTGAAAAACGATTCATATGTCATGAACGTCCTCAGAGCCTCCAAATTCCGGTTTCACCACGGTCCCAACGGCCTGGACAGGATAGGTAAGCCCGTAGACCGCAAGCTCTGGGAGATGAACCCCCAGGAGACCAACGCCTATGCAGACTGTAATAAGGTCATCATAGTCTTCCCTGCAGGCATTCTTCAGCCTCCCTTCTTCAACGAGGAAGCCGATGACGCAGTCAACTACGGTGCCATAGGCTCCATCATAGGACACGAGATGACGCACCACTTCGACAGCCAAGGCAGGAAGTTCGATGCCAGCGGAAATCTGGCGGACTGGTGGACGCCAGAGGACGCCGATAACTTCAACAGGAGCACGGAGGTCTTGGTGGACGAGTACAACAAATTCGAGGTGCTGCCCGGGCTGCACGTCAACGGCAATCTGACCCTCCAGGAGAACATAGCAGATTTCGGTGGCCTGACCATTGCCTACCACGCCTATAAGCTTTCATCGAAAGAGGAGCCGGAGATGGTCGACGGTTTCACCGGAGATCAGAGGTTCTTCTTAAGCTTCGCCCAGATATGGAGGGAATCGGACACAGACGACTCCCTGAGGACGCGAGCGCTGACCGATACCCACTCGCCCGCTAGGTTCAGGGTAAACGGTGCGGTCTTCAACATGCCTGAGTTCTACAGGGCATTCCCGAGCGTAAAGCCAGCGGATAAACTCTACAGGCCAGAGAGTGAGAGACCGGTTATCTGGTAGAATGACCTCCGGGAAGCCTTTTTCACTCCAGTCTGAGTGTTGATCTTGCGATAAAAATTTCACAGTTACCACAACGCTTCCGGGTGCTATCTTCAGCATCTGGTATAACCTGTCCGGAGCTTTCCTTGCGGGGACTGATCAAAAGAAAACGTTCCATGGTCCCGATAAAAAAGAGGGGTTCCGAACAAGCGGGCACATAATCCTATATTCGGCAGGTCGACATTATGAATTAAATATTTTTGCTGATATTGTTTTTAAAACATTCTGCAAATTTGTAATATACTTGAAGCTGGTTAACATATGACTCAAATCTTACGTCCTATATAAGTAACGAACCATTTTTGCAGTAATGTTTAATGTGGAAGAAAATGTGTTTTCCCACAAAAACGCTATCAATAAAAATACTTGGAAAAAATCAAGTTACCTGCCGAAAATAGGATAATTAAGGGGATGGGATGAAACCTGAAAGAGTTTCACTATGAAGCAGAAAGACAGGGTTGGAGCCAAAGAAAAAGTTCGGGGAAACCATAAAAAGTTCTCTGGACTTTTCCTACTTCACTGTAATTATTCGTTTCAAACTGCTTTGGTCTGAAAGTACTTTGCCTTTCAATTTTTTGTTCCTGTTATTCAGAAAATTTCATGTGCGTTTTTAAGATCCCGATTTATCTTCCCGAGTTTCGCTTCATGGTCGCAGAAATCGGAGATTTTCTGGGAGTTGTGATGTAATCACAACTGTACGAGGTCCTTTTCGCTCCTCTCAGGAGGACTGCTTTGCAAGCTATAGAATGAGCTGAGCTCAAGAGGATCGAAGAACCATGTATAATATTTCTCAACCCCGTACAACGTCATTCACTTTACAGAAGCTTTTTTGTCCCGCTCGACGGAGGAGAGTGGTCTTTTTCTAAAAGACAAAAAAGAGCCAGAAAATGAAAACAGCAAGTCAGCAAGTAAAAGCTTCTGAGCCACTTGTGAGCAAGAACTGGAGTCAAGAAAACAAAATATAAAGAAATTTAGGTCTTAATTTTTCTTTCATTAATTGTGCTTTTTTTCCTTTTGGGAACGGCCACCAGACAAGCTGGCGGGGGCGTACCATATTTACCTGTTACTTCAAATGGGGTTCCCAGGGTTAAGGAATTATTCTCTGGATGGAAAAAAGGGCGGTCAATAGTTCTTTACATAAGTCTGGATGGATGAAAGCCGCAAAATTATTTGCTTTTGAGGATAAAGATAAATTAAACAAATTAAACAAATTAAACAAATTAAACAGATTAAACAGATCCGCAGGATAACCTGTACATAACTGATGAACAAGGTTATCCGAGCTTCAATTTTCAGAACTACGAACAGACACTGCCAGGAACCAAAAAATAATCTCAGGAGAACTATAATACGGATTACGAACAGATTTTGAAGACGCGCAGTTACAAAATTGAAAAAGGATACCCTCACCCTCCTGGAGCGACTTGTGACGAAGAAGGAGTTAATTTTTCAATTTATTCTGAACATGCCGATTATGTTGAGCTCCTGCTTTTCGATAAACATGATGATCTGGAGCCTGTACTTGTCCTTTCAACAAATAGAGTCGAAGAACTTACCCGCCCCGGAAAAGTTGAGAGTTTAGTGGAAGCCTCAAAGGAAATTGGGACCTCAAAGGAAATTGGGACCTCAAAGGAAATTAAAACCTCACAGAAAATCGAAACCGCTGAGACTCCAGGTATTGCCCTTAACAAAACTTTCCACTTCTGGCATGTGTACATACGCGGTCTTAAGCCCGGAGTCCACTATGCCTACAGGATAGGCGGCCCTTTTGATCCATCCGGAGGGTATCGTTTTGATGGGGGGAAAGTCCTGATAGATCCTTACTCGCGGGGGAACAATAAAACCCTCTGGGACAGAGAAAAAGCCAGCGTGCCAGGAGACAACCTTTCTACATCCATGCGTAGCGTGGTGATAGATCCCTCCAGGTACAGGTGGGAAAATAACAGTCACATCACGGCGGAAAAAGTATATGAGATGCCCGGAAAATGGGAGGATCTCTTCGGCAAAAGCAGGCTGCAAGAGCTGAACGAGACCATCATCTATGAGCTGCATGTGGGCGGATTCACGAGATCTCCAAGCTCAGGGGTTAAGACTCCAGGTACATTTTCAGGGATTATAGAAAAAATTCCATATCTCAAGGAGCTTGGCATCACTGCGGTAGAGCTGATGCCTGTCTTTGATTTTGATGATACTATAAGCCCGGAGGGGAAAAGGCACTACTGGGGATATGATCCTATATGTTTTTTTGCTCCTCACAGCGGCTATTGCAAAAACCCTGAACGCGGAGACCATACGAAAGAATTCCGGGATATGGTCAAAGCCCTGCACAAAGCCGGAATAGAGGTAATCCTTGATGTGGTTTTCAACCATACCGCTGAAGGGGACCATCTGGGTCCGGTTTTTTCTTTCAAAGGTATAGACAACAGCATTTACTATCATCTGGAGCCTGACAGGCAATATTACAGCAATTACTCGGGGTGTGGAAACACTGTAAACTGCAACCATCCGATTTCCCAGAAGCTGATCGTAGACAGCCTGAAATACTGGACAGAAGAAATGCATGTTGATGGTTTTCGTTTTGACCAGGGCTCTATTCTTTCACTTGATACCGATGGAAAAGTTATGAAATATCCCCCTGTGATATGGCAGATTGAACTGGACGATTCCCTCGGATACATAAAGGTGATTGCGGAAGCCTGGGACGCGGCTGCACTCAACCAGGTCGGATACTTCCCGGGACCCAGGTGGGCGGAATGGAACGGTTATTATCGGGACGAGATCCGCCGCTTTGTCCGAGGAGACCCCGGGCTTGTAGGGAGGGTTGCAAGCCGGATTGCCGGGAGCCCCGATCTCTACCAGTCCGAATCAAGGCTTCCGATCAATAGTGTTAATTTTGTGACCTGCCACGATGGGTTTACACTTAACGACCTTGTTTCTTACAATTACAAACACAACGAGGCTAATGGGGAAAATAATAGGGATGGGACTGATAACAACCTGAGCTGGAACTGTGGGGTTGAAGGAGAGACCGAAGACCCGGAGATCGAAGCTTTGCGGGAACGGCAGATCAAAAATTTCGCCTCTATCCTTCTGCTTTCCATAGGGGTTCCGATGATTTCCATGGGGGATGAAGTCAGGCGGACCCAAAAAGGCAACAACAACGCTTACTGCCAGGACAATGGGACCGGCTGGTTTGACTGGAACCTTGTGGGAAGAAATCGGGATATGTTCCGCTTCTGGAAACTGATGATCGATTTTCGGAAACGCCATACCACTATTCTTCGCCCCCGTTACTTTACGGGTAAGGAAAACGAGCGGGGGCTAAAAGATATTTCCTGGTACGGCTGCAAGCTCAACAGTCCGGGCTGGGACGACCCTTATGCCCGAGCCCTTTCCTTTACCATGGGAGAACCCGGTGATGAAGAAGACATCCATGTTATGATGAATATGTACTGGGAACCTCTGGAGTTCGAGATTCCAGGACTCAGAGAGCGAAACTGGCACAGGGCAGTCGACACCTTCCTGCCTCCTCCTCAGGATATTGCCGGAGCCGGAGAAGAAGTCCAGGTAAATGGAAGCAGCTGCACTGTTCAGGGAAGAAGTGTAGTTGTGCTGATTTCAAAATGACCAGCTGAAAAAGCTATCAGTTGTTCTCTTAATCTGCTGTTCTTTTATATGCCTCTATAACATCCTGGACGGACTCAAAGATATGGTCCCTGCCAATCATTTTGGTTATGCCGTCCCTGTCAAGCTCATTCATCACAGGCTGCACCACTTCACTTAATACAAGAGTGATATTCATTTGTTGCAGCTGGATGCATACATTTTTGAACGCTTCTATAGCGGTGAAATCGATATCTCCGATATTCGTTGCAGAAATGCAAAACCACTTAAGTGAGCCATCTTTTTTGGCAAGTTCAATTATTTCTTTCGTGAAGCGGTTTTCGTTAGCAAAGTAGAGGTTTGAGCCAAAACGGTAGATTAACAGGCCTTCAACAGCTTGCTGGCCTTTTTCAAGCGGAACTGTCCTCATGGCTCCGCCGGGTTTTGGAACAAGCAGCAGGTTGAGCGGTCGATAACTGTGGCGCAGGTGAGCAATGACCGAGAGTACGATAGCTATCACAATTCCCTGCTCGACGCCTATGACTACGACCGTCATAGCTGTTATCAGGGCGACATTGAATTCTACAGGGCGTTGTCTGTGAAGAGCAGTCATCCCTTCGGTATCGATAAGTCGCAGCCCGATGAGGAATACCATCGATGAAAGTACAGCCGTGGGCAAATAGGCGAATGGTCTGGTAAAGAACATAAGGACTATCAGGACAATGAAGACCGTTGTGAGCTGAGTAAGCTGGGTCTGCCCTCCTACACTTCTGACCATTTCGGTCTTGGTCGGACTGCCGTTGACAACGAAAGTACCTGAAATCCCTGCTGCTGCATTAGCAAGGCTCAATCCGATGAGATCCGAATTCTCATTGAAAGTGTCCGAAAACTTCACAGAATAAGCCCGGGACGTTGCAGCACTCTGGGCGAGGATGATTAAAAAACAGGCTACTGAGATGTTAAAGAGCTTTGGGATATCAGAAAGTGGGACTTGAGGAAAAGAGAGATGAGGCAAACCTCCGGGTACCGCATCAAGGATAATAATCCCGTAAGAAGTAAGATCGAACATCCAGCTTGCAGCAATTGCCCCGATGATAGCTATTAGTGCACCCGGGACTTTGCTTCCAATCCTTTCGCTAAGGAAAATAATCCCGATTACAGATAATGAAACTATGAGTGTGGGAACATTTGTAAGATCCAGGTCTCTCACTAAAGATGCAAGCTGCATAAATGTTCCGTATGACCCTGCAGAAATCCCGAACATCCCGGCAAGCTGTGAGATCGAGATACGGATACCTACACCTGTGAGAAATCCTATCAAAACTGTGTGAGAGAGGAAATCAGCCAGAAAACCGAGTTGCAGCAGGCCTGCAATAAGAAGGAAGATTGCTGCAATTAGAGCGATCATCCCGGCATATGCAACGTATTGAGGAGATCCCGGCACTGCCATTGTTATCAGTCCGCTCGCTATAATTGCCGCAGTCGCAGAATCAGCTCCAACTACGAGATGTCGGGATGATCCAAAAATGGCAAAAACCAACATTGGGAGAAGGATTGTATAGATCCCGGTAACCAGAGGCATACCTGCAATCTTTGTGTACCCCATAACTTCGGGAATGGCAAACGCTGCGAATGCGATTCCTGCAGTGATTTCCAGAGGTATTTGTTTAGGGCTGGAGGGGAATGCACCCTGGAAGAAGGGGAAATGAAGGAACCTTTTAGGATTTTTTTCATGTGTCATATTCGCTTTAATCTCCCCATTAAAAATAATTCTGGATTTGAATTCATGAACAAGGAACCGCCTGAACCGATTTAATTGCCAACTTTCGGCTATGAGCCTCTGATCATATCTTACAGGCCATATTATGGGCTTACAGTTTCAATCATATTCATATATCGATTTTCAATCATAATCCACTATGATTTTTCAGTCATAATTCTTTATGATTTTCAGTCATGATTTATCTATAATTTTTCTTTTATTCCTCAACAAACTTCTGGTCAATTCCTCAACAAACTTCTGGTCATTTTACAAAAGAAATTTTTAATTTATTTGTCCAGGATACATTTTTTGATCACGTCATGAACTACACGGTTTGGAGCCAAAATTTATATTCGTAGGAACAATAAATTAAATTGATTTTGTAACGTTATCAAGTGAAGCAGAATCGAAAAGGGGGAATAAAATGATAGAAATTATGCCTGGTTTGCCGGAAAACGTCGTTGCCGCTGTTGCAAATGGAAAGATAACTGGAGAGGACTATGAAAAGGTGTTGATTCCAGCCATTGAGGACAAAATACGGACGCAAGGAAAGATTCGTATGCTCTATCAATTGGGTCCGAATTTCACGGGTTTTACCTATAATGCCATGTGGGATGATGCCAAAGTTGGCATATGGCACCTCACTGCGTTTGAAAAGATCGCAGTTGTCTCAGACGTGGACTGGATAATTGACGCTGTTAAAGTATTCAAGTTTGCCATTCCCTGTCCGGTAAAAACCTTCCGGAACAAAGAGTTTGCCGAAGCAAAGGCCTGGATCAGTGAATGAAAAACCATGACATGAAAAGCCGCTTTTTCAGCTAATTGCATGTCTTCTTTTGCTCATGGTTTTTAGAGCCTATCCGAAAAGTGTTGTGACCTATTGTAACTTACCATTAGCAATATGCAAAACCGAAGAGGATGCCCTGCTATTATAGACCTGCTGTAACTTTTCGATCGCATTACCGACTTTTCGGATAGGCACTTAGTAGCCGAACCATATACTATTGAGCTCTGGTCCTAGAATCAGAAAATACAAATAAGTTATAAAAAAATGGAAAGATTAAAAAGTATTGAAAATTCTCTTGCGACTCTTGAGTCGTTCTCTTTATTTTTTCCTTATTGAGGTGGGATTATATCTTATCAATTTGATGAATAACCCCACTGTTTAAATTTACATTATAAGTTTTCTTTTTTATTTGTTATTTTTCCTTTTTAAACTCTTTTGCATTCGTCAAATTCTATCAGTCAAGTTCTCCCTCACAGCTGTTAAGTTTTCTCTTTTCTCTGATATATTTTCACTTAAATTTGATAAGTTTTCTCTTTTCTCTGATACATTTTCACTTAAATTCGATAAGTTTTCTTTTTTCCCTGATATATTTTCACTTAAATTTGATAAATTTTCTCTTTTTTCAGTTATGTTTTCACTTAAATTCGATAAGTTCTCTCTTTTTTCAGTTATATTTTCCTTTATATTTTCCACTCTATTTTCGTCTTCCGATGTATTTTGAGAACAGCCGGAAGCGAATAGCATTATTGAGACAAGCATTACCGTGATAAGCACAGTACCCAAAAATCTTATCTTGCTGATAATCTCTCCCCCATTCAGGCTTAAACGTAAATAGAAAAATATGTCCCCTATGTATATTATATATATGATTATATAATTCTTCCCTTCATAGCTGCAACTTCTTTTCCAGTCTTTCGAGGACTTATCGAGGACTTAATTGGCTGATATTTTTCCAGAATATCAATGAAGGAGGCATTTCCCTTTGTTATTGGTGGACGACCAGATTAATGAAGAATCAAAACAGAAAAATCAGAACCGAAAAATGAAGAAGCAGAACCGAAAAATTGGAAAAGAAGAGAAGTATTAAAGCTTCTCACGACTCCAGCGTTTCTCTTTTAGTCAGTTCATGGAGAAGTCGTATTTTCCGCTCCACTGGGCGGGATTAGTACTTTATCTATCTGATGAATTACCCCATTGCTGGCTACGATATCCGCTTCTGTTATGTTTGCACCGCCAACCTGAACACCATTTTCTGTCACAGTGATGGGAAGTTCTTCTCCTTCAAGTGTCCTGACACTCGTCATGTTTTCAAGATTATTTTCCATCAGTATTTTACCGTCAACAATATGGTAAGTTAAGACTTTTTCCAGTTCCCTGGTATTGTTCTCAAGCGCGGGGATCGCGTTTTCAGGAAGTTCGTCGAAGGCTTCGTTAGTTGGAGCAAAAACAGTATAAATTCCCTCCTCGGCGAGAAGCGGCTCAAGTCCTGCAACGTTGAGAAGCTCAACAAAAGTTGTGAAGTTTCTGTCAGCTAACGCTTGCATGACATTTCTATCGCTTTTCTCGACAACATTTAATATTTCTTGAGGTACACCTTCAACTTCCTCTCCTAAATTCTCACGTTCAGTTTCTCTGTATTCGGTTCTATTTGTTTGATTCTCAGTCTCATTTAATAAACTTTCAGATTCGTTTTCTACAATTCCTGTTTCATTTTCTACAATTCCTGTTTCATTTTCTACTACTCTGGTTTCATTTTCTACAATTCCTGTTTCATTTTCTACAATTTCTGTTTCATTTTCGGCACTTTGCTGAGAACATCCTGAAGTGAATAGCATTAGTGCGATAAGCGTCACTGTAATGAATACAGTACCAAAAAGTTTTATTTTCCTGATGATTTCATCTCCCCTTTTATTCATAAAAAATGCAGTGGAAAAATATCCCCCATGAATAATACATACACATCGTTATATAATTTGTCATTAATATAACGCTGCTCCTCTTTAAGACGGTATTAATAAATTATTTCATTCAATAAGATGAATATTTCCAAGGTTCAGAATACAGTAAAAGCAATATTTTTTATCTATTCTCTTTTTTGGCGTCTTTTTCAGTATCAAATAGCTTTTTGAATCTTAAATAAATTCTATAAAATAGAATTAAAAAAGGTAAAAATTTTTGTTTGAGAACTTATCTGAGTTTCTTCTTATTTATCTGGATTCACACTATTAAACCGAAGTTACTGTTTGTGGCTCAGATATCCGGGCACAGGACTCTAGGGCTCTATAAGTGCTTGGCTCGGAATTCCAGGGATATAAGTGGAGGAAGAAGTCACTAGAGGGAAAAATCACCTGAGGGAAAAATCACCTGAAAGTGATGTACTCCTTCAGATCCGATTTCAGAATCCTTCCAATTTCTTCCCAGTTGCTGTTTCTGGTTTCCGTAAATATGTATCCGAAGAACCCGTATTTCTCAGGGTCGGATTTTCTGAGTTCCAGGGGCTTTTCAAAGTCTGAAAGCAGTTTTTCGTAATCGAAAGTTTGTACTGCTTTTGAATCTATTTCTGCAGGCTTGTTCAATACCACAAGGCAGAAGTTTTTTTCTTCTCTGTCTGCAAGGATCTTATCCCAGTCCGGTTCACGTTTTTCATGGAAATACCTGAAAGTGTTAATCCCGTAGGCGAAATATGCGATATCCGTTGTGCACCAGCCTGCAAAACGCATTGGGTTCAGCTCTATTGGTTGAATTCTCCTGTCTTCCCCTATTCGAATCTCGATATGGAGTGGAAAATTCTTAAGCCCGGCAAGTTTTCCTATCTCTTTCAAAAGGTCTTCTACAGTTTCCCTGTAAGTTTCCATAACGGCTTTCGAAGTAAAATATACCCTGTCACTAACATCGTTTTCCGAAGAAAATATATGCTTCAAGATATCGAGGACCACAGGTTTTCCGGCACTGTTGAAGTAAGCGTCAACCGCAAATTCTTCGCCTTCGATATTTTCTTCGATGATGAAGTTCCCCACATCAAGCACCTGAACCGGATAGCGTCCCTTTATTTCCTCTACTTCTGCTTTTATACGCTTGATGACTGGTGCCCAATCCTCATCGGTTGAAACCTTGTACACGCCAAGGCTGAAAAAGCCTACTGCAGGCTTTATAATGAAGGGCTTTTTTATTTCCTCAACCCGGATTTCGTCCAACTTTTCAAACTCAATGCCCTGGAAATAAAAGTCAGGGTATATTCTCTCCAGCAGTTTTCTGAATTTGATTTTGTTCTTAAAAAGCTCTATTTTCTCAGGCAGTCCTGTAAAGCCCAAATTTTCCGAAATCCAGCCAAGAGAATTTTCAGAATTGGAATAAAGGGAATATTCACCTTTTTCTTTCATTAATTCGATAAACTCGGCTTTTTCAAGAAGCTTCATCCCTTTTTCCTCACTTATTTCGGCTGCCATTTCATTTTTTAAAACAGGAATCTGCATTTCTACAGCGGTATCTTTCAAAAATTCAGAGACGTAGGGGTGGTCGAGGATTAACATTTTTTCTAACCTTTCTTATGATCGTTGAGCTTGGAAACCCGAATCTGTTAGGAGCTGAATTCGGATCGAAACCTGAATTTGGACAGGAACCTGAAGCCAGATAATAAGAGAAGTTAGTAATATTTATTTTGGCACTATTTATATCAGGATGTGTTGCAGAAAATGAGTTTTAATAGAAGGTTTTTGTCATCGGAATCTATTCAGCCGGTGGTATAAAGGATTGCAGCGAAAACCGGGACTGAGGCAGCACTGAGGACAATTATATCCGTATATGTCCTGAAAAGGACAATGAGCAGAGAAACCACGCCTGCGCCTATAAGGGGAGATATGTTTTCTCCAGATTTGGTCAATGAAGTTTTCTAAATTTACAAGCTCATTTCCCTAAAAATATCTGTTATAAAAAATATTGGTTATAAACTGGAGGGATAGACCGAATAATATACCTGAAGTACTCAATTAACTTCATTATTGGAACCCAAAAACATGAAAGTACTTCAAACCCTCTCCCGCCTCTACATTTCCGACCTTAACTCCTACCTCGAATTCTACGAAAAACTCCTCAGCACCCCCTCACCATGCGTTTCGAAATCCCACAAATCGGCCTGGAACTGGCTCAAATAGGAGACATTCTGCTAATAGTCGGCTCGGTTGAAGCTCTGAAACCTTTTGGAAGCACACAGGCTACATTTCTTGTCGATTCCCTCGATGAGTTCAGGGTTTATCTGGAAGAAAAAGGAGCAAAAATCATCCGGGGACCGGCAGAAGTTCCGACCGGCAGGAATATGCCAGTAAAACATCCTGAACATCCTGACGGGTCGGTAATAGAGTATGTGTAACACTCAAAAATATCTGAAAGTCAAACGTAAGCGGTAAGCTTCAAAGATCCTGTCCTAAAACCAATATCTTAAATTTTTTATTCGGGCGGAAAATGTTTTAATCTTATGAATCGACCTGTTTACATAAATAAATCATCTGACTCTAACAGGGTTATCGGTAAACCTTACCGTAGTAAATTTGGGGAATTTTGCGAGGGGGATAATCATGGTAAACAGCAGTATACGGGACGAACAGTTTCCGCCTTTGCCGATTGAAGAATGGGAAGATACTAAGAATACGCTGCACCTGTTTCTGCAGGTTGTGGGAAAAGTCAGACTTGCACTTCATCCAAAGATGAACCACTGGTGGCATGTGCCTTTTTATGTTTCGGTACGCGGGCTTACAACGGGACCGATTCCTTACGAGGGCATGATTTTTGAAATGGAGTTTAATTTCCGCGATGAAGGGCATGCTTTAAAGATCGAGACAAGTGTTGGGGACACAAGAAACGTGCCTTTGAAGGGGCTTTCAGTTGCGGGATTTTATGAGAAGGTGTTTTCAAATCTGAATGAACTCGGGATCGTAGCAGGGATCAGGCCTGTACCTTACGATATCCCGTGGACGACAGAGCCTTTTGCATCGGATTATCAGCATATGGCTTATGATGAGGCATATGTGAACAGGTTCTGGAGGATCCTTGTACAGGTCAATTCGATTTTTCAGGTCTTCCGGGGATGGTTTACTGGAAAAAGTTCGCCTGTACACTTTTTCTGGCACCATGCTGACCTTGCCCTTACTCTGTTTTCGGGCAGGTCTGCCCCTGTCAGGGAAGGGGCAAATCCCGTAGAACGTGAAGCGTCTTCGCATGAATTGATCAGCTACGGGTTCTGGGCAGGAGACCAGAATGTTCGGGAGCCGGCTTTTTATGCTTATATGCACCCGCAACCAGCTGGTTTCATGGACGAGCTGCTAAGCCCGAAAGAGGCTTTCTGGAGTCCGGAGGCCGGGCTTGCACTTCTCATGTATGGTGATGTCCGAAAGGCAGAGTCCCCGGAAAAGGCAGTACTCGATTTTCTTGAAAGCGTTTATCAGGCAGGGGTAAAAAGAGCAAAATGGGATATTGAAGCTTTCAGGCTTTCATCATCAGAGCAGTAGTTTGAAGAGCAGACCAAAAAACCTTTAGCCCTGCAAACAGCTGAAAATACTGGAAGGCTGATACACTGGAAAATCTGAAGAATAGCTGAACACGCTGGAAAACTGATATACTGGAAAGTCTGAAAAACAGCTAAAGATGCTGAAATTGCTGGAAAGAATGAAAATACTGGAGAAGCCCGGAAAACCTGGTGCTTGGTTTCGAAATAAAAATCGCATAAGAATTATATATTTCTTCTTAAATATTAATGTTGAAAAATTGTCAGGCAAATTGATCCTCTTTTCTAAAAATGAAATTATGGAGTTTAGCATCAATGCAAAAATAGCATCAATGCAAAAATAGCATCAATGCGAAAATGATTTCAGAAGGTTCCTGTATAATTAGAATATTGCCCAAGAAGAAATGCATGATTTAAACATGTGCTTTTTGATTTTTTTGTATTGGGGAGAAGCGGAATGAGAAAAAAACTGCGAAGTTCTGGTGTCGATATTATTGGCGACGTTCCCTGGGGAACACACTTCTGCCAGTTCTACCATACAAAAAAAGATTTGATGGATGTACTGGCCTCCTATTTCAAGGCTGGACTGGAAAATAATGAATTTTGCATGTGGGTTACATCTCAACCCTCGGAAACGGAAGAGGCAAAAGAAGCCCTCAGAAAGGCTGTGCATGATTTCGATGTTTACCTGGAGAAGGGACAAATCGAAATTGTTTCTTCCACTCACTGGTATGTACAAGAGGGTTCTTTTGATTCGGAAAGAGTATTGAACTGCTGGATCGAAAAACTCAATAAGGCCTTGGCCAGTGGGTATGACGGTTTGAGGTTGAGAGAGAATCCTTTCTGGCAGGAAAAAAAGGACTGGAGTAGTTTTGATAATTATGAAAAAGAACTGGATCGGATTATCGGTAACTACCGGATGATCTCTCTCTGCACCTATTCTCTTGACAGGTGCGACGCGACTGAGATCATTGATGTGGTTAGCAAGCACCAGTTTGCTCTGATCAAAAGGAACGGAAAATGGGAGCAGATAGAAAATTCCAGGCGTGTGAAGATAGAAGATAAAATTCAGACACTCGCGAATATTGTGGAAACGTCGGACGATGCCATTATAACCGAGTCCCTTGATGGCGTTATTATCAGCTGGAATAAAGGTGCCGAACGGATTTATGGATATTCGGCTAAGGAAATTCTGGGGAAGTCCATCTCCACCCTTGAGCCCCCTATACTGGTCGAAGAAACAAGAGAATTGAACGAACTGATTAGACAGGAAGATAAAATTCACCATTATGAAACTTTACGTTCAAGAAAGGACGGTGAGATCATAAATGTCTCACTTAGTGTTTCTCCAATTTTTGATGTCTCCGAAAATCTGAGCGCAATCCTGGTCATCGCCAGGGATATAACCGGAAGTAAAAAAGCAGATGAAAAACTCAAGAAAAGCGAGGAAAGATACAGGATTGTCACAGAGCAAACAGGGCAGGTGATATATGACTACGATATAAGAACGGATAAATGCAGCTGGGCGGGAGCCATAGAAGAAGTTACGGGATATAGTTCTGAAGAATTTCAGAAACTTGGCAAGAATGTCTGGATTAAGAATATCAAGCCCCTAAATACAAATTGTGCGGAAAGAAAATCCCGGGGTGTGAGAAGGGAAGAGAACAGGTTTAAAGAAGAATTAATGTTTAGAAGAAAAGACGGAACCAGCATTTACATAGAAAACAGAGGGGTCTGCCTTACAAATTCTGAAGGTTATCTTTACGGGGCTATCGGAGTACTGAAAGACATTACAGGTTCCAGGCTTGCAAAAATTCAGCTTCAGGAAAGCGAAGAAAGATATCGTATAGCAACCGAAAGGACAGGGCAGGCTGTATTCGATTTTAATCTCAACACATTCGAACTGAGATTGGCGGGGGCCGTCCGGGAAGTAACAGGGTACGATCCGGAGGAGCTGGGAAATCTGGATAAATCGGTCCTGATAGAATATGTGCACCCTGAAGACAGAACCGAACTGCTTGATACGCTCGGAAAGTCTTTTGAGGAAAAGAAAAAATTTCAGGCAGAAAATAAATTCCAGGTAGAATTCAGGCTCAGAAATAGGGATGGGAACTACATTTATGCCGAAAGTCGCGGCATCTGGCTGACAGACGGCAGTGGGGAGATACATAGAGCCATCGGGGTAATTAAAGATATTACGGACCAGATACTTTCAATAAAAAAAGTTGAAGATAGTGAGAAGAAATACCGCTCTTTCATACAGAATTTCCACGGCATTATTTATCAGGCTGATGAAAACTTTGTTCCTATATTTCTGCATGGGGCTATTGAAGAGCTCACAGGGTACAGGGCAAAGGAGTTTACATCCAGGGTTAACTGGAAAGACCTAATTTATCCGGATGACCTGCCTCTTGTTGTAAAAGAAGAGGAAAAGATTAAAAGTTCTCAGTCTGCTGATTATGGAGAACTCGAATATCGTATAAGGCACAGGGATGGGAGGATCAGATGGGTTGATGAAATTTACCAGAAAATTCAGGGAAATGATGGAAATCCGGGATTCTATCAGAGCACGATTTATGATGTAACCGAAAGAAAAGAGGCGGAAAATTTCGTTGCGAATATCGAAGCTGCCCGCAAAAAGGAAATCCACCACAGGATCAAGAATAATTTGCAGGTAATCTCGTCCCTGCTCAGTCTCCAGGCAGAAAAGTTCCGGGATCAGGAGGTACTCGAAGCTTTCAGGGAAAGTCAGGACCGGATAATCTCAATGACCCTTATCCACGAAGAACTCTATAAAGGAGGAGGAACCGATACACTGAACTTCTCAAAATATATTCAAAAATTAACTGAAAACCTCTTCCGGATCTACGGCCTTAAAAGTAAAAATATCTGCCTGTTTATGGATTTGGAAGAAAATGCCTTCTTTAATATGGATACTGCGGTCCCGCTGGGAATAATTGTTAACGAACTCGTCTCCAATTCCCTCAAATATGCATTTATCGATAAGCAGGAAGGAGAAATTCGGATCTGCCTTTGCAGGGAAGAAAAGAATGATGGAATGAACAGGTCCCTTTTCAGCCTTATAATTTCGGATAATGGAACAGGAATTCCTGAAAATGTAGAGTTGGAAAACGTTGAGTCACTAGGACTGCAGCTAGTAAACATCCTTATTGATCAGCTGGATGGAGAAATCGAGCTTAAGCGAGATCATGGGACAGAATTTAGAATTAATTTCGAGGTAGCGGAAGAATCATAAGTTCCATTAATTAATGAACAGCAGGTGTTTTTTGCGACAAAAAAAATCAGGAAAAACATGATCAAGAATCTCTGGAATAAAAAACATCAGATAAAAACATCAGATAAAAACATCAGATAAAAACATCAGATAAAAACATCAGATAAAAACATCAGGTAAAAATATCAGGTAAAAATATCAGGTAAAAATATCAGGTAAAAATATCAGGTAAAAATTGAAGGAAAGCCCGGAAGATTTATGTCCTTTTTACTGTAGACCCCGAGATAGTAGCTCCAAAGATATTTTCCCCAAAATATTCATTCGGAACAGGACAATTGTCTTCCAGGCAATTCTTTTCTGACATACCTTCCCGGTTATTCCCGCTCTTTTTGGCCTATCTTCCCCGTTATAATATACAACGTCTCGTTGTTATTTTAAATTAATTATCAGAAAAATTGTTTCTTAGCAAAAGTTAGTCCTGCATAAAATGTTTTAAAACCAAACAACAATTTAATATTAATTATGTTTTTTTAATTTCTCGGGGCATTCAGAAAATTCAGCGCGGAGTTTTTTCTTGAAAGGCAATGCAAGATAATTTTATTCAAAATCCCGGCTTTAAGGGTTCGATAAGAATTCTTATATCTATTCTATAAAAAATTGAAAGTGTTTGTATTTTGGCTTCGTACAAATTTATCAAAATCAACTTTAATAAGCCGAAAATAAATCAGTAAAAAGACATCAGGCCATTCAGCTAAAATTAATTGTGATTCCTTATTTAGAGGATTTCCACAGACCCTGAACCATTTTTTAATCAGGTGGAGATTTTGGGAATTTTCCTCATGCCTGTACCTGGCAAGCATAGCTTTTGCATCTCCATCCCTCTCCGATGCGCCCGGCCTGCGGAGTAAACGCACGTCGTCTTCAACACAAAGACGATTCCGGTTTTTCCGGCACCCAGAAGGCACCTGGAAGTTTTTTATCCGCCAATCCCTCAACCTTTTTTTGCGAAAGTTAGCCAGCTATCTGAGCATATCCTTTTTCAGTTATTGCCTTCCTTCTGTCTTCTTCCTGATTTTATCTCCCGCTCTGTAGTTGAAATAGCATATACCTCGCCGGCTTCATTTACCAGTGGAGAGGCGGTCAGCCATATATTCACTATCCTGTCATCCTTACTGAGCCGCCGGGTGCAGTAAGGTTTCAGGTCCTCAGCCTGACTAAGCCTCTTCACCATTTCCAGCTCTTCTTCTTTCTGTTTCTGTGGAATCATGCTGCTAATATTCATCTTCAGGGCCTCGGCTTCACTCCAGCCGTACATCTTCTCGGCCTTTTGGTTCCAGGCCATGATGTGACCCTCCAAGTCCTGTAATGTTATAGCATCATTCGAGTCGCGCACGACAACTGAGGATAGGCGGTGAATCGAAGCCTCGGATTCCTTCAGCAACTCCCTCGTCTGCTTCAATTCGGTAATCTCAATGAAGGTTATCACCGCTCCTTTAATGACATTTTCAAGGGTGCGGTAAGGCCGGATGCGCATCAGGTACCACGTGCCGTCCCGGGTCTGGACTTCAATTTCTTTAGGAGTCAGGTTGTCAAGTACCTCCCTCACATCCTCTGTCAGGCGGTCATATCCCAGCATGTTTGAGACAATGTCCCCTACAGGCCTGCCCACATCGGTCGGGATCAGTTTGATCACCCGTGTGACGGCAGGGGTAAAACGCATAATACGCATATGATAGTCGACGAAAATGGTGCCTATGTCAGTGCCTGCAAGCAGGTTGTTCATATCGTTATTGGCCTGAGACAGGTCAGCAACCCTATTCTGCAGTTCGGCATTGACCGTGGCCAGTTCCTCGTTTACCGACTGCAGTTCCTCCTTTGAGCTCTCCAGCTCCTCATTGGCGGATTGTAGTTCCTCATTTATTGACTGCATTTCTTCATTTGAGGATTTTAGTTCTTCATTGGAGGTCTCCAGCTCTTCATTGGCAGCCCTGAGGTCTTCTTCCTTGGTCTGCAGTTCCTTCATCAGCGCCGAAACGCGCTCATCAACTTCTCCTTTGCTCTCGGTAATTCCTTTTATTAAATCCTCGGAAACTGCTTTCCCGAGTATATTCTGTTCGGCCTTCGGAGGTTCTTCAAAAGTGATCAGGAACAGGTCCGGCTCTTCTGCATCAGGACCTGAAACCACAGGTAGCAACGCAAGATTGACGGTAGTGAAGTCGCCGTTGGTTTTGACCCTCAGCCCGGAGTAAAATAATGATCTTTTATCGATTGCTGCTCTGTGCAGGGCCGTAGCCAGCCTGTTGGCCAAACCCTCGCGTGCCATCTTCAGAATGTTCATACCAGCTTCGCCCGGAGCCGGTTCCAGGTACATGCCTGTACGACCATGTATATAAAGGATGTCGCCTTTTTCGTTTACGAGCGCACTTACAGGGGCATAATGTTGAAGCAGGATACGCTCGGTCAACTCACGAAACTTAGGCCTGCCTCCGGGGGGGGTCTCTTCAAAAATTTTTCGAATCACTTTGGGTTCAATTCTTGGTGGGATTAAAGTCACTATGGAGCGGAGTTGTTCATTTCCAACATTCGGTTTACTCTGGTAGAGCTTCGCTTTGCGGTCTAACGTGTCAAAAAGGTTCATGAACCCGTTCACGGTCTCGGAGGAGCCGAGGAAGAGAAATTTGCCGGGGTTCAACGCGTAGTAGAAGAGAGGGATGAGTCTCTTCTGCAGTTCCCCGTCCATATAAATCAGCACGTTGCGGCAGCTGAGCAGGTCGAGTTTGGAGAACGGGGGGTCTTTGACAAGGTCGTGCTCTGAGAAGATTACCATGTCACGGATGTTTTTTCGGATGCGGTAGTTGCCGTCCGGGCCCTGTGTGAAGAAGCGCTCCAACCTTTCCTCCGAGACATCGACCGAGATGCTGGGAGGATAGGTGCCGATGCGGGCCTCTTCGATTGCCTGACTGTCGATATCTGTTGCGAAAATTTGTACATTGAAAGTTTGCTTCAATGCCTCCATATGTTCTTGAAGCAGGATGCCGATCGAATAAGCTTCCTCGCCTGTGGAACAGCCGGGCACCCAAACCCGTATCGATTCGCCTGCGTACTTGCCGACAAAGAGATTGGGGATAATTTTTTTCTGAAACGCATCAAATGCCTTGGGATTACGGAAAAAATTGGTGACGCTGATCAGGAAGTCGCGAAAGAGCGCTTCTACCTCTGCAGGTTTTTGCTCTAAATAATCCACATATTCATCTATTTTCTTGATATTGTGGACGGCCATACGCCGCTCGACACGTCGGACGATAGTGCCCTTCTTGTAATGGGAAAAATCGTGGCTGGTATGGGCAAACACCAGGTTGAATATTTTCTTCATCGCGTCTTCAGCCCTGGAGACCGGCTGGGTTATTTTCCCGAAGGCCTGAGTAACATAGGCAATGAGCTGGGCAGGCATTTCTTCCGGCGGCAAGATGTAGTCTGCCAGACCGGTGTCGATGACGCTACGGGGCATGCTGTCGTATTCGCTGGATTCGGGAGATTGTGCCATCACCATCCCGCCTTCAGCCTTGATTGCCCTTACTCCCAGAGTGCCGTCGCTGCCTGTGCCTGAAAGCACGATTCCGATGGCCTGCTCTTTCTTTTCCTCGGCCAGGGAGCGGAAGAAGAAATCAATCGGCGTACGGTGCCCGTGCGGCTCGACCGGTTCCAGCAGGTGCAGTTCACTCTCACGATAAACCATGTTTCTGTTAGGCGGAATGACATAAACGCAGTTAGGCTTGACGTCCATCCCGTCCTTAACCTCATAAACCGGCATATTTGTGTAGCGCCCTATCAGGGTGTGGAGGATGCTCTTGTGTTTCGGGTCAAGGTGCTGTACCAGGACAAAGGCCATGCCCGGTCCAGGGCTGTCAGGCATGGACGAAAAGAAAGCTTCGAATGCAGCCAGCCCCCCAGCCGACGCGCCGACGCCCACAACGGGAAAGTCCTCTTTTGTGAATTTATCAGAATTCTTATTCGAAACAGGAAGTTCACTGGTAGAGGTTTCTTTTCCTATCTGCTTTTCTCCCGGCTTCTTTTCCTCTTCTGGCATCTTTTCCTTTTCCGGGTTCTTTTCCCCTTCGGGTATCTTTTCCTCTTCCGGCATCTTTTCCTCTTTTGATACCTGTGTTTTCTCTTTGCTCTTGGTTTCACCTGTGCCCATGTTGTCGCATCCTTTCGTCCCTGAACCTGAATCTTTGGAATGACCTTATCAGTATTCTATTATAGAAGTTACATTCAGATATATATGAAAGTTACATTCAGATATGCATAAATCCGGATACTGAACTTTAAAGATGAAATCCGGGAATTTTTCCACCGGAGAGGATATTTTTTAAATATTTACATCCAATCGATTTAATTTTTAGTTTAATCTATTTTCGGTTGTTGAATCGTGAAAATACATATATGTAAACAGCCTGAAGATTTGATAATATTCTCAATTGAAGTTGTTGATGTACTTAATAATAAGTTAATAAGGATCTATGTATTTAATAAGTTAATAAGGATCTATGTATTGAAAGTACAAAAATAGGTGTATCAGACGTTCTATTTTGGCTTCAGGTTTTTTACGGTTAAAAGTCTAATGTTATCCACTTCTCAGTAACCTCAAATCCTGCTGATTTTCTTCCGGGAACCAAATACTCATATCTGGAACATGTATGAACCGTTGATTGAGTCCAAAATTCCAAACTGAAAAAAGCTCTTATTGGGAACAATTAGGGATAATATAATTTTTAAAAGGCTTGATAAATATTTAATCCATTATTTATGATTTTATTTTGAATTAAAAGTTTAGAAATGCTTATTTTTTAAATCAAATTTTATTTGCTTCTCCTCAGTAAGTATATTTATATTTAAACCGGTTAATATTAACGCTAACAACCGACAGACAGCTGACAAGACAATTGGAATGAATTTTACCAGGGCCAAGGAGAAAGTGTAAATGGTCCTCATAGAAAGCATCAATGTGGTCAAACTTCGTTTCAGTCAATATTGTTGGAGCACTGAGCTAATCGAGTCAACAATTTACGGATTTAATCTCCTGATGAATATTGAAGCCTCAGGAGCGACAACTTGGGGAGCAAGTGATTTGGGGATTAAGTTTCAAAGGTCAAATTCTTGCCTGTAAATCCAATCACTGGATTGTAGAAATCACCGGATTTCAGAACAGGGTCTGTTCATCAGTGTGTAAATTATTTTCATACAACTGAACACGATTGGGAGCATAATTTATGAGAACTAAAAAATTTGACAGATCAAAAAAGACTCTTGCTATTTTGCTGTTACTTTGCTTTGTATTGTCAGTGACAGCTACGTTGGTGAGCGCAGATGAAAATATTAAGTATGGCAAGAGTAAAGCTGGCTACAAAGCTGGCTACAGCAAAGGCTACGAAGAAGGTAAAATACAGGGTCAGAACGACTGTGGGCAATACGGCAGCACAGAAGTTCTCAATAAAATACCTACTCCTTTCAACAAATCCAGCTGGACCAAAGATTACACAGAAAGCTACAACAAAGGCTACAAAGATGGATATTTCGATGGCTACACTAAAAGTAGATACGAATGCTTGAAATGAGGAATAAGCCCCTTGAAATTTAAAACCTTAACTCCGCCATTTTTAGGGGATAAGTATGTCTTATTCATAAATTATCAGCATCATCTGCCTCTAACGTGAAAACTTTCGTTTGTTTTTCACATTCCCTAATAGGGAACACATCCTATTGGAGAGGGAGGATTGCAGAATGCCTCTTGATTTGGAATATGAGCTTCATTTTCAATCCTTATTCCCTAATTCGTCCGAGTTAAGGTTAAAATTAAAAGATTTCAATCCCTGAGATGATGCCCGGTACGGTGTTTTTCTGCAAAAGTTTCTATTTTAGAGTTCCTGTTTGAGAATCCTTTCCCGGGTCTTATGACGGGTATGGTTCTCGGCTTTTTAATCCTTTTTAGTAGCTTTTTTCTTACTTCGAAAATAAATGAAGTATCCATACACGAATATGACCTGTAGAGGTCAGGAACATGTAAACTCATTTTTCGAGGAGAAAAATTTCATGAATTAGGTGTTGCCATAATCTTATGCTTGGAAGTCAAATAGCCTGTTTCCGAAGATTAAATATCTTCTCCCAGGATTAGATTTCTTTTTTCTATTTTTTTCATAACAGGCTGTCTCAAAACTATGCTTGATTGTACATTTGGGTAAGAATTATTAGGAACATTTATCTTTTTAAATATATATCTTTATATTAAAAATATATTGTTTGAGAAAATTACCCCCAGTGTCTCACCATGTTCAAAAGGTATGATCAAAAGCAGCAATTTTTACTTCCATTTAACCTGGAAGAGTTTGTTCCTGAAAACCATATTGCCAGAGTGCTAAACGACATCATAGACGTCATCGATATTAGTGCTATTGAATCCACTTATTCTGAGGAAGGCTGCCCTGCCTATCATCCACGACTTCTTTTAAAAATCTTACTTTATGGATACCTGATAAACATCAGAAGCTCACGTAAGATAGAGCAAATGACCCAAACTGATACTGCTTTTATGTACCTTGCAGCCATGCAAAAACCTGATTTCCACACAATATGTCGCTTCCGTTCAACTCATCTTGGCCCCATTAAAGAAATCTTTTCTCAGGTTGTCACGTTTTGCAAAGAAATGGATCTGATTGGTTCCAGTATCTCAATTGACGGAACAAAGGTTAAGGCAAACGCTTCTCCAAGACAAAGCAAGAGCTCGGATGCTCTCGAAAAAGAAATTGACAAGATACTCAAAGAGAGCATTGAAACCGATAAACATGAAGATGAAATTTACGGTGACTCGACACCTTACCAGATTCCAGAAGAACTGGTTGACAAGAAGAAAAGATTAGAGAAAATTAAGGCTGCTAAGAAAAAGCTCGATGAAGAAAAGCTGAAAAAAGTAAACATTACAGACAACGATGCTCGAATTATGAAGCATAAAGATGGAAGCAAGAAACCTTCCTATAATTGTCAGGTTGCTGTTGATGAAAAGGAACAAATAATCGTTGCAGCAGACGTGGTCAACGAAGAAAACGACTTGCATCAGATGGAACCAATGATACAGAATGTAAAAAATACACTGGGGGATAAACCAACAATAGTGCTTGCAGATGCAGGTTATTTCTCATACGATAATGTAGAATTTTTACTCAATGAAGAAATTGATGCTTATATTCCCGACAACTTCTATAAAGCTGAAAAAGAAGGAAAAACCAGGAAGTTCAGGAAAGCTCTTTTTAAATACGATGAAGAAAAGGACTGCTATTATTGTCCTGCTGCATTTGAAATTCCCTTTATAAGAATACAAAAGAGGAAAGGTGAACCTGATTTAAGATATTATGTATGTAGCTATTGTTCTAAGTGTGTGTTGAAAAATGCATGTACTATGAGTGGAAAAAGGACAATAACAAGAGATCCTCGAGAACATTTAATGGAGGATATGAGGGCTAAACTGAATACAGAAAAGGGTACGGAAAAGTATCAGAAAAGAATGTCTACCGTAGAACCTGTGTTTGGTCAGATGAAACAGGATAGAGGATTCAGGGAATTTCTGTTGAGAGGGAAAGGAAAGACAAAAATTGAATTTGTTATGATGTGTACCGTACACAACATAAGGAAAATAGCGGATTTCATGAAGAGGGAAGGTAAAAACCTGAAAGAAATTCTGAATATGATTACTAGAAGAGGAAATGAATGTGGGAATAGATGGGGAAGTGTAGCAGGAATGGCGCATAAGTTATGGTGATCAGTGAAAATTAATCTATTCTTGTCGAAATGAAATAAAAATTGAGATGGGATATTACCCAATTGTAGAATAAGGAATGGTTTTGAGACAGCCTGATAATCAAGGTTTTGCAAGTTTCTATGTATAATTATGCCAATAAATTGAATTTTTTAACATCACATGTGTGTGTTGTTGCAATACTATAACCATCACTTATTTAAATATAAATTAATAATAAATGATATATTTATCTACCATATGTCCTAACTTAATTGTGAGCAGTTGCCCTGATCAATTAGATTTTATTTCGTAAAGTAAAATGTAAATTGTTTCGCGGATTAATGAAGTCAACTTATAATATCAACTCATAGCGTCGATTTATAGATTGGTATCAAATTGGCCGAATCGCATAGTTTGAATAATCGCTCTTGATTGTGATTCGAAAGCAGACCATAGAATAACTAATATTGAATACAGAAATGGATTTTGGTAGATTCAGTAATTAGTACTACATGTCAAATGGGGAAAGCACTACACATCAAATGGGGATTGGGAGAAGCTATAATATATAAGAAATAAATCAATGGGCATCAAAAAGGTCGCAATGAGCCAGCTTCAAAATTTTATATTATTTGAATTTATAAGGTAATTTTGAAACCTGCTCGCAAATAGCAAAATCCATATTGGTCATGGGGGATAACAGAGTCCAAATTGGATCATGGGGGATAACAGAGTCCAAATTGGATCATGGGGGACAATAGAATCCAGATTGGATCCGGGGTGCGATTCGGTGATCAAACCTGAAAAATAAATATCTCCTGTATTCGAGAAAAACATCTCCTATATTCGGAAAAATGTAGAGAAATTTTTGCTTGTAATTTTGAAACTGATCCCACGCCTCAATTTACAATTATGGATTTGTTGATGGAAATGAATCTGAGGTTCTACATTATTTGCATTGCTGCTTTACTCACTTTACTTGCATCTGCTTCACTTGCTTTAGGGGTGCCTTTCTTAGAAGACAACAACGTCACTGCAACAGTCCATGGGGCAACCTATGCCAAGGACACTCTTGAGCTCCTGAACGATACAGTGATTAGTATAAATTCCACTCCCTCTCAATCAATGGTAGCAAAAGACGGCATTTATTCTTTTGAACTGGCTCCCGGAGACTATGCTATCACAGCCAGGTATTACCGTAATAATACTCTCATCTATTCGAAAGAAACCACTTTCAAGATTGAAGGGGAAGGAAATTACGTGTTTGATCTCTTGCTTTATCCTGTCTCCGAATATCCGGTAACAGAACCAATTCAGGACTCCTACAGCATAGACCCCCCCGAAACTATCGGGATTGGTCCTTCAACTACAGATTACCTGCCAATAAGTTACCTGTCAATAGTCTTTGTGCTTATTCTGCTGCTTGGTGGAGGCTATAAATTTTCCAGCAAACACAAAAACACGAATAAAAATAAATTTCAGGAAAGAAAGTTCGATATACCCGGGATTCTGGTAAAAGTCCCCGGTAGAAGCACCGGTTTGGGGGTGAGATCCGAAAGTTCCGGAGGAGCAGTCTCCTTAACAGAGCCAATAATAGAACCTGCAGGTAATCCGGATATTGAAACTGCTGCTCTAAACAGAATTCCTCTCTCTCCAGAGCTTTGTGAAGTCCTGGACATAATTCGAGGCCATAAGGGTAGGATTACCCAGAAAGACTTGCGCAGCAAGCTGGATTATTCCGAAGTAAAAGTCAGTCTCATGCTCTCCGAACTGGAAAAAAGGGGCCTGATTCGGAAGCTCAGGAACGGACGTGAGAATATTTTGGTTTTAGTAGACGAAGAACACTGAAAGTCCGGCGACTTAACATTTTCACTTATCTTTGACCTTTTCACTTATTTTTAGCATCTCTAAATTTAGGTTATGCTATTCTAAATGTGCTTCTAAGTTATGACATTTAAAGTTGGCTGGTGTATCCCGCTGTAAGCAATAAAGTATTCGACTGAAATAAAGCCGTTTTTTCTTAGAATCAGGTGCTTCTTTGTTTATCTCGTTAAAACCTGTAGCCGGACGATTTCTGGGTTGCAGAAGGCGTTTACAGGAGCCTGGCAAGGTCCGAGCATTTTACCTGGGATATTTCCCCATCTTGTGCTCTGCCGAAGATACCTGAACACAGGACGGTATTTGGACTGAAACTTATGGCTCGATCTATTTTAAAGGCATACATTCAGGCATACATTCAGTAACTATATCGATGCTGGAACGACATTACCAGACGAGATTACCAGACGAGATTACCAGACGAGATTACCAGACGGGATTACCAGATGACATTAACAGAAGTGATATGAGAGAAGAATTCTGAAGTTTTTACTAAAAACTCTTGACCTGAAAAGACAGGAATCATCTGGAGAAATGAGGCATCATTGGTTAGAGAAAAAGGCAGAACGGGTTAGGACTTACACAGTAGATTGACTGGAAAACCAGCAGCATGAGACTTTAAAAGGAATATTCAAATCACAATCACTATTACAGACCTGCTAGTGCCTCAGTTTGAACCTTATATGTGTAATTCCTATCCCATTGGGCTCTATATTTTGTGAATAGTTGTTACTCGCCACGTAAACGATTTTGTGTAAGGGCTTATGTCGCTATCTTCCGTTGAAGATTCCCAAGTTAGCTAAAGATTCCATGGTTAAATTTTAAGAGTTTCAATTCCCAGTGACCGGGAACCCATATTCTGATTACCTTTTTGGTTGCTGTTCCGTGGTGATGCTTGTCGTAACTATCCGTCTTTATTACTTTAAACTCATAGTGGCCGGGAACCCATACCCATATCCAAAATTTCTGTTTCCAGCTGTGTATGTTCTTACCTTTATCATTTTTCAGAGATTTGGCGCTACCATCGTTGATGATTTTCTTATCCCTGTACTTATTTTGATCAGCTCCCCCCGCGCTTGCTGCTGCAGCGGTTACTGATAGTACAAAGCAAACTGCTAGAAAGATACCAATTATCTTTTTCATTTTCAAGCTTTGATCCACTCCCAAAACTATTCCCAAAACGATTGTAAAAGTTATCTTTAAAAAAAGTCAGAACTTTGGAAAAAGTCAGAATGAGTTAGGACTTACGCAGTAGTTTAACTGGTAAACCTTAACTGGTAAATTCCTATCTCATCAGGTGTTACCGTCATGGATTGTACTCAAGCTTGTGGTTCGGTATTTTAGTTAGCTAACTTGTTGTAGTTACCAGAACCAGCCCCAGGACCAGAAGCCAGGTATCCACACCATGATTATCTTGTAGTATATAACTTGTATGTACTTATATCCAGTCCACTTCTTCTGGTAGTACCCTACTTTTCTCTTCTCAGAGTGACCTTTCACCCAGCTTTTCTTATATTCTTTATGCTTCTTTCCGTCTTTATAATCATATTTCTTGTAATTATCCCCTTTCTTGTCATATCCTTTGTAACCAGATCCTCCTGCGCTTGCTGCTGCAGCAGTTACTGACAATACAAAACAAACTGCTAAAAAAATACCAATTATCTTTTTCATTTTCAAGACTTTACCCACTCCCAGTATTTATTTAAACAATATATTTCTACACCTAATAAATACCGATAATTCCTCCAGACTTCCAGACTTTCTGAAACCCAGACTTTCTGAAACCATCGGTTTTGTGTATCAAATTGTTTTTCGGTTTTTGTGTATCTGTGTATCAAATCGTTTTCCGGCTACTGCCGGTTTGAAACTAACTTTTTGTCTTACCGCCTGTCTGCGGCTTGACAATTCTAAAATTGAGCAGATTAAATATAAATATACTTATAATAAATCCCAGCCTAAAAAGGTTTAATTAATAAAATAAGAGTTTTGAAGGATTTAATTAATAAAATAAAAGTTTTCAAGTTTTTAAGTCGATTTATATCCTTAAATATTCTATTTAATGCCCGCAAGACCCCTTAAAATTTAAATTTTGAGAGTGAATTATTGAATATCTCAGGCACAAACAAGTTTCTTCATATTTTATAGAACATAGAGGTGGTGTTTGTTTTTTCAGATCAGATATAATAATTCGTCCTCACTATCGATTCTTCCAGGTATTCTTATTTGGTCATTGGTGAAGGAATTTTCTCCCCTGAGACATATTTTTGTTTCCAGGTAAAAAGAGCTTAAGAGGATTTATATCAAAAAATAATTATTTTTAAACTTTTTATTCTCACTATAAGTGCAAATAACGTATTAAATATCTAAAAGGTTCATTAAAAATCTCATATTCTGAGACAAATCAATATAACCAGTTATTTGTAGATTCCCGGGTACAGGCATAAAAAGGCTATATGATTGTTATAGACACAGAGCTTGCGGAGTTTCACTGAGAAAACAGCAGCACAAGGCTCATCGGCTGCATGAGTCTTTGAACTACTGAAGTCATTTCTGTTGGGTAGCCGGGTGCGGCGAGATTCCGATGTAGAGTTTTGCCGCCCGAGTTGCGCCTCGGGAGTACGCGGTCTGTTTCGCTCCGCTCAAGCAGACTAATTTGCAGATAAAAATCGGGAGATTCGCTCAAGCAGACGATTTATGGGTTAAGAAGTGATCTGAGCTCAAGCAGACGATTTATAGGTTATAACAGTTAGCTTCGTTCAAGATGGCTGAATTATAATTTCTGTCCAATACGACCTTACTCGCTGTACTGGGTTGTTCCTGTCCCGCTCGACGCAGGAGAGCGGCCTTTCCTAAAAATGGAAGAAGAGATTAAAACGAAGAGATTAAAACGAAGAGATTAAAAAACTCACGTCAATTTTGAATTACGGGCACAAATAATGAAAGTAATTAAAAGTACTTTCATGGCGTGCGACAAGATGTTATGTCATGAATTGCTAAGATGCTGCCCTTTCCATTTGGGGTAACCCTACCAGAATGTGCGTCATTAGTAATGATGGGGTGCAAAGCTTCTGGGACAATGTGAGAACCTCTGAAAATCCAGTTCAGATAACTTGCTAGGGTAAGGGCTCCATGGGAAACGTAAAGTTAACCATTGTAAAAGTCGTGAAGTACAACAAGCGAAATTGGATTGATACGCTTGAACCAAAATGGTACGAAATCAGGCTTTAACAGCTGGCGTGATGTTAAATCAAATGGACAAACGGTTTCCGGCTTATAGATGGTCCCTAAAGAACCCATAATTATTCATGACATAAAACTTGGTAAGCTCTATTTGTCCCCTTTAAGAGGGTAGGAACTTCGTAAGGAGCAAGAATGACAAAGAGGGTAAAGGATTCAGTAAAAAACGAATGTCAATCCATTGGTCATCGGTTAAGGAGTTTTCTTGCCTGAAAGCTATCGATTTTGCACCAAAAGGCTGCCTTAAATTTTGGCTTTATTACATGAAATCGATATCCAGTTCCAGTCCACAACACATTAAAATTATTGACAATTGTTGTGAGAATGGAGGCAATTTATCACGATTCCTCACTCAACCGAAGACGCATGAATGTCAATCTGTAATGGATTGAATAGGGGTTCAAACTTTGCCCTAATCTGAAAAGATGCTGACTTACTGATAGTGTTTTCTTGTGTGAACGGAAACAAACTCACGAATGTAAGATACTCAAAGACACCAGTAGGTGAGAGGCGTACAGACAGTAATGTTAATGGGCTGTTATCCGGGATCACAAAATCAGTTATGCAAATAACTGATGCCTGATACAGAAAGGGTTTGAAAACACTCGAGCCGTATGAAGGGAAACTTTCACGTACGGTTCCTGGGGGAGAAAGGAGGAGTAATCCTCCCGACTTACCCGACAAAGAGCCGCCAAATGCCTCAATATTTTATGCATCGGCATTTTATGAAAATAACTGAAATTCCCGGAAGAGCAAGTTTTTTCAGGATCAGGTCCGAAAGCTCTGAACCGGGGCCAGGCTTTTTTTCTTCGTCTCTCTCCAGATCAAAAAATGACACATCAGGCACTATTGCTTCGACCATTTTTTGTAGGTCAGGGACTTTCTGCCCACCTGTCATGGCTGCGACTTCGTTCTGGAGTACAAGCACAAGCACTTCATAACCTTCGTTTGCAGCGTTTAAGAGCCCTAAGATTCCGGAATGTGCGAGGGCAAAGTCTCCTATTACGGCTATGCCTTTCTTCTCAAAGCCGCAGGCAACCGAGATTGCCGAGCCGAGGGCAAAGCTTACATCAACTGCAGCAAGGGGTTCTGGAGCGCTCCGGACCGAACAGCCCATGTCGCCGGCGATTTGAACATCGGGTATGCGGAGAAAGCGGTAAAGAGGAAGATAGGGACAGTCATCACAGATGGAAGCCCTGTCTTTTTTCCTGTCACCGGCGCGGACAGAATCCACGGAGACTGAGGGTGTTTCTTCTTCAATGTGCTCAAGGGCAAAAGAGATATCTTCTGGTGTTATTTGCCCGTAGGGTAGATGCCCTGTTTTTTTGCCGCAGACATTGCCTGCAATCCGAATTTGTTCTTCTATGAAGGGTTCTGACTCTTCCGCTATCAGCACCCTGCGTTTATTTTTAAGGAAATTCTCGATTTTCTGCAGGGGAAGGGGATTTACAAGGTTGAGCACAAGATGGGAAACTTCAGGGAGACGATCCATTTTTTTCAATGTGTCTTCCACGAATGAAGCCGCAAAACCGGAGGAGATAATTCCTATCCGTTCAGCCTCTTGCCCTTTTTTCCTTCCTTCTCTGATTTCGTTCAGGTCGGTATTTTCGGCTTCTGCTTCAAGCATCGGATAGGTTTTGGAATGAAAATGCTGGTGTTTTTCTACCATCCTAAGTTTCCAGATCGAACGGTTAAAAGTTGGGTGAGGAGCTGAAGCAGGGGGAAGGCGCAGGATTTTTCCTTCGGTTTTCTCCAGGCCTGCGGTTACCCTTAGAATTACCGGGGCTCGGCTTTCTTCCGAAAGTTCGTAAGCTCTCCGGAGGGCTCGGTACGCAGCATCAGGATCCACCGGGTCAAATACTGCAACTTCCGCTATTCTACCGTACCAGCGGGAGTCCTGCTCATTCTGAGAGCCTTTCACGCCGGGGTCGTCCCCTGTAATGATTACCAGCCCTGCACCTGTCGTATGCGTAACCGAGGTTATAAGGGGGTCGGAGAGCAGATTCATCCCGACGTGTTTTACAAGCACAAGAGCCCTTCTGCCTGAAACCGATGCTCCGAGTGCGATTTCGAGCGCAACTTTCTCGTTTGTAAGCCATCTGGCTTCACAGGTTGAATCGCGTGAGATGGTTGAGGCGTTATCTGCTTTAGTTGAAACCTTGTCCGTTTTAGTCGAGATGCTATCAGTTTTCAAAAAAAGTTCCATCAAGGAGGTGACAGGATATCCGGGGACTCCTGTTATAAGGGTGACGTCGCTGTCAAGGGCTGCAAGATAGAGGGCTTCAAATCCGTTACATGATACTGCTTCTTTTTCTTCTCCGTTCAAATTGACCCCTCCACTTCCGGGAATTTCAGGAATTTCGTCAGGCTTTAACATCTTTCAGGTAAATTCAGATACCATTTAATTGGTTTTAAGTACCATTTAATTGGTTTTAAGTATCATTTAATTGGTTTTTCCCTGTATTCATCGGCTGTATCTCTGTGCCGGGAATAATGGATTCTTCGGGTTTTCCGAACCAGGGCAGGGAGGCAAGAGCACCTATTATCCCGTTGCCGTCAAGCAGAACTTCTACATTGTTTTCTTCGGCACAGTGAAGGGCATCTGCCTTGGAAACCCTTTCTGTCCGGCAGCGATTGCTGTAGGCGTAAAGCCCTTTTGCATAAAAATCAGATAAGACGACAAGCCCCGTTTCTCTGGATGCGCTGTATTTTTGAAGAGTTCTTTTAAAAGAGCTTACGAGCCCTTCCTTTGCTTTTTTGTCCACACAGCCGAATTCCAGGACCGTTGACATGCAGTTCTGAGTCTTTTCCGGAACAGGGAAAAGCTGGACAAGGGAGTGGGAGAGATAGACGGCTTCCTGACAGTCCAGTTCTTTTGCGATGTTATGGGTCAGGGTCCAGGTGGCTCCGACGTCCTTTGAATCGGTGTCGTCTATGCCTATCAGGACGCGATCCCTGCGGGGAACCACAACTGTTCCTTTGGCACAGCGCTCTCCCCCGGATTCGGAAATCCTGTAGCGCAGCACTCCGTCTGCAAGTGCTCTGCAGCGGGTTGCACCGACCCCTCCGCCTCCAAGCCCTGCATAGGTGATTTCCACTTCGTCCCCCTGTACGATCACGGATTCTATGCCTGCGGCTGCTACCGAGGGTTTGAGTTCGAGTTTTGAGGTCCCTGTTTTCATAAAATAGCGGATCATATTTCCCGTTGAACGGGCTTTCAGGATAAGAGGAGCTTTTGCATAATGGTAAAGGGACCAGGCCGCCCCGCTGTAGCAATTGGAATGCTCAATAATCTCAGCATACTCGTTTTTCGCATCACAGACCGCATAGATGCCCCGATAAGGCACGGTATAGGGGTCATTTAGAGTAATTTCCTCAGTCTGTCTTTTATCCAGTGCACAGGCGTTTATATGTTTTGTAATGCCGAAGACCTCCTTTTTGTGGGGGATGGAAAGTGGGAGGATAATTTGTTTGATCGAAAAGCCCATTTCCTATAGATATACATATAGGTATCGCAGGTTTAGCAAGTTATATAGTAGGGGTATAAGGTATTGGTTTGTCAGATGTATTGGTTTGCCGGCTGTATTTGCCGGATGTATTGGTTTGCCAGGTAAATCGGAGGCGAGTATAAGAACCTAACAATACAAGTATCTAACTGTTTTTACCCAATTAAAATGAATTTCATCTCAATTACAATGAATTTTTTTCAGGAGCCAGGCCATATTTTGCCCCAGGTTTTTCATATTCTCAATGCCTTCCTGATCCTGGTCGACTTCTCCTATGGCATTTCCGTAAACCATGTTCCAGTAACTTGAGCCTACAAGAAACATTTCTTTGCTGTACAGGAAGTTGTTAAGGGTATCAAAGGCACTGATAGCCCCTCCGCGGCGGGCAGCAATAACCGAGGCTCCCACTTTATGCTTTAAAAGCCCCCTGTTTCCTGCCAGTACCATACTTGCCCGGTCAATCAGGGCTTTCATCTGGGAAGTCACATTAGCGGAATATACGGGGGAACCAAGAATAATCCCGTCCGAAGCCGCCATTTTCTCCAGGCATTCATTAAAAAAGTCATCTTTATTGACACATTGCTTATTTTTGTTTTTATGACAGGCCCGGCAGGCCTTGCAGCCCACTATGTTTTTGTCTGAGAGTTGAATGAGTTCGGTTTCAATACCCTCTTTCTTCAGTTCGTCAAACACAATTTGAATCAGGATTGCGGTATTCCCGTTTTTTCGCGGGCTTCCGTTAATGCCGATAACTTTCATAAGCTTCAACTCTTAATTTCTTTTTTCCGTTTTTCTTTTTTCCGTAATGTGCACAGATGTGGAATTTGTTCACTTATATTTGTTCACTTACATTTGTTCACTTACATTTGTTCACTTACATTTGTTCACTTACATTTATTCACTTACATTTATTCACTTACATTTATTCACTTACTTGTCCAAATCTGTCATTAAAGGTGAGGAAGATTTCTAAATACTGCCTATTCAAGAAAAACAAGTGATTTTTATGGATTTTTGCTAAAAACGAGTTGTGTAAGAGATTTTCGGTACTTTACGAGTTTAGTTCTTGAAAGTTTAGTTCTTGAAAATTTGATTTTTGCGAGTTCTGAAAGATCAAATGCTTTTTACCTTACAAACCCTTCGTCTTTGAGGCTCACGTACCTGCCATCTCCTATGATTATGTGGTCAAGGATGTCGATTCCGAGGAGTTTTCCTCCTTCGACAAGTTTTTCAGTAACCATTATGTCTTCCCTGCTCGGGCTCGGGTCCCCTGAGGGATGGTTGTGGACCATGATCACCGAAGCCGAGGATTCCAGAAGAGCCGATTTAAAAACCTCACGCGGATGCACGATGCTGGCGTTCAGGCTGCCTATGGATACCACTTCTTCTTTCAGAATCTGGTTTTTTGTATCAAGATAGAGTGTTATAAATTTTTCTTTTTTTTGTTCCCGCATTCTGGGGTACATCAGGGCATAGACATCTTTTGGGGAACAGATTTTCCTCTTTGGCTCTTCCACAAAAGTCTCAAGCCGCCTTGCAAGCTCGAAAACCGCAGCTATCTGGGCAGCTTTTGCTTTTCCGACCCCATGAACCTGCGTAAGCCTTGAAACGTTTGCAAGGCTCAGCTGTTTGATGTTGTATTCCGCAAGTATCCGGCTGCAGAGGCTTATTACATTTTCTTCCTTTGACCCTGTCCTCAGGACTATCCCCAGCAGCTCGGCATTTGAAAGGGACTCCGGCCCGCTTCGAATAAGCCTTTCTCTGGGACGATCTTCTTCGGGAAGGTCATGAATCCTTACTTTGTTTACTTCCATACTCTACCCCTATTTAATCTGATTTTTCTCACAGAACTCCTCTGAATTCTCTGGGTTCCTCTGATTTACTTTGAGTTCCTTGTCTCTGTCTGAATCTCTCCGAATTCGCCGAACAGACAGACACTATATATTATCGAAGTTTCAATATTTGAACCTTTACAAAAATTATCCAATCAGTCTTTTTTTCTACATATTCGACTTAATTACTTTGACTCTTCTTTTAATTTCATCTCGATTGATCTGAACCCTGTAAAAAAAGAAATGAAAGAGAAGAAAGATGCCGGCCCTTACTTATACCGGGAAGTCCATAAGGCTCTTTGATGAAGGTCATTTCTGTTGTAGGGTATAAGAAATCGGGCAAGACAGCCCTTGTTTCAGCTCTTGTCCGGCATCTTTCCGGCTTCGGGACAGTTGGCACTGTAAAACACATGGGAGAACAGCGCCTCAACCCTGGAGAAACGGATACAGGCAGGCATTTTGATGCGGGAGCGGATATGGTAGTAGGGATCACGGGCTCCGAACTTGTCAGCTTTGCCAGAGACTCCAGCCTTGAAAACGCCCTCGATATGCTCTGCGACCGGGGGCTTGATTTTGCTGTAGTAGAAGGGTTTAAGGACAGCAATCTCCCGAAAATCGTGATTGAAGGCCTTGAGGGGGTTTCCAATGTCGTTTTCAGAGTACCTGCTGATATTGATCCTCATGAGGAACTCACGGCTTCCCTTGTAGGCATGACCCTTGCCCAGCCTGACCGCTACACCCTTGAAGCCCTTATAAAGAAAGCCCGGAAAAATCCGGTTATCCAGAAAGCAGGAGCAATCGGCACTTTCACTGGCATCGTCCGCGAACTTGCAGGAGAGGAAAAGACAGCAAGGCTCGAGTTTGAGAAATACGAACCCGAAGCCTCAAAGGTGCTGGACAAAATCGGGGAAGAGATTAAGCAAAAAGAAGGAATCCTCGAGGTCCTCCTCCACCACAAAACAGGCGTCATCGAAGCCGGCGAAGATATAGTCTACATCGTGATCGCATCCGCCCACAGGGCTGAACTCTTCCCCGCCCTCAGCGAAGCCATCGAGCGGATAAAAGCCGAAGCCCCAATCTGGAAAAAGGAATTCACGGAAAAAGAAGAGTTCTGGGTCCACGACAGGGAACACGCCTGACGACAGGGAACACCCCTGAATACAAAAATTGAGAGCAGCAAAAACAGGGACGGAAATTAATGAGCGGAAAAACAGAACTTAAACCGGGGAGAACAAAATCCAGAAGCGCAATCGTGCTGGCAGGAGGCAGGGGCCGCCGGATGGGCATGGTCGAAAAAGCTCTCCTCGAATTTGAAGGAAAAACTATCCTCGAACGCCTGCTTGAAAACCTCTTCCGGGTCGTGGACGAGGTAATCCTTTCGGTCCGCGACATCCCCCAGAAAGAAAAACTCCTCCCGGTGCTCGAAAAATTCCCGGACCGGGAAATCCGTTTCTGTTTTGATTCCAGAGAGGATGCCGGGCCCCTTGAAGGCATCCGGGCAGGGTTGCTCGAATCAAGGTCAGAGTACTCTTTCGTCTGCGCCGGGGATATGCCTTTTGTAAATTCCGAAATTGTTGACCTGCTGTTTGAAAAGGCAAATGGGCATGATGCTGCTCTCCCGAGGTGGGAGGAGGATAGAATGTATGAGCCTCTGCATGCGGTCTACTCAAGAAAAATGCTGCTGGAAATTGAGAAGACTTTTGAAGGGGAAAGGAATTCGGTGCTTACGCCGGTTTTTGCGATGAAGGATGTTGTTTTTGTTGAGGTTTCGGAGATTCGGGGAATTGATCCTGAGTTGAGGACTTTTGCGAATATTAATACGGTTGAAGATATTGAGAGTATGATAGGGTCTGTGGTGGGAAAAGTGGAATTGTGATATGAATTTGGTTAACAGATTTTGATATTTTTACTTGTTTGAATAACCGCTTCATCTGAAAAGTTTATGCTTAAGGCTTATCATCTGGAAAGTTTATGCTTAAGGCTTTATCATCTGAAAAATAAGGTTGAAATCCTCATTTTTTTACTGTTTTGCTATATTTTTCATGAAAAGGCCGGTCGCCTTCGACGACCGGTGAGTGCCCGGGTTTTTTAGAACCTATGCACTAAGGTTAGTCTGGCGGATTGGAGCAAAATGGATCTTTATTTGTCACGCTGATATTTCATTAAACCTATTTTCACTTTCCCGCATTCTCTATTTCAAGCTTCATATCTCGCTTCTATTCCCCTGAATCTGCGCAGCTTCCAGGACTTCAGTAAACTCGGGAGACATTCAGGACAAAAAGCCTTTTTTCCAATAGCACGAGACTTATCCTAAATACACGATCTGAATATATAATGAATCAGTATCCTTAACGATTTTGTGTGTCGCGTGTGAAGTCACTGGCGGTCATACATTTGTCTGACATTTCTTGAATTAGTTTTTCCCTTTCTTCCCTTATCCTTTTCATGTCCTCATCAAATGATTCATGAAGTGGGACGCGTATACACCGTATGGGACCTTTTCTCATGGTTTTTCCTTCTGTCTATATCCATGATTTTTCATATTGATTATTTTTTAAACAAATATATAATTACACATCATTGGTCATCAGTTAAGTAGTTTGATATTTTTTCACCACTGTATGACGAAGAGCCGAAAACGACAAAGTGAGGCTACAATATTTACGGATATATTTAGTTGAAGACCTGATAAGGTTCTCATGGTATGCGGTCTAGGTGCGATCTAGGAGACCCTCATTGTAAACGACATCAGTAAGAGCTGGTATCGATTCAGAAATATATCAAAAACAAATATATCAAAAACAAATTATTGAATTGATCAATGAGAGATTAGTTTATATCGCTCACAAAAACAACGGAAAGTTACATTGGTAAACTACAGTCATCACGACAATCGATTAATTACAGCTTCCAGATGTTTTTTTCCTTTTACCTTCCCGCATCCTCTATCTCAAACTCAACCCCGCGCCCTTCAAGCTCTTTTATAATTTCTTCCATGAACACGCCCGGTCCTGGGGTGTGGTTGTGGTGGAATTCTTTTGATTTTCCGGGTTCGCCGCCTACGCTTGTTATGTATACGCCACAGGAGGGACTTTTGGGGACGCCGATAATCCTGAGCTTTATGCCGTTGGCTGCGAGGTCTTCGAGCATGTCGGCAAGGGGGGTGAAGATTTTGCGGCAGAAGCGTCTGTAGGAGGGGTGGTCGAGCTGGTCTTTCGTGATTTCCCGGCGCCTCATTCCAAGGTACATGGATTCGGGGCAGGGGAGCTGGATTATGTTTGCGCCTTTCGGGTTGACCGGGGTGGCGGGTTTTGCTCCTTTGAGTCTTGCAAGGGGGTTGAGCAGGCAGTGGCCCAGGACTAGGATCTCTTTAGGGGAGTCGTCTGTTTCGGGTTTTTCGGGGAGCGTGTATTTTCTGGGAACTGCGGGGTTTTCAGGGGTTATGGGATTTTCGGGAGATGCGAAGCTGTCCGGGGATGTGGGGGATTTGTAGGTTTCCAGTTTTTTCATGGGGTCACCTTTGCGTCAACTGTTTCTTTTCTTTTATGGGATCGCCATTTTTACATTTACGTAGATGAGAGATTGGGATGAGAGATTATGAGAGATTATATATTTATCTTCTGCATATGTATCCGAAAAATGGTATATGTGAGCCTGCAAACGAACCTTGTTTTTGCAGCCAGTCAGGACATGGCTGTTGTAGGGATGCAGAGCCAATGCCTTTTTATTCGGAAGGTTGTGTCACATGCATGAAGATTTTGGAACAATACTGAATAGAGGGTTCAAGACCTGGGTTAGAAATCTAAATATTTGTATTCCATATGTCCTGAATTTTTTTGTTAATTTAGTCCTTTATGTCTTTTTCTTTGCTATACTGGGTTTCCTGTTCTTCAACTCAGCTTCGGGAAACGTTATTAACCTTTCCACTCTTTCAAACGAGGAACTTTACTCCCTGCTCGTGGACGGGTTTATGGCTAACATTCCAGCCTCGATAGCCTCAATTCTTGTTTTTTCCCTGCTTGGGCTGTTCCTTCAGTCCTTTTTCACGGCAGGAGCAATCGGGATGGCAAAAAAGGCTTCCGAGACCGGGGATACCGTAATTTCCGACATGGTCAGGTTTGGCTCGAAAAACGCTGTCAGGTTCTTCCTTGTAAACCTGCTGTTGACCCTGATACTTCTTGCAGGTATCGTATTCGTAGTGCCTGGAGCCCTTACAATCGGAAACCTGAGCGGGCTGATCGAAAACCCGGCAGCAACTGTACAGGGTATGGGCACACTTGTCTTAGGAATCCTTGCCTGGGGAATCTACGTCCTGGTCATAAATATCACACTTTCCATTACCCCTTATGCCCTCGTAATCGACGAACTTGACCCCCTTGAAGCTATAAAAAAAGGTTACAGTTTTTTCAAGGAGAATAAACTCGATGTTTTCTTCATCTGGATTATTGTAGTCGGGCTGGCTTTCATCAATGGTCTTGTCAGCGAGCTTCTGGGTTCGGAAAACACTCTGATCTCAGGTCTAACATACTTCATCCCGATCCTCATACTTCAGCCGCTGACCACTGTTCTGTGGACCCGCCTCTACCTGACCATGGAAAGCAGGGAGCTCTATGACCCTTATGAACTGCTTTCCGATCCCGATGATTTCTAAAAGCTCCTGGAATCCAAAAATTCTTTTTTAATTTTCTGTTTTTTTCATTTTCTTTTTTAGTGCCTATAATTAAGCCGTTAATCCATTCCGTGCCCGGATCTTGAAGTTTTCAGTTTTTTCTTCCTGCATCGCAAGGGACTGTGCCTTCCTGTCCACCAGAAAAAAACCTGCAAGCCAGTACCGCAATTAAAAGAGGAAATGTCCTGAATAAATGTTACCAGAAATAAGAGAATATGGTCCTTAATCCCGTAAACCGTTTTTATAGTGGGAAATATAAGCGCCCCCGCCGGCTTGTCTGGAGGCCATTCTCATTAGGGAAAAAAGCAGAATATATGAAAAAGAAATAAAGACCGGAATCTATCCCTCGCTGCATGTTCGGTTCCGATTCTTATCCACAAACGTCATCAGTTGTTTTTACTTTTGGCATTTTCTTATTCTTTCTTCTTATTTGTGGGAAGACCGCTCTCCTGCGTCTCTTTATTTTACCATTATTTTAAGTAAGTCCTCTTTGAGCATAGCTCACTTTTTCCCATAGTAGTCTGCTTGAGCGAAACTCACTTTTCAACCACGAGTTAGTCCTCTTGAGCGAAACTCACTTTTCAACCACGAGTTAGTCCTCTTGAGCGAAACGAAGTGGAGCGAAAAGGACGGCGGGCTCCCGAATCGCAATTCGGGTGGCGCAACTCTGCCGGGACAAGAAAGACATAATACAGCGAATACTATTGTATGGGTCAGAAAATTTGTAATTACAGTCCTTTTTCAGGTTCTTTTCAGTTCCTTTTCAGGTGTTATTTTCTGGTCCTTTTCAGGTCCTGCCGAGCAGTTTACATGCCTGGCAGATATCTTCGGTACAGGTATCCCCGCAGATCCTGCATTTTTCGATTTTTGCAGGTGGCAGTTCCTTTGCAAGGGCGCCAACGAGCTTGTCAAAGCCGCGTAGTAAGGAATACTTGGTGCCCGGGTGTCCTGTCTCAAAATTGTTTAGCAGTTCCCTAATTTCCCCTCTGAGGGCTTCTCCTGCATACGGGCACTCACTGAAGTCCACAGGCAGGGAGTTTATTAAGGCATAGAGTGCCACTTCTTTTTCCGGGATATTCCGCAGGGGTTTTGCCCGCAACACAAGTCCTTCTACGGCTGCAGGAGGCGCAAGCCTGACCATGCGTTCCATATCTCCCCTGAAATGGTTGAGGAGAATGGTCTGGGCTTCATCGTCCAGGTTGTGCCCTGTTACAAGTTTCGTTGCCCCTATTTCAAGCGCTACTCTGTTAAGGATACTTTTTCTGAGAACTCCGCAGTAGCTGCATGTGCCTTTTTCCCGGTCCATTGCAGCCAGCTCGTCCATTGTAACCCCGTGTTCGTCTTTAAAAGACTTTATTATATGCCGGACGCCAAGGGTTTCCGTAAGCTTTTTTGCAAGCTCGAGGGAGTGGGGACGATATCCGTGGATTCCCTCATCGATTGAAACAGCCACGATCTGAATATCCGGCCTGTTCCCCAGGATCTTATGCATCACATAGAGAGCAACCGAGCTGTCCTTTCCCCCACTCAGGGCAACGGCTATTACGTCATTTTTCTTGATGCTGTAGTCTTTCCGGACTGTCAGCTTGATTTTCCTTTCAACGTCCTCTATAAAATGCCTTTTGCAGAGGTGCATTCCGGAGTATTTTTGAAAAATGATAGCTTCATGGTTGCACTTTTTACATTTAATAGTCATTTGAAATCCTTTTAAAATCCTTTTTTCTGCTTTGCACGAATTATCTGGAAAAAGCGGAAAATCTGCGTTTGTGAGTGTTTGGACTATATTTTATTTTGAAATAATTTTTCTTTGATCTATTCACTTGGATCTGTAAAATTATAATTGTGAAGGCTGCTTTAGGAAAGGAATCTCTCGTATATATGGTTTTTTACGTGCTTTCTGGAGAAATCGGTGTGTTTTTTATCTGCTTCAAGAGGTTTCCTCAACTTTATTCTGAAACTCTGTTTCCAAAAGTATATCCTTCTCAATAATCAAACCTTACTTATTATTCAGGCATTCGAATAATTTCGGGGAAACCAGGTTCAGCAAGGAGCAAAAACACAGGAAAAAAGGTGACTGCAGATGAATAAAGAGATCGAATAATTGTGGGAATGAGAAAAAATACCTGAAAGAGGAGATGAAAAGAGGCATAATAAACCGAGAAGAGGAAGTGACAGGAAAAAGATACTACCTGGGAGAGGAAGTGACCTGAAAGAGGATCAGCCGGGCAGGGGAGAGTCAGAAGAGGCAGAAGTAATCAGAGAGGGAAGAAAAAGGAAGCAAAAAGAAAAATGACAGAAATAATGAGCTGTACTGGAAATGGAGATAATTGACTTCAAGGTTGATCAATCCCTGAGCTGATTTCTTAAATTGAATCAGGTAGTTTGGAGATCAGAGTGGAAGTGAGAGGTAAAAATAGTATTGAGAGAGGGATTTGCCTCTCACTTCTCCGTTGGTTCTGATATCTGCGGAAGCCGGTTGAGGAATGGCGAACCTCATTTTCGACTTCCGCCTACGAAACCTCTCTCGGAATCGGGCACCGAGGAATGGCAAAAAACCTCGATAGTCGCCTCATCCTGGAGAGGTTCCGGTTGCGCAGGGCAGGACTGAGGAATGGCGAACCTCATTTGCCCTGGACTGCTGTTTTTTTGCTAAATGCTCTCATGAACCCCATTCAATATTAGCATTTAGGACTACATGCTATAGTATAGCTGTTATATATAAAACATAAGTGGAAATTATTTTTCTATTTCTTTGATGTAATAAATCGCCTTCAAAATTTTCAAGCAATTTATCGCAATGATGGGCTGAAATTGTTTGTACGAGCAAATGCTGCTATTTATATCTTCTTATAAAATGCCTCCTGCTCAGTAAAAAAAGCAAAATTCTAAAAGAAAATTTACTTATAATATTGAGGTCAAAATTCCTGGCCTTAATTTGAAATTACTGAGTTTCGCTTCCCGAGTTTCGCTTCCCGAGTTTCGCTTCGGGAGCACGAGGTCCTTTTCACTCGCTTCGCTCGTTCAAGAGGACTAAAAAAAGAATAAACCACAGATTTTCTTGCCCTTATTTATCAGTCTTTTATCTATCAATTGCGGCACTTGTTTGCAGATTATTTTTTCACCTGAGGGGCTGGTTTTAGCTCTGTATGGTGCGGAAAAAGGCTCTGCAGTATCTTTGAGTACATAGGGGTAAAATTAACCGATTAATAAATGATCGTAAATAGTTTTGACTTCAAGTATTTAAGCTCGGAAGAATGAGCACTTATTGACATAATTAACTATTAATACTAATTTTGTAAACTATTTAGTTAAGTTTGTTGAAATCTAATGAATTTTACTATAGTTCTTAGGGGAGTGCTGTTGAGTGGAAGAAGTTTCTTTATTCCTGATCCTTTTTTCTGTGCTTGCAGGCTATCTGCTGGGCATATTTTCAGGGCTTTTGCCTGGAATACATACTAATAATTTTGCACTTGCACTTGTAGCACTTGCCCCTTTTCTGGCTGAGAAGGGAGTCGCCCCTTTCTACATTGCCCTCATAATCCTCTCAAATGCGGTCTCTCATACGTTTCACGATATAATCCCGTCGGTGTTTTTAGGGGCGCCTGACGGAGATACGGCACTTGCGGTCCTTCCGGGGCACAGGCTTTTGCTTGAAGGCGCAGGGGCAGAGGCGGTCCGGCTTTCAGCCCTCGGAAGTGCAGGTTCGGTGGTTGTATCCATGCTTTTTGTCCTGCCTTTTTCCCTTTTCTTCGGGGCAGTTTACCCCTACCTGCAGGAGTATATGGCATGGGTCCTTCTAACGATTGTGTTTATCATGCTTGCGAGCGAGAAGGGCGAGGAGGTAAAGGGTCAGGGTTCACATGCAAAATACAGGTATAAAGCTTATGCCCTCCTGCTGTTTTTGATCACAGGAGTTCTGGGACTCTTCGCATTTTCAAGAGAAAATGTCCTGCTCCCGGTTATAAGCCTCGGGCAGGCATCCGTACTTCTTCCTCTCCTCAGCGGACTTTTCGGGGCTTCCCAGCTCATCATAAGCCTTCTCACAAAATCCGAGATCCCAGCCGAATCCGTTTCAAAATTCGAGCTTTCCCGAAAAAGGATCTTAAGAGGAGTCTTTACGGGCAGCACCGCAGGTTCCTTTGTAGCCTGGCTGCCAGGAGTTTCTTCTGCTATTGCTGCCCTTCTGGCCGGGCTTTTTGTAAGGTCCGATTTTGACCGAAGGTCCGTCAAAAAAGAAAGTATCAAGCCTGATTCCGGGGAGCAAAAGTCCTTTCTTTTTTCCGATCCCGATGCAGATAGTCAGGCGCTTGAGAGCTCAAAAGAATTTATTGTCTCGGTTTCAGGGGTAAATACCTCAAATGCGATTTTCGGGCTGGTAGCCCTCATGGTTATAGGAAAGGCAAGGAGTGGAGCAATGGCTGCCGTGAATGAAATCCTGGGGATTGGATCACCTGGTTTTCAGGTAGTACTGCCCTTTTTTGCTGCGATCCTGCTGACTGCCCTGTTTTCGTACTTTTCTACAGTCTGGATTGGGCACAACGCCCATCACTTGCTCCGGAAACTTGACTATACAAAACTCTGCACCGGAGTTCTGGCAGGGCTTGCAATAACGGTCTTTCTTTTTACAGGGTTTTTCGGGCTTTTCATTTTTGTAATTTCTACTTCAATAGGCATGCTCCCGTCTTTTATGAAAATCAGGAAATCCCATGCAATGGGAGTTATTTTACTGCCTGTTATCCTCTATTTCCTGTAATCCCGTATTTTTGTAACCTTTTACTTCCTATTTTTCTTTTATTTTCCGTATTCCTCTTTTTTTGTATAAGTATGCGCTTTTCCCTATCTTATCAATGCGCAGGAGCTTTTCCAACAATCGCCCTCAACCCTTCCACGAGGTCTTTCAGTGTTTTTGCGGGAATGCCAACGGTCAGTTCTGACTCCTGAATTTCCGTATAAGCCCTGCTGCCCGTACAGCCGACTGTTATTCCCATTTTGCCTGTCAGGTAGGGTTCGGCAACGGCATCGGAACAAAGACTCTGCTTGCCTGCAAATTCGGCTTCAATTCTCCCGCCTTCATTGTAGAGGGCTGCCTGGGTCAGGAGCATTAACTGTTCGGGAGTGCCGATTATCACAATAACATCAGGCATGAAACTTGCACTTTCAAGAGGGGCGTAAAGGGTTGCAACTGTGGATTCTGCCTCTACCATTGGGACCCTATCAAGGGTTTTTTTCGAAGCTTCAAGGGTCTTGAAATGCTTCAGTTTGTCAAAATAGAATTCCCCGCTTGCCAGCTTTGGCGGCATATGCCCAAGCCCCATTGCTGCAGCTCCTCCTTTGCAGGTCTGGTCTTCAAGAACGGCATAAAACTCTTCTTTTGTTCTGCGCACGCGATCCATCATCTGGCAGTGCTTCATCTTTTCTTTGATCCGCTGTATCCCTTCAGGAATTTCGGCACCTTTAGGAACCAGGGCTACTGCCACTGGTGAGGTTTCAAGCTTAAGCAATTCGATTATTTCCTTCCCATATTCATTTATTTCCTTAATTTGTCTGGGACTTGCTTTTTCCATCGTGATCACTCCTTATTATTCCCAACCCACTCTTTTTCGGCCCTTACTTTACAGGTTTATATATTCATGCTAAAGGATAGTGTAAGACTGAAAGCTTAAATAGAAATCAGAAGCAATGGTTCTTTCCGGTTTTTTGTGCCAGCTTTTCCGACTTGCGTTTGTTCTGGACATGCTTTCGATCACATGTTGTTATATTCTTCACATGAAATATTCTACACATGAAGTTATATCTTCTTCCATGAGATTAGCTTCCTTTCATGAAATCCTTTACTAAGGAGCGAAAATATAAAACTTAAAATGTATTGGATCGAAATTGTAGATGGAATAAAATAGAAGGGTTGAATAAAAGGTAAAACTGATTTCTTTAGATGAAGCTGGATCGAAAGAAAACTGGAGTGAAAGCCAAATCCCGATTTCGGCTTCACTGGAAGCAATGAATTGAGAAGAGGGGTTTACAGGTCATGAAAACACAACTTGAACAGCGTTTGGTAGAACTCAGGGCTGAATACGAATCAGGTCAGAAAATCCTCAAAGACATCGAGGCAAAGCTTGTAGAACTTGAAAACAGAAAGAAAAACCTGAATGAAACGCTCCTCAGGATCAGCGGCGCAATCGAGCTTCTGGAAGAGGTTCTGGAAGACCAAGGTAAAGTTAGCACTCCGGAAGTATCCGATTTGGAAGTACAGGAGGCCGAGTCTGAGATAAAAGAAGTTGAAGTGCCCGTTGTTATAAGGTTACCACTGGAGCATGCTGTTAAAAAGCTGGAAGAAACAGGACTTCGCGTAGGTAATGTCGGAGAGAAGAGCGTTTTTGTAGGAGGTGTCCGTTTCGGAGATGTTGTCCAGCAGGAACCGAAGGGTGGAACGCATGTGGATAAAGGGTCAGCGATAGACCTGCTCATAGCAAAAAAAGGGAAACTTAAACCGAATCTGAGCCAGAACTCACTTTTAAGTTCTTTTTCAGACCATTGAAGTCAGCCACCCTTTTTCAGGCAGACCTTTGAGTAACATCTACAGTTCCGAGTGATTTCTGTAATGGGTAGTCTATGAATTTTTAATCTATGAATTTTCAATCTATGAATTTTTAATCTATGAATTTTCAATCTATGAATTTTCAATCTATGAATATTTAATCTATGAATTTTCAATCTATGAATTTTTAATCTATGAATATTTAATCTATGAATTTTCAATCTATGAATTTTTATGAAAAGAAGGACAGGTACTAACGGGAGGCCCGGTATTGATGAGAGAATTTAATTCTGAATTTGATAAACTTCTTCCGGAACTCCGGGGGAAGTGTAATGCTGCACTCAGGGGTTTTGGCAATTTAAATAGTTCCGGAGATACGAACCTGTACATCGCTCTCAAAGAGTTTTTAACTGCATGTCACCAAATTTCAACCATTCTCTGGGATAAGAACAACAGAAAACACCGAAAGCATCTCAGGTCCATCTTTTCCATAAACAATAATTCTCCCCTTTCCCCCAGAGTTTTGTCCGAACTGGAGACAGTGCTTGAAAAAATGAAAAATATACCGGGAGAGAGCACCAGCATGCAGGAGCCAGCAGCTCTTTCCTATGCTCCCGAAACAAAAACCTTAACAATTGACGGAGAAAAGTATGAACTCCTGCCCCTCTTTCTGGCTGTCAGAGATCTTTATGCTTCCCTTCCTTTTTTCAAAGAGCTTCAGACCTGTACTGAGATGCTTGAAAAGAATCCTCAGGATGCTACGGCCCTCTTTCAGAAAGCAGTCCTCCTCTATAAGGCAAGAAGGTTTGAAGCCGCTCTGCAGCTTATAGAACAGGTGCTTGAAATAGTGCCTGATGACTTCAGGGTCTGGTACAACAGGGGTGTAGTCCTCTCGGAAATGGGCAGGCTTGAAGATGCATTAGCTGCCTATGATAGGGTAATTGAGCTTGAACCGGTTTTTGAAATGGCATGGGACAATAAAGGAGTTGTGCTTGCACGGCTTGGCAGATTTGAAGAAGCCCTCGAAACGTACGAAAAAGTACTCCTGAGAAACCCGAAATATGCTGAAGCCTGGGCAGGAAAAGGTTCGGTCCTTTCTGCACTTGACCGGAAAGAAGAAGCCCTTGAAGCATACCTTTCAGCCCTCAAAATCAGGCCTGATTACCTGGAAGCTCTGAAATCCGTCGGCAGCCTGTTTTCCAGGCTGGGCAGGTATGAGGAGGCTCTGGCCGCATACGATACAGCTCTTCAGGCTGCTCCTGAAGCCCCTGAACTCTGGGCAGGCAGAGGGCTTGTCCTTTCGGAGCTGGATAGACAGGAAGAAGCCCTGCAAAGTTGTAGCAGAGCTCTTGAATTGAAACCGGGATTTGCTCCTGCACTTGAAGTCAAGGTAAAAATTCTTTCGGAAATAGGCAGGCAGAAGGCAAGAGCTTCTCAATAAATTCTTTTTCCTGGTAAAACTCTTTTAATTTACTTATTTTATTTCATTTCTACGTTCTTCTTTTTCTGAGATCTATCTCTTTTTCTCTACCATACAGTTCAGTGAGTAGCGCAACCAATTGTGGATTTTTGATTCTTACATGTTTATTAGATTCGCTGATGAAATATCCTAGAGAAAGGTCAAGGGGAGATTACATGAAGTCTGATGCTCATGAGTCTAAGAAGTTATGCTATTTACTGCTGGGAACAATATTCCTTATTACGGTTTGCCAACCGTTTGCCGGGGCTGGAGGAAACAGTCAGGATAGCCCTTTAGAGGGTAACCCTCTTCCTGCATCTGTAACAGAAATAATGAATGATACAAAATATGATCATGCCTTTTGGGGAATCCTTGTAGAAGATCTGGAGACCGGGGAAGTTGTCTACCAGCTGAATCCGGAGAAGATGTTCATTCCTGGCTCTACCACCAAGCTTTACACGGGAGCAGCTGCACTCGATATAATAGGGGCTGATTACAGGTTCGAGACTCCTATATATGCCCGTGGTAATGTGGACTCTTCAGGAAACCTGAACGGAGACCTGATACTGGTAGCCAGCGGAGACCTGACAATGGGAGGCCGGACCACTCCGGATGGAAAGATCGATTATACCGACATCGATCACAGCTATGCAAACTCCATTGGCAACGCAATTTTAACGACCCCTGACCCTTTATCCGGCCTGGATCAGCTGGCCCAACAGGTATCAGCTGCCGGGATCAAAAGTGTCTCGGGAGACGTTATCATTGACGATAGACTCTTCGATAAAATCAATCCTCCTGATAGTGCCAACGATTACACCCTCACACCGATAGTTATCAATGATAACCTGATTGATATAATGGTCAAACCTGCTCAGCCAGGAATGGCGGCGGAGGTGGATTGGCGGCCGCAGACCGCAGCCTACGCGATCGAAGCCGATGTTGTAACAACCGACGCGAATGAGACTGCCCGGATAGAGATATCAACAGGCGGTCCGGGTATAATCAATGTATCGGGGCAGGTACCCGCAGGCGAAGACACTATCGTCCAGACATATACGGTGGATGATCCTTCTTCTTTTGCCCGCTCTCTTCTGATAGAAGCGCTGGAGCGTCAGGGAGTGAAAGTAAACGCTTCAGTTAAAGGCAATAACCCTGCAGACCTGTTACCAGCCACCACGAACTACTCGGAGTTTGAAAGAGTAGCTCTTCTGACCTCTCTGCCTTTCTCTGAGAACCTGAAACTGATAATGAAGGTCAGCCAGAACATGCAGGCTGATTCCCTTCTGCCTCTTATGGCAGTAAAGGAAGGAAAAAGAAGCTTCTGGGACGGTCTGATCATAGAGCGCTCCTTCCTGGAAAAAACCGGAATTGACCTTAATGCCGTATCCATATCTGATGGCAGAGGAAACTCTCCTGCTGATTATATGACACCCAGAACTACGGTTGATCTCCTGAGGTATATGTCTTCCGGAAATGACTCTCAGGTATATCGGGATGCTCTGCCCATTCTCGGAGTTGACGGGTCTCTGGCGACTTCTGTTGGTCCCGAGAGCCCTGCGAAAGGAAAAGTTCAGGCCAAGACCGGAACAACTGCCAAGTATGATGTAGTCAATGACAGACTAATCCTCTGTTCCCAGGCTCTGGGCGGATATATGAACACATCCGAAGACCGAAAGCTAGCCTTTGCAATATATGTGAACAACGTCCCTGTAAAGGATGTCAAGGAGATGAAGCAGGTTAGCAATGACCTCGGAAGTATCTGCGAGGCGATATACGAGGAGAATTAGACATAAAAATATATTTGGAGTTGATTGGACAGAAAACCTCCGGGCATTGTTCTCATGCCGAACGCTTCTTATTCGGACCTTCTGCCTGGAAGATATCCGTATTCGAATCAGAAAAAGTATATCTCATTGGAAACAAAAGTGCACAATACCAGTCTTGACCCTGATTTCAAGCATAAATAGGAAAATCAGGCATTGAAGATGATTCCGAAAGGGGTCCAAATAAACCTTGATCCGGAAACGGAGGATTCGAAATGGCAGAGGAAAATAATATCACAGAAAGCTCTAAGGAAAAGCAAAAGGAGCCGGAAGCGGCAGGAAAAACCGAAGAAAGAGAGGATCCCGGACAGCTCCTTATAACAGCACAAGAAGCTGATAATTATGAAGAGAAACTCGGGCTCTATGATAAAGCCTTAAATCTGGATCCCAGGTACTTTGATGCCTGGCTCCAGAAGGGTTTTGTCCTGGACAGGATAGGGAAGTCCGAGGAAGCTCTTGCCTGTTACGATAAAGCTCTTGAACTCGATCCCGAGCACCTGGGAATTAAGTGTCTCAAAGGTTTTGCCTACAATAACCTGAAGGATTTTGAAAAAGCCATAGAGTGTTATGACGAAGTCCTCAAGGTCAACCCTGAGGATGTTTTTTCCTGGTACCAGAAAGGCTCGGTCCTGGAAAGCCTTGGCAGATACGGAGAGGCTATGGAAGCTTACGACAGGGCTCTGGAAATAGACCCAACTGATGTCCTTATCAGGGAGAAAAGGCTGAGGCTTCTGGAGCTTATTTATAATAAAGGAACCCTGACAGACTCCCCGGACAGTGGCTTTAACTGAGCCCTGAAAATGCAAAAAAATTTCAGGACAAAATTTTAGTAGAAATCGGGGAAAAATTTCAGGACAAAATTTGAGTAGAAATTGGGAAAATTTCAGGACAAATTTGAGAACAAATAAAGGAAAAAATCAGGAAAAAATTTGGAAAAATTAGAAAAAATTGAAAAGAAATTGAAGAATTAATACAAAATTGTAGGGCTGTGTTTCAGCCTTTACTTCTTACTCGCCTCTTCTTCCTTCCTGATTTCCTCAACGGTTTCTATGAGTTTTTCCTTGATTTTCACTATGGAATCAACAGCTTCGCCGCCTATTTCAATCGGAGCCCTTTTTTCCAGGTCAGCCTGCATTAGCTGCTGGTCAAAGGGAATTTCCCCAAGTACCGGGATGCCCAGCTCTTCAAGTTTGGCGTTGACTTTTCCGGCGCCTCCTTTGTTAATTACGGCAGCGATATGTTTTATCCCGATTTCGGACGAGAGTTTTTTGATTCTTTCGGCGGTTTCAAGGGACCTGGCTCCTGGCTCTACCACCACAATCATAATATCCATCCCGCGTGTGGTGCCTCTTCCCAGATGCTCGATTCCGGCTTCCATGTCCAGGATAACGGCACTCTTTTCCCTGAGCATCAGGTGTCTGAGAAGAGCTCTCAGGAAAGCTGAAGCCGGGCACATGCACCCGCTTCCTCCTTTGTCCACGGTGCCCATGACAAGCATCCTGACCCCGTCAGGCCCTATTACTCCGTATTTGCCTGCAATGTCGTCCACTTTCGGGTTGTAGATAAAAGCTCCGCCTTCTGCACCTGCTCTTTCCTCAATAAGGTCTTTGAAATCCGTGAGGGGTTTCGGGGGATTTTCTATTCCCAGAGAAGATGCCAGGTTCATGTCCGGGTCTGCATCGATTGCCAGTACTTCGTATCCGTCTCTTGCAAGCAGTCTTGCCAGAGTGCCTGAGAGAGTAGTTTTTCCAACGCCGCCTTTTCCGGTAATTGCTATTTTTATTTGAATTCCCCCTTAGATTCTGGTTAGAGTTTCAGGTAATAGTTTTCTACTCGAATATAACAATCAAACTGTTTATACTTACTCATTTGTGCCGGCTTTTTTCAAGATATCCGCAGGCAAACTTTCATTATTTCCTATTCCGTTATTTCCTGTTCCGCGTCCTGGATTGTGTTCCGAAAGTGAGATTTGCTTCCTGAAGACGATTTTTATCCGTGGTAAGTTATAATCGTGTGCCAATCGGGTTTTCGTACTCTCCGCGATATGCTCTTTTACGAGTACCCATATCGTCCTCTATCTTGCTTTTCAGTTATTTACAAACTCAAAACCTTTTTCCGAAGCAATTTGCATGAGGTATTTTTCTATATGGCTCTCCTGCTTTTTGGAAAAGCCCGAATCCCTGGCAAGCCGGTCGAGCACCTTCTGTACTCCGGTCCCGTATTGCATTGCTTTTTTCTCTTTCCAGAGAATTTCCGGAGGGATTAACCCTTTTGCCGCTTTTCTGAGAATATATTTTCTTTCGTAGTAGCCGTCTTCATAGTAGCCATCTTTTTTCAGGACCTTCAGCTCCGGGCGTATTGCAAGCCCGGTTTTTATTACTTCTTTATCCAGGAAGGGAACCCGGAGTTCCACGGAGTTGGCCATTGTAACCATATCATCCCTTTCAAGGTTAATTTTTGAGATGGTTGCAAGGTCCGAGTAGATCTCCCTGTCGAGCACCTCAGCCCCCTTTTTGAGAAACTCTTCATGCCTCCTGTACCCTCCAAAGAGTTCATCCGCCCCCTGTCCGGTCAGAAGGACTCGCTTCCCGTCTTCTTTTGCGGTTTTTGCCACGATATAAAGGGGAATTCCTATTGCAACCGTCATCGGATCCGTGGATTCGGTTGCATAGACTACCCGAGGTACTGCAGCTTCTATTTCTTCGGGCGAGAGGAAATGGACTTTCAGGTTTTTCCTCATACCGATAGCTTCAGCTGCCCTCTCAGCCTGGGTAATGTCATGGGAATCCGGAAGCCCAACCGCATAAAGGGAAACCCCGGGATCGATGCGTTTTGCAAGGGCTGCTAAAAAAGTACTGTCAATACCTCCTGAAAATGCAATTCCTGTAGTCGGGGTAAGCCTGAGTTCCACAGCTTTTTCAAGAGTTTCTTTCAGTTGAGACAAAGCCTCATGTTCTGTATAAATCCTCTTTTCAGGCGATTTTATCTCCAGGTATCCTTCCGGGATTTTTTCTGTGATTTTCCCGCTTTCGGTATTGAAACCCAGAATCCCTCCCTGCGGGAAAGGCTTTGCTTTTCTGCTAATAAAAGCAAGGGCTTTTTTTTCGGAAGCAAAAGCTATTTCCGGCTTTTCGCCCTCTGTCCCGGAACAGTAAAAGAGAGGCTTTACTCCTGAAGGGTCCCTGGCAAGTACAAGTTCTCCTCCGCAAGCATATGCAAGAGCATAGTCTCCGTTTACTTTGGATAGTGCAGAGCAGACAGCGTCTATCGGAGTACTTCCTTCCTTTACCCCGGTTTCTATAAGTGAAAAAAGCAGTTCGGTATCGGAATCGATTTTTATCCCTATCTCAGCTGCAAGCTCGCGGAAATTAAAGATTTCCCCGTTGAGGACGAGAGCTCCTTTTCCTGTGAGCGGCTGAGGCATATCTCCTGTTATTTTAAGCAGGGTATTTCCTATGCTCAGGTCCCCTGCAGTATGGATTCCACAGGCATCAGGTCCCCTGTGCCCCAGGGCTGCAAGCATTTTCTTTACTTTCAAATTACTGTCAGGGGTTCCGAACACGCCCGCTATTCCGCACATGATTGCACCTTTTTTTCTGTTCTTTCTGTCCGGTATACACGAGCGTCACCCAGTATTTATTATTTTGCAATCTTCCGGCAGGATATCTCCAAACTTTCCCTCCTGCGCCGCGCCGGGATGGGTCGGGAAGTCGGTCAGGTCTAAAAAAATAAGTTGAAAACCAGCGCTACAATTAAGAGGAACCGTATGTTGATAAATGTCCCCCGAGTTAAGAGAATACTTTTTCTTAAATCCGGAAACCGTTTTTCAATTTACGGGTAAATATCAGCGTCACCGCCGGCTTGTTTGGTGGCTCTACTCAAAAGAAAAAGTAGATATTATAGAGAAACGATACTGAAATTTCTGCCAATTTGACCTTTTTAGCGTTTTTTCTAACTCAAAAGTGTATTCGGCATCTTTAATTGCCTTTTGTCTCTTTTTTCTTTTTATTTACGGAAAGACCGCTCTCCTGCGTCGAGCGGGGAAAAAGCTGCTCAGTATAGCGAATAAGGTTTTTTGGGTGATATTTTAAATTTAACTCGCTTAAAAATTAACTCCTGAGAATTTCAACTCGGATAAATGGGTTCATATGCGCAGGATTAAAATTCGAGGCTAAAAAAGAAAGGTCCGTTTTTCGCCTTTATTCTGGCATTGGATCAGAAACATTTTCTCTTTTTTATCCTTGCCTTTTTTCTGCCTTTCTCTTTTCTTGCTTCTGTTTCTTCCCTATACTCTTCTCGATTCCCTTCTCTTTTTTTATTCTCGTCATCCGGTCTTTATCCGGGTGATTCTTCAAGAAGCACTTCTGCAGCGAACATGGGGTCTCCCTGCAGGGCAGCGAAAGGATTCCTTGCGCTTTTTTCGTCCCCTATCCAGATGGAGTGCGCACAGTAAAGGCAGCAGCAGCGGGTGGCATACAGGTTATTTTTCGGCGTGTAAGCTCTGCAGCAATTGCTGCCCCTCAGGACTCCGTATTTGCAGAGGACAAGCTGCCTGGTCAGGTGCATATCCTATTCCAGACTATCCTGTTTACAATCCCAGCTAGCCGGTTCGTTGAGGCTCAGTATTTCACCCAATATATAATTATGTTTTATATACATTTAAAACTTAACTATTCTGTTCCGTTTTTTTATATTTTGAAATTTTATAAATACGGATGAGGCTGTAGAACGGAAAGAAAGCTCTGGTTTTGAAGGACTTTGCCTGTTATGAAGGAAGTTTTTTATCTGTGCCCTCCAATATACGCAACGTTTTTAAGCATCTTATATTTATTATGGTGCAGACCGGAAATTATTCCCTTAAAGTTTATACTTAAAATTCACCTTCTCTTTCACCTGATGCCGCATTCAGGCTCCCGAAAAGCAGGTGAAATTCCGATTAAACTGAAAACTTAAAATTGAGGCTTACAAAGATGCAGTACCAGGCAACAGTGACTATTGAACAGAAAGCAGGCATGCTTGACCCTGAAGGCACCACAGCTAAAAGGGCTCTCGGGCACCTCGGATACGCAGTTGAAAGCGTAAAGACCGCAAAACTGTACGAAATCGTGCTCGAAGCAGAATCTGCCGAAGTTGCGGAGCAGAAGGTTGATGAGATGTGCCAGAAGCTTATCGCAAACCCAATCATCCACAACTACACTATAAAGCTAAAGGAACTTAACTGAGGGCTTCCCGGAAAGAAAAGGGATTGAAAATCAGGCAAATCCGGAAAGCCAAACATTTTTAAAATATCGAAGGAAGATTGAGGGAAAAAGATGAAGATTGCCATTATTCAGTTCGGAGGCACAAACTGTGATATGGACGTCCTGCATGTCCTTAAAGACGTGGTTGGTGTGGATGCCGAAACTGTCTGGTACAAAGAAGAAAACCTTACCGGCTTTGACGGAGTCGTTGTCCCGGGAGGCTTTTCCTACGGAGACTACCTCCGGGCAGGGGCAATTGCGGCCCGCACTCCGATTATGGATTCCGTAAAAAAAATCGCAGCCGAAGGAAAACCCGTGCTCGGGATCTGCAACGGTTTCCAGGTGCTGACCGAAGCCAGGCTCCTTGCAGGGGCTCTTACCACAAACGAATATCCTAAGTTCAGGTGCCACTGGACCAATCTCAGGGTCGAGACGGCTGATACCCCCTTTACCTCGAAGTTCAGAAAAGGCGAGGTTATAAGGATGCCCATCGCCCACATGGAAGGCAAGTTCTACGCCGAAGAATCTACCCTTGCAGAACTTGACGAAAACGAGCAGGTTGTCTTCCGTTACGTGGACGAAAAAGGAAGAGTAACGGATGAAGCCAACCCTAACGGTTCCCTGGAAAATATCGCAGGAATATTAAACGCATCAAGAAACATTCTCGGCCTCATGCCCCATCCGGAAAGAGCTTCCGAATCAATCCTTGGCTCTGATGACGGAAGAAAGGTCTTCGAGTCCATGGCGGATTATATTACTGAAAACTTCTAATCCGCTGCTCGTTTCTTTTTCAGTTTTTTTCTTTTTATGAACGGTTCCTTTTATTTTTTTGTGATTTTTTTTATTTTCTTACAGGACCGCGTGCAGTGGTAAACTCGGTAAACTCAATCCTGACTATTTTTACGAGTATTTTGTAACAATGCTATTATAGACCACAGGCAAAATAAACACTTTATGAAACTCACCGTCCTTGTTGATAATAACACCCTTATTGACAGGTATTTCTTTGCCGAGCCCGGTTTGTCTTTTCTGCTGGAGGATTCGGGTACCAGAGTTCTTTTTGATACCGGGTATTCGGATATCTTCCTTAAAAACGCCCGGAAAATGGGGCTTTCACTTCTGGATCTTGATTACCTGGTCCTCTCCCACGGGCACCTGGACCACAGCTGGGGACTCGAACCTCTGATCCGTTTATTCACGGAAGCAGGGATAGAGAGGCTGCCCGGCAGATCTCCGGTTCTCGTTGCCCATCCCCTGGCCTTCGAAAGCAAAAAAATTGAAGGGATAGGGGAAATCGGAAGTCTGTTCACTCCCAAAAAGCTTTCAGAACACTTCAGGTTACAGCTCTCAGGTACTCCCTTCTGGCTTAGCGAGAGGCTCGTTTTCCTTGGGGAAATTCCCAGGAACTTCACTTTTGAGGCAGAGGCAGCTATCGGATATGTGCGGGACATCAAGGGGAACAAAATTCCCGACCTACTTCCGGACGATACGGCACTCGTATACAGGGCAGAAACAGGGCTAGTAATTATTACGGGCTGTTCTCATTCCGGGATCTGCAATATTACCGAATATGCAAAAGAAGTCTGCGGAGACAGCAGGGTCCTTGATATAGTAGGCGGCTTTCATCTCCTGGAACCCTCAAAAGAACGGATGCGCGGGACCCTTGACTACCTTAAAAAACTTGACCCCGAATGCATCCATGCCTGCCACTGTACGGACTTAAACTCAAAAATCGAGCTTTCAAAGGTTTGCAGGCTTAAGGAAGTGGGAGTCGGGCTGCAGATTGAATACTTTTAACTATTTTTTAATTCTCCTTTTCTTTTCCCTTTTCTTTTTCGAATTATAAGGAAATCTTGAGAACTCAGGAAATCTTTCGGAAGGTTTTCATTCAATTTTTTCCAGTTCTTCTTTTATATCTCAATTGTCTGTCAGGAGTGTTTGACAGTATATTTGAATTCTCCGCAGTGCTATTTTTTTCCTATTTTTGAGGAAGTTTTGTCTTCGGGGCCTGGGATAGCCGCTTCCGAAGTCTGTACATCATTTTTTTGTACACCATTTTTTTGAGCTCTTCTATCAGCTCATCCCGCGCACTTTTGCGGTGATCGAGGCTGCCGAGACCATAGGGGAGGTTGCATCTGCCTTGTGCATGGAGATTATTTTATTTTCGTCAAGTAGTTTCGGGTAATTGCTTTTTGATTTTTAATTTATTCGACCAGCTTATGGATATGAAGAAATTGGTTTATCTGAAGACGTCGGTTTAATTCTATGGGCCTTGTGACAGAGATTTTTTTCCTGTTCCTTGGATCATTTCTTTAGATCTTTGCGTCCCTCCATTAAACCGATTTTCCGACTGCATGAGAATGTATTTAGGTGGGATAGTAAACGAAAGTTCAGATTTATTATTCAGAACACATATTTCAAAATCTTTTTATTACTTTAACTTATATTCTTATGAGTTATTATAATACACTATTTATTTTTCTATGTGTATAATTTAATCAACTATAGGGGGCATTGGTTAATGAAAGGAAAAGCAATTCTGAATGCTTTTTTAATTTTCCTCTTCATACTCGGATCAGTCACAATCTCGACAGCCGCTGCGGTTATTTCCGTAGATTCAAATGGGGGAGGAAACTACATCTCTATTCAGGAAGCTGTTAATAATGCACAGGAAGGAGACACGATTCTCGTAAACCCCGGAATATATAAGGAAAACGTAAAGGTCGAAAAGAAAGTTTCAATTCTTGCAAACTCCTCGTCAGAGGCTCCGGGAAAACGCATTTATGTACTGGGTACGGTTTTGGATGAAGAAGTTTTTTACGTTAACTCAAGCAACGTCACAATAGACGGCTTCTTTATTTCCGGTGTGTCTTCCGGAGGGGACAAATATGAGGTAGGGATTTACCTTGAAGGAGTTGAAAACTGCTCGTTGAGCAACAACGCTCTGATAATGAATGATGTGGGAATTTCTCTCACAGGAGCTAAGGAAAACTACCTGGTCAATAACCTTGTAAGTCTGGGATATCAGGGGATTGCTCTTGAGAATTCTGAAGATAACACACTGTTAGGCAACCTTATGCTAACAAATGATATGGGAATCCTGCTGTATAACTCTGCAAATAACACCCTTATGAACAACACAGCTGACTCAAATACAAAAGGAGTTTCCCTTGAAGCGTCCGACATGAACGCTCTGACGTCAAACACGATTTCTAAGAACGAGTATGGAATCTTTACCCTGAAGTCTAAGTCCAATGTTCTGTTTAATAATTCCTTATACCTGAATGGTGTTGGAGCATACTTTAATGATTCCTCTGATAACACGGTCTACATGAACGATTTCGTCAACTACATCAATGCTGAGGATGAGGGTACTAACTTCTGGAACACCAGTTCAACAGGCAACTACTGGGACAAATATTCGGGAGACGACGCTAATGGAGACCGTATAGGTGACACTCCGTACGTTATCAATGAAACAACCGGGAGTAAAGATTACATGCCTCTGATGAATGAAACTTCTTCATATGAGGTTTCCGAAAACGAGAGTGAAGTTGATGGTAACGAGACATTTGTAACGAATTAAAAAAATCTTCATTCAACATAAAAGAAGAGAAAGGATGAAATTTAAAAAGATAGAGGAGAATTCAGGAGTTTCGTACTCTTGAGGAGTTTCGTACTCTTGAGGAGTTTCGTACTCTTGAGGAGTTTCGTACTCTTGAGGAGTCTCATATTCTTTTTCTCTTTTCTTTTTTTTGCAGAGAACTGCCAGACAGGCTGTTGAAGGCGTTTTATAAAAGTCTGTATTTCTCAAGTCTGGACCTTACTTTTCTTCCGGATTTCACTTTTTTCCGGCTTTTTCCAGTTCTTCCCTTATGTTTTCTACGGTTTGCCAGGACTGTCTGACAATTTCTGGGAACTTCCCGTCGTGTTCTTTTCCCCATTTCAAGAGAAAAGCTTTTGTTTTAGGATCTGAGGGATAACCGCTTCCGAAGTCTACGCTCCATTCTTTTTTGATCTCTTCGATGAGTTCGTCCCTGCGTACTTTTGCAATGATCGAGGCTGCCGAGACTACAGGATATATTGCATCGGCCTGGTGCATAGAGATGATTTCTATTTTCTTTGCGTGGGCAGGGTTGGTTTTTGCGTACTGCCTGCGGAGGTTTTCGGCAAAGCGTTCGGCTTTTACGTCTGCAGCATCGGCATATACGATATCCGGTTTCAGCTGTTCGAGAACTTTTGCAAAACAGATAACCATGATCTCGTTCATACTCATAATTTTCCGGAGTTCGTCAATCTGAGCAGGGGTGATCTCAAGGATGAAGAAACCGTCGGCGTGTTTTTTGATCTGGGATGCGAGCTGCTCCCTTTTTTTCGGCGTCAGTTTCTTGGAATCGGCAACTCCAAGCACCTTGAGTATATGGGCTCTGGACTCCTCGATTTTTACGCCTCCTATGCACATGGGCCCGATTACAGGACCTTTTCCGGCTTCATCAATTCCTGCGATCATCATTTTCTGGCTGTCTCCTGATTTGAGAGAAGAGGGCTTTTGTAAGTTTTACGGATCAGGAAAAGTAATAATATAATGGGTGGAAGGGGAGTAGAAAAAGGATCTCTGCAACTGGACATAGGCATAGTTGTATCAGGCCTCGGAGGGAATTCCAATCAGGAACCGAATCAATTCAATGGCTTTTTTCTCTGTTTTGTGTCCGTTTTGGACTCTATGTCGGGCCGTCATATTAATCCTTTTAGTACTTATAGGACCCAGCGTAGGTGCTGGTTTGTTCATAGGGTATAATGGTTCCCTGGTTGCAAGAATAGGTATCCATTTTAAAAGAACTTTTGGTTTATGTATGCTGGTTCCTATAATTTCTGTTTGTGGAGTTACTGGAGCGAGCTTTTAACCGCATGTCTATTCCTGAAGGAACTAAAGCTACAGCAACTATCTTATTCCTGTTAGTACCAGCGGCTTTTGCATTCAGGGTCTGTCCTTTGGCGGAATCATTCAGGGTCTGTTCTGTGACGGAATGAATCAATCCTGAAAACTAAAATCATTATATACAATTATAATTATAATTATGTATGAGTATAAAGGGGAAGGGGAATGAAATGAAAGGCAACAGAAAGAGTCACAGGAATAACCACCACAGAGGCTGCACGCATTACAGCCGGAAGACACAACGCACCCGATCACATCACGAAGCGGATGACGTGGTTTGCGAGAGCACAGGAGGATGATCGATGGATCCTCACGGATGTCTGCACGAAGCTGTGTCGGCCCACAGGGACACCAGCTCGGCAGACAAGAGCCAGGAAGTAAAGGAGAAGATTGTGGCAGAGGACACCACTCTCACTACAGCTCAGCTCATGGTCCAGTGCCTCGAGAATGAGGGTGTCGAGTACATTTTCGGGCTTCCAGGTGAAGAGAACATCAGGTTCGTCGATGCTCTAGGAGATTCAACTATCCGCTTCATTGTGGTGCGCCATGAACAGGGTGCTTCATTCATGGCTGACATTTATGGTCGAGTCACGGGCAAGGCGGGTGTCTGTATATCCACGCTGGGACCGGGTGCTATTAATCTGCTTCTGGGAACAGCCGACGCCTTCACCGACAGCACCCCTCTGGTGGCGATCAGCGCCCAGGTCAGCCTCAACCGCATCTACAAGGAGACTCATCAGGTTGTCGATCTGCTGAACATGTTCAAGCCGGTTACAAAATGGGCCGAGATGATTATCGGTTCCGCTGCCATACCCGAAATGATGCGGGAAGCGTTTGAGAAAGCCCAAACTTCGCGGCCGGGTGCCGTCTATCTTTGCGTTCCTGAGGACGTAGAGTCAATCTCGGGCCTCACCGGCTTGCGCCCGCTTGCCCGGTCCGATGAAGCGGACAGTATGCCAGGGTCCGCACAGATTACACGCGCAGCTCAAGTCCTGCAAGAGGCGACAAAACCGATTATCCTCGCAGGCCATGGCGCAGTGCGAGACTACGCCGGGG